>JAEXLC010000006.1 GCA_023445495.1 Pseudomonadota bacterium | reverse complement strand
CCCTCTCCACCACCGCCTTCGGCGGCGGTCCCCCTCTCCCTCCGGGAGAGGATCTGTTGGGTTAGAAATAGCCCGGCTCTTCCCACCACGGGAAATAATCCGGCATCCCGCCCGACACGCGGTCCGGGAAAACCGCAGCCCGCTTCTCGAGGAACGCCATCACGCCTTCGCGGGCATCGCCGCTGCGGCCACGCGCCAGCACGCCGCGGCTGTCGATCCGGTGCGCCTCCATCGGGTGCGCCATGCCGAGCCCGCGCCACAGCATCTGGCGGGTGAGCGCGACCGAGACCGGGGCGGCATTATCGACGATCTCGCGGGCCAGCGCGCGGGCGGCGGGGAGCAGGTCGTCGGGTGCGTGGAGCGAGCGGACCAGCCGGCCGGCCAGCGCTTCCTCGGCGCCGAGCAGCCGCCCGCTCATGCACCATTCGAGCGCGCGATCGATCCCCACGATGCGCGGCAGGAACCACATCGACGCGCCTTCGGGGACGATCCCCCGCCGCGCGAAGACGAAGCCGAAGCGCGCCGTGTCGCTGGCGAGGCGGATGTCCATCGGCAGCAGCATCGTGGCGCCGATGCCGACCGCCGGGCCGTTGACCGCCGCGATCACCGGCTTGAGGCTTTCGAAGATACGCAGCGTCAGACGGCCGCCATAGTCGCGGGCATGCGGGCTGGCATAGTCGATCGAGCCGTCGGCGCGGATCGGCGAGTCCGGGCCGCCGGCGGCGTCGAACACCTTGGCGCCCATCTCGAGATCGGCACCCGCGCAAAAGGCGCGACCCTCGCCGGTGACGATCACCGCGCCGACTTCGTCATCGGCATCGGCGCGGTCGAACGCGTCGATCATCTCCTCCATCATCCGGATCGAATAGGCGTTGAGCTTGTCGGGCCGGTTGAGGGTGAGCGTGGCGATGCCCTCGGCAACCTCGTAGCGGATCTGCTCGTACTGCATCACTTGCGCACCGAGATCGTCTGGGCGTTGGTATATTCGAGCAGCCCCTCGGTGCCGTTCTCGACGCCGATCCCCGATTGCTTGTGGCCGCCGAACGGCGCCCAGGGGGTGACGTGCTGGGCCTCGTTGATCCAGACCGTGCCGGTGTCGAGCCGCTCGGCAATGGCGAGCGCGGCGTCGGTGTCCGCCGACCAGACCGAGCCGGCCAGCCCGTAATCGCTGTTGTTAGCGCGCGCGATCACATCCTCGACATCGTCGAAGCGGATCAGCGGCAGGACCGGGCCGAACGCTTCCTCGGCGACGACGCGGCTGTCCTCGGGCGGATTGTCGACCAGCGTGACGGGCACGAAATAGCCCTTCCCTTCCGGCACCTCGCCACCGGCAAGGAAGCGCAACCCCTCGGCCTTCGCATCCTCGACCAGCGCCTTGACCCGCTCGAACTGCGCGCGGTTCTGGACCGGCCCGAGGTCGGTGCCCTGCTCCAGCCCGTTGCCGGTCTTCACCCGGTTGGCGATCGCGGTCAGCTCGGCGGCGAGCGCGTCATAGGCGGCATCGTGGATATAGAGCCGCTTGGTCGCGATGCAGACCTGGCCGTTATTGCCGAAGGCCGACCAGAACAGCGGCTCGGCGACCTTCGCCACATCGACATCGCCGAGCACGATCGCCGCGTCATTGCCGCCCAGCTCGAGCGTGACGCGCTTGAGATTGGCGGCGGCGCTGGCCATCACCCGCTTGCCGGTGGCGGTGGAGCCGGTGAAGCTGATCTTGTCGATGCCCGGATGCGCGGTCATCCAGGGGCCCAGTTGGTCGCCGCCGCTGACCACGTTGAACACGCCCGCCGGCAGATGCGGGCGCATCAGCTCGCCCAATTTGAGCATGGTCAGCGGGGTGAAGGGCGAGGGCTTGATGACCAGCGTGTTGCCGGTGAGCAGCGCGCCGGCGATCTTCCATACGCCGAGCAGCATCGGGAAATTCCACGGCACGATCCCGCCGACCACCCCGATCGGCACGCGGCGGGTCTCGGAGCGGCGGTCAGGCGTATCCTCGTTCACCAGCACCGGGATTTCCTGCTTGGCGACGCTGGCGGCCCAGAAGGCGGCGCCCATCAGCTCCTCGGTCGCCTTGCCGACCGGTCGGCCCTGTTCCTGGGTGAAGAGGCGGGCGAATTGGTCGAGATTGGTGGAAATCACTTCGGCGATCTTCGCCACCGCGGCGCGGCGCTGGTCCAGCGGAGTCGCGCGCCAGCCGGGAAAGGCGGCGCGGGCAGCGGCAACGGCGGCGTCGAGCTCGGCCGCGCTGCAATCGGGGGCTTCCGCTACGGCTTCCTCGGTTGCGGGATTGAGCACCGGGATCGTCGCGCCACCGGCCACGGGCTGGCCGCCGATCGTCATGGTGAAATCGCGGTCGAACGCGGTCATTTCCCTCTCCTCCAGACTCTGCTTGGCGCGAGCATAGAGCAGCCAATTTCACGCTGCCACTATTTACTTAGTCAGGTGATTAAGTGCGTTGATCGCATTAGCCGGGGCTGGTACCGCTGATTCGAAAATGGACAGGAGCAGGATAATGGCAGCACCTACCGCCTATATTGTCGAAGCCGTTCGCACGGCGGGAGGGCGGCGCGGCGGCCGGCTCGCCGGATGGCACCCGGCCGACATGGCGGGCGAAGTTCTCAACGCCGTCGCCGATCGCAGCGGCATCGATCCGGCAGCGATCGAGGATGTGATCATGGGCTGTGTGAGCCAGGGCGGCGAACAGGGCTTCCAGGTCGGCCGCAACGCCGTGCTCGCCTCGCGCCTGCCCGAAAGCGTGCCGGCGGTGACGATCGATCGCCAGTGCGGCAGCTCGCAACAGGCGATCCAGTTCGCTGCGCAGGCAGTGCTGTCGGGCACGCAGGACGTGGTGATCGCGGCCGGCGTGGAGAGCATGACCCGCGTGCCGATGGGCTCCACCGGCATGTTGTTCGCCCAGGCCGGGCTGGGCGGCCCCAAGTCGCCACGCCAGGAAGCGCGTTATCCGGGCGTGCAGTTCAGCCAGTTCATGGGCGCCGAGATGATGGCGCGCAAACACGGCTTCACCCGCGAACAGCTCGACGCCTATGCGCTGGAGAGTCATCGCCGCGCCGCCGCCGCGACCGAGCGTGGCGATTTCAGTGCCGAGATCGTGCCGCTCGAAGTCGAGACGCCCGAGGGGCCGGCGATCCATAGCCGCGACGAGGGCATCCGCGCCGATGCGACGCTGGAGAGCATCGGTTCGGTCAAGCTGCTCGCCGAGGGCGGGATGATCAGCGCGGCCAATGCCAGCCAGATCTGCGACGGCGCCAGCGCGGTGCTGATCGTGTCCGAAGCGGCACTCAAGGCGCATGGCCTGACGCCGCTGGCGCGCATCCATAACCTGACGGTGACCGGCGGCGATCCCGTCATCATGCTCGAAGAGCCACTGTTCGCGACCGACCGGGCGCTCAAGCGCGCGGGCATGAGCATCGACGAGATCGACCTGTACGAAGTCAACGAAGCCTTCGCGCCGGTGCCGCTGGCCTGGCTCAAGCATGTCGGCGGCGATCCGGCGAAGCTCAACGTCAATGGCGGCGCGATCGCGCTGGGCCATCCGCTCGGCGCCTCGGGCACCAAGCTGATGGCGACGCTGGTCCACGCGCTCCACAAGCGGGGCCTTCGCTACGGACTGCAGACGATGTGCGAGGGCGGCGGCCTGGCGAACGTCACGATCGTCGAGCGGCTTTGAGATCATAGGAGGGGATGAATGAAGCTCGATAATACTGTGGCCGCGGTGGTGACCGGCGGCGCTTCGGGGCTGGGCGCGGCGACCGCGCGGGCGCTGGCCGCCAAGGGCGTGAAGGTCGCGATCTTCGACCTGCAAAAGGAAAAGGGCGAGGCCGTCGCCGCCGAGATCGGCGGGGTGTTCTGCGAAGTGAACGTCACGTCCGACGAAAGCGTCGACGCCGGCTTCGCCAAGGCGCGTGAAGCGCATGGGCAGGAGCGGATCCTGGTCAATTGCGCGGGCACCGGCAATGCGGTGAAGACCGCGAGCCGGGCCAAGGAAGACGGGTCGATCCGCCACTTCCCGCTCGAGGCGTTCAACTGGGTGATCCAGATCAACCTGGTCGGCACCTTCCGCTGCATCGCCAAGTCGGCGGCAGGGATGCTGACGCTGGAGCCGCAGGAAGACGGCGAGCGCGGCGCGATCGTCAACACCGCCAGCGTCGCGGCCGAGGACGGACAGATCGGCCAGGCGGCCTATTCGGCGTCGAAGGGCGGCGTGGTCGGCATGACGCTGCCGATCGCACGCGACCTGATGGGCGAAGGCATCCGCGTGAACACGATCCTGCCGGGGATTTTCGACACGCCGCTGCTCGCCGCCGCGCCGCAGCCGGTGAAGGATGCGCTGGCAGCCTCGGTGCCCTTCCCCAAGCGGCTGGGCCGGCCCGAGGAATATGCCAATCTCGCGCTGTGCATGATCGAGACCGGCTATTTCAACGGCGAGGATGTGCGGCTGGACGGCGGCATCCGGATGGCGCCGCGCTGAGCTCTTACTCGACCTGAACTACCGTCACCCCGGCCTCGAGCCGGGGCCCCGCTTCTTCCTACTTTGAGCAAGGCAGCGGGACCCCGGGTCAAGCCCGGGGTGACGAGGGTTTGAATGTCCGACAGGCTCGTACGAGAGGAGTTCCCATGCAGCCCCTTACCGGCATCCGGATCATCGAGATGGGCGGGATCGGCCCGGCGCCGTTTTGCGGGATGATGCTCGCCGATCATGGGGCGGAGGTGCTGTACCTCCACCGCCCCGGCCAGCCGCCCAACCCGCGCGACCCGCTGCTGCGCGGGCGGACGGCGGTGGAGGTTGACCTCAAATCGCCCGACGGGATCGCGCAAGTCCGCGAACTGGCGGCCGGCGCGGACGGGCTGATCGAGGGGTTTCGCCCAGGGGTGATGGAGCGGCTGGGCCTGGGCCCGGCCGAGCTGCACGCGACCAATCCGGGGCTTGTCTATGGCCGGATGACCGGCTGGGGGCAGACCGGGCCGCTGGCCCAGGCGGCCGGGCACGACATCAATTACATCGCGCTGGCCGGGGCGCTCCACGCGTTCGGGCGAGCGGGCGAGAAGCCGACGCCGCCGGTGAACGCAGTGGGCGATTTCGGCGGCGGCGGTATGTTGCTTGCCTTTGCGATGAGCGCGGGGCTGCTCCAGGCGCGGATCAGCGGCCAGGGTAGCGTGATCGACTGCGCGATGACCGAGGGCGCGGCGCTGCTGATGAGCATGGTCTGGGGCTTCCGCTCCACTTTGGGCTGGCGCGACGAACGCGGGGTGAACCTGCTCGATACCGGGGCGCATTTCTACGACACGTACGAGACCGCCGACGGCAAGCATGTCGCGATCGGGGCGATCGAGCCGCAATTCTATGCCCAGCTGCGCGCGGTGACGGGGCTGGATAGGGATCCCGATTTCGATGCGCAGATGAACCCCGCCGCCTGGCCGGCGCTCAAGGACAAGCTGGCAGCGCTGTTCCGGACCAAGACGCGCGAGGAATGGTGTGCGCTGATGGAGGGGACCGACATCTGCTTCGCGCCGGTGCTGTCGATGGCCGAAGCGCCGGCGCATCCGCACAATGTCGCGCGGGGGGCGTTTATCGAACGGGAGGGTGTGGTTCAGCCCGCCCCTGCCCCGCGGTTTAGTCCGCCAGTTTAAATCTCCCCGTCATCCCCGCGTAGGCGGGGATCCAGGGTTACTCTGCCCGGCCAGTCCTGCTTGGCTCTGGATCCCCGCCTGCGCGGGGATGACGGAGAAGAATGGGGATACCGAGAAGAACCATCTCACCCCTCCACCAGCTCTACCACTTCGAAATCATAGCCCTCCCACCCCCGCTGCTTCGCCGCTTCGGCCAGCGCGGCTTTCTTCCCCGTCGCTTCCTTGAGCGACTTGGCATGGCCCCAGAACACTTCGGTCTTGCCGCCGCCGAGATGCGCGACGATGCGCCAGTAATGGGTGAAAGGCGCGTTGGTGGGGCCGATCGTCTTCACATAGCCATCGGCCATGGTTGCGGTGAGATAGCGCTTCTTCTTTGCCATGCGGATACCCACATAGCGCAGCGAAACGGAGATTTGCATGACCGACTATCGCAAGACCGATGAAGCCATCGCCGCGCTGACCCCCGAGCAGTTCCGCGTCACCCAGCAGAACGGCACCGAACGCCCCGGCACCGGGCCGCTGCTCAACAACAAGGCGCCGGGCATTTACGTCGACATCGTCTCGGGCGAGCCGCTGTTCGCGTCGTCCGACAAGTTCGAGTCCGGCTGTGGCTGGCCGAGCTTCACCAAGCCGATCGCCAATGTCACCGAACTGCGCGACACCAGCCATGGCATGATCCGCACCGAAGTCCGTTCCGCGCATGGCGACAGCCATCTCGGCCATGTGTTCGAGGATGGCCCGCTCGACCGCGGCGGGCTGCGCTACTGCATCAACTCGGCCTCGCTGCGCTTCGTGCCGAGGGGAGAGATGGAGGCGCAGGGCTATGGCGCCTATCTCGACCAGGTCGAGGACGTCGCCTGACCTGAGTTGGCGCCGATCCCCAACTGCGATTGGGAATGTGCGCCAAGCGACAGCGAAATGCACCAATGACTGCTCGACCCGCTCGCGCTTTCTCCAGCGCCGGCGGGTCGTTCCGCATGTGGCACGCCCCTTGCGAACATCCTCGCATTCGCATTTCGAGGGGGACATATTTTGAGCATTCATTCCGCCATTCCGATCGCGCTCGGCGCGCGGCGCATCCTGCAGCCGGGCAAGCTGCGCTGGCTGCGGGCAGTCGCCTGGATGCTGGGCATGGCTGTGCTGATCGGGCTTTCGCTGCGTGTCGCGATGGTGCCGGTGCAGCAATTGCTGCCCAAGGGCGATCCGGTGCTGGGCCTTGCCGCCAATGGCCTCGCCTGCCTGATCGCACTGGGCATCTACACCTTGCTGGTACGGCTGGGAGAGGATCGCTGGCCGGGCGAGCTTGCGCTCAAGCCGGCAGCGGGACAGCTCGCGATCGGCCTTGGCCTTGGTTCGGCGATGTTCGTGGCGGTGATGACGATCCTGATCGGCGCGGGGCTCTACAGCTTCGAGTGGCACGGGGCAGCACCGGCATGGCGCGGGGCCGGGCTGGCGCTGCAATCGGCAGTGGTCGAGGAATTGCTGGTGCGCGGCGTGATCCTGCGGCTGCTGTGGCGCGCGTTCGGGCCGGTGGTCGCCTTTGCCGCATCGGCGGCGCTGTTCGGGCTTGGCCATGCCTTCAATCCCGGCGCGACGGTGATGAGCGTGGTGTGCATCGCGCTCGAGGCGGGGATCATGCTGGGCGCGCTCTATGCGCTGACCGGGCGGCTATGGATGTCGATCGGCGTGCACGGCGCGTGGAACTTCACCCAAGGCTATGTCTTCGGCGCGGCGGTTTCGGGCGGGAATTTCGGGCCCTCGCTGGCGCGCAGCGTTGCGCTTACCGATGCCAATGTCTGGCTGAGCGGCGGCGGGTTCGGGCCCGAGGCTTCGCTGCCGGCGCTGCTGGTGTGCACGGCGGTGGGGCTGGTGGCGCTGTGGCTCGCGGCGCGGGCCGGGCGGTTTGCCGGGACGGAGACTGAATAGCCCTCTCCCCCTCGGGGAGAGGGTTGGGAGAGGGGC
>JAEXLC010000212.1 GCA_023445495.1 Pseudomonadota bacterium | reverse complement strand
GCTTGCCGCCGGCGCGGACGCACTTCTGCGAGCTGGTCGCGGTCGAATAGGGGCGACTTTCCAGGCCGGTGAACACGTTCTTGAACGGCACCATGCCCGCGTTCACGAACATCAGGGTCGGGTCGTTGTGCGGCACCAGCGGAGCGCTGGGAACGCGGGCATGTCCCTGGCCCTCGAAATAGTCGAGGAACGAACGGCGGATATCATTGGTCGACGTCATATCGGCGACTTAGTTGCGCTCCGCGCATTCCTCAAGCGAAACACTTCGATCAGGGTGATTGGTGGCGGGACTGTGGCGCGGGTGCCATCCATCCCCATCGCCGCCACTCAAATGCGGCGTGAGATAGTATCAGAGCCCAACATCGCTTCGCCCGTTTCCGATGCTTTGGCCAATCATGAGGACATGAGCGCCGCCAATTTGGCTCGAAGGCCGAATTGCTCGCCCCGTTCCAGTAGAAACGCGCGGGTTGCCTTCAGAAGAGGATCTACAGCCTCATCGAGCGGCATCGGCCGCTTGGGCGGATCTTTGAGCCCTCCATGACGACAGAACGGGCCGAGATAAGTCGGATTATTGGCCGTATTGGTAAAATCGTCCAGCTTGGCGCCGGACCATCCTGCCTCTCGCGCTATACGCGCATCGTCCCATTTTCCCGACTTCATCCAATCCCTGAGCCCATAGAGCGAAATATAGTTCAAACCCTGAACACCGAGGAATTTCAATAAATTGCGGGTCAACTCATCATAGCGGGCGAGAAAAATGACGCGAGACACAGGATCCTTCATCGGATCGTGCCACCTGTCGATCTTCTCGTCGACTTGCGTAACCGAGAATGGCTCAACGCGAGGATCGGTCTCGTCGGGCAAGCTGTACATCCAGCTTGCATCCGCAGTCCTTACTGCTTCCGGCTTCGCCAACTTGAAGGGAAAATATTGGCGCCCTGCAGCCAAATACATGGCGCCATCGAAGATAGCTTTGAGCGCCGACGTGCGATCAACCAACTCCTGGGGCGATCCCACATCGTCCAAATGCCGCGATGTCCACACAAACCAGCTCGGCGGCTCATCCGTCTCCTCCGGCCAGATTTGGATGTCCGGACTTTTAAAGCTGGAGGCCCAGCTTTCAACCCATGAGGAGCCAGGGTTGAACCAGTAATGAAAACGGTAAGGGTGGGCATTGATTATCATGCCGCTAATCTGGTGTATCTACGCCCGAGAAAAAGACCGTGCGGCGATTTCTACATGCCAGACTCAGCCCATCGGCGCGTCGATCGACCGGGGCGGCTCGCTGAACCATTTCGGCCCGCTCGCGGTCATGTGGAAACAATCCTCCAGCCGTACGCCGAAGCTGCCCGGGATGTAGATGCCCGGCTCGTTCGAGAAGCACATGCCGGGCGCCAATTTCGTCGTCTCCCCACGCACCAGATTGACCGGCTCATGCCCATCGAGCCCGATGCCATGCCCGGTACGGTGCGAAAGGCCCGGCAGTTTGTAGTCCGGCCCCCAGCCGAGCGAGGCGTAGTAGCGGCGGACAGCGTCATCGACGCTGCCGGCGGTCACGCCGAGCTTCGCCGTAGCAAAGGCTGTCTGCTGGCCCTTGGCGACCTGATCCCACACCTTGCGCTGCTCGGCATTGGCGCTGCCATGCACCCAGGTCCGCGACACGTCGGACTGGTAGCCCTGCACCGTGCAGCCGCAGTCCATCAGCACGATTCGGCCATCGGCGACCGGCGACGGAGTCTTGGTCCCGTGCGGATAGGCCGCACCCTCGCCGACCAGCACCATGCTGAACTCGGGGCTGCCGCCCAGCTTCTTCGTGGCGGCGTCCATCAGCGCCGAGACGTCGCGCTGGCTCATCCCCTTCTCGACGCGGGGATAGACCCAGCGATAGGCGGCGATGGTCACGTCGGTCGCAAGCTGCATCAGCGCGATCTCGGGCGCCGTCTTGATCATCCGGCAGCCCCGCACGACCGGATTGGCGGAAACAACCTTGAGCCCGACCTTCTGCAGGCCATCCACGGCGAAATAGCGCACCGTCTCCTCGATGCCGACGGGCAGATGCGCGAGCTTGCGGTCCTTCAGAAAGCCGGCAACGGTCTTGAGCGGATCCTCATCCTCGTTCCACACGCGGATCTCCGCCGGGATCGCCAGCCCCTCCCGGGTGCGCGCTTCCTCGAAGAAGGGCGTGACGATGCACGGCTCGCCCTCGGCCGGCAGCACCACGGCGGTCAGCCGCTCGCTGCGCCCCCAGCGCAACCCGGTGAAGTAGATCAGCGACGACCCGCCCTCGATCAGCACCGCGCCGATGCCGTTGGCCTGCATCAGCTTCTGCGCCCGGGCAAGCCGCGCGGCGCGCTCGGCATTGTCGATCGGCACCGCGCCCCCGGTGATGTCCTGCAAGGCCGAAAGGTCCGGTTCGGCGGCGCGCAGCACGCCCGGCAAGGCGAGCAGGGGCGCGGCGGCAGCAGCGCGGACAAGGGTACGGCGGTCGAGACGCATCGGTATTCTCCGGACAGGACGGCGCATGCGATAGGGCGGCTTTCGCGCTCGCTGCAATACCCGCTGTGCATAGGGCAGCGCGCATCGGCTGGCCGCGCAGGGCTTGACCCGGGGCCCGCAATCCCCTTTGCCTGCGCCAAAGGATTTTAGGGGGACCCTGTTTTGGGCAAGCGACTTACCTGGTTCATTCTGGCAGCACTGCTGCTCGGCGGCATATTGGGCTATGCGCTCAACGTTGCGCTCTCGGGCACGCCGGAAGGGGCCCAGGCAATCGAGAACTGGGCGTACGGTCTCGATATCCCGACCCAGATGTTCCTCCACCTCATCAAGATGATCATCGCCCCGCTGGTGGTTTCCACGCTGGTGGTGGGCATCGCCCATATGGGCGGCGGCGGCGCCATCGGCCGCGTCGGGCTGAAGGCGTTCTTCTGGTTCGTCTGCGCCAGCCTCGTCTCGCTCACGCTCGGCCTGATCTTCGTCAACCTGCTCCAGCCCGGCGTCGGCCTCAACCTGACGATCCCCGCGGCAAACGCGTCGAGCGGCGTCGATCGCTCGAGCTTCGACGTCGCCAAGTTCTTCATCCACATCATCCCCACCAGCGGGATCGACGCGATGGCAAGCAACGACATCCTCCAGCTCGTGATCTTCTCGCTGTTCTTCGGCGTCGGCCTCGCCGCGATCGGCGAGAAGGGCGAGCCGCTGGTCAAGGGACTCGAGGCACTGGTCCAGGTGATGCTCACCGTCACCGGCTATGTCATGCTGTTCGCGCCCGTCGCCGTGTTCTGCGCGGTGGCCAAGGCGCTGGCGACCAAGGGCA
The DNA here is from genome assembly GCA_023445495.1 of Pseudomonadota bacterium. GTDB lineage: Bacteria > Pseudomonadota > Alphaproteobacteria > Sphingomonadales > Sphingomonadaceae > Sphingomonas. Next base: position 57,374 of record JAEXLC010000212.1, on the reverse strand, counting down.
TCGGCGTGGTCGGCGACCTCGCCTTCTTCATGGGCAGCTTCTATCTCGGCCTGTTCGCGCTCTGGGCGGTGCTGCTCGGCGCCTGCTTCCTGATCGTCGGCCCGCGCACCGGCACGCTGCTGCGCTATCTGCGCGACCCGATCCTGCTCGGCTTCTCGACCGCCTCGTCCGAAGCCGCCTATCCCCGCACCCTTGACGCGCTCGACCGGTTCGGCGTGCCGCCGCGCATCGCCAGCTTCGTGCTGCCGCTCGGCTATTCGTTCAATCTCGACGGCTCGATGATGTACATGACGTTCGCGTCGATCTTCATCGCCCAGGCGTACGGCATCCATCTCGACTGGATGACGATGATCCAGATGCTGCTGATCCTGATGGTCACCAGCAAGGGCATCGCCGGCGTGCCGCGCGCCAGCCTGGTGGTCATCACCGGCACGCTCAGCCACTTCAACATCCCCGAGGCGGGCATCCTGCTGATCCTCGCGGTCGACCATTTCCTCGACATGGGCCGTACTGCGACCAATGTGATCGGTAATGCCGTCGCCAGCGTCGTCGTCGCTCGCTGGGAAGGCAAGCTCGACGCACCGGGCGATCCCGAGCCCGCGGTCCTGCCGATGACCGGCGCTCCCACCAAGACCGACAGCTTCGAGGATTATGGCCAGTCCTGATCTCGAAGCGGCGCCCGGCGCAGACCTGCCGGTCTGCGTCGCCGCGCTCTACCAGTTCACGCGTTTTCCCGACGTCGAGAGCCTGAAGGCCCCGCTCCTCGCCTTGTGCGAGGGGCTGGGCATCAAGGGCACGCTGCTGCTCGCCAATGAAGGGCTGAACGGCACCGTCGCCGGCAGCGACGACGCGATCACGCAATTGCTCGACCATGTCCGCGCCCTGCCCGGCTGCGCCGCGCTCGACGTGAAATATTCGCGCGCCGCGGCGATGCCGTTCGACCGGATGAAGGTCCGGCTGAAGCGCGAGATCGTGACAATGGGCGAGCCGGACATCGATCCGCTCACCGATGTCGGCCATTATGTCGCGCCGCAGGACTGGAATGCGCTGATCGACGCGCCGGATACGATCGTGATCGACACGCGCAACGCCTATGAAGTCGCACTCGGCACCTTCAAGGGCGCGATCGACCCCGAGACGCGCAGCTTCCGCGAATTCCCCGAATGGTTCCGCAAGTTCCGCGCCGCGCGCGAGGCCGATGGCCCGATGCCCCGCGTCGCGATGTTCTGCACCGGCGGCATCCGCTGCGAGAAGTCGACCGCGTTCCTCAAGGCCGAGGGGATCGACGAGGTCTATCACCTCAAGGGCGGCATCCTCGCCTATCTCGAGCAGGTCCCTGCCGAGCAGAGCCGCTGGCAAGGCGAGTGCTTCGTGTTCGATCAGCGCGTCACCGTCGACCACGCCCTCCAGCCGCGCAATCGCAGCCTCTGTCCGCGCTGCCAGGGCCTCATCGCCAGCGAGGACGCGCCCTGCCCGGCGTGCGACGACCTGGCGTTTCGGGATCACGCGTAGCGGGCGTCACAGTCTCGGCGTGGTCAACTTGCGCACGATGCGCTCATGCCAGCGCTCCGGGCGCATCAGCCTAGCGACATGCGCTTCGGAAATGCCGAGCAGCTCGCCAATCTCGTGCGTGCCGATATCGGGGCGGGCCTTTCGAAGATCCTCGATCGTCCAGCCCGTCGCCGCCCATCGGCACCACCGCCAGATCATCGAGCGTTGCGCAGATGCAGGTCACCGCTTCAGGCATAGGCATAGGGCCCGCCGGCAGCGAGCGCTGCCTGATAGGCCGGGCGGGCATGGGTCCTGGCGATCCAGGCGGCGATATGCGGCCGCCCCTCCGTCGCATTCGCGCGGCTGACAGCGGCCTCCAGCGGGAAGCTCATCATCACGTCGGCGGCAGTGAACTCCGCTCCGGCGAACCATTCCCGCTCCGCCAGCTCGCGCTCGACATAGTCGAGTTGGACGTCGATCATCGGCTGGAACTTCTTCTGCGCCATCTTGCCGAACAGGGGCACGCGGCTCAGCACCAGCTTGGTGAAGAGCGGCGGCATCAGCGAACCCTCGGCATAATGGAGGAAATGCCGCCAGCGCAGCGCATCCTCGCGGTGCCCCGGCGCGCCAAGCCTGCCATCGCCCAGCGCGACCAGATATTCGACGATCGCTCCAGTCTCCGCGATGATCTGGCCGCCCTGCTCGATCACCGGCGACTTGCCGAGCGGGTGGACCTGCCTGAGCTCGGGTGGAGCGAGCATCGTCGCCTTGTTCCGCTCGTAGCGGCGCACTTCATAGGGAAGGCCAAGCTCCTCGAGCAGCCAGAGCACGCGCTGCGAACGGGAATTCTCCAGATGATGGACGATGACGGTCATGCAGCCTCTCCTGGGCGGCGCGGGCGTTGCCGGGCCGAGATCGACTTGACGATGGTCCGCCCGCCTTCGGGCGGCAAGGGGCGTTTTGCCCGATCGAGCGCCACGTCGATCAGCGCGATGATCGCCGGCTCGTCGAGCAGCGCCACATCCGTCAGGCAGACATAGCGGCCCACCTTCCCCTCGCCCTGCAACAGGCCCTCGGGATCGGGCAGGCCAACGCCAGGAAGGAAATAGAGCAGGATGTTGCGAGGATAGACGGCGAGGCTGAATACGGCCTCCGAGGTCTTCTCGCCCGGGCCGTAACCGATCGCGAGCGCGTTGTAATTGTCATAGACCAGCTCGCTGGCGCCGGGCAGCCGGCTTCGCAGCACCTTGCGGGCGGCATGGACGCGGTCTGCGATCTCCGGGGCGAAGCGGTCGATGAAGCTCTCTACCTGCGCCGCGGTCGCCGTTGCATCGGCCGGATCCGCGGGTGTCATGCCGCCCCCCCTACCGCCTCAAAGACCAGCGCGCGCTTCGCCGGATCGGCGTCGACCAGCTTACCTGCAATGCGGTGCCGGGCGCCGCGCCCGGCGCGTCGATCCGGGTGACCACCGGCAGGTCGGCAAGCTGCATCCGTGCGCCACGCATGTCGACATCGGTGACGACGGCGGCAAAGGTTTCGCCTTCACGGCCATCGAGTATCACGGCTTCGGCAAGGTCGATCACCGCGCGATCGATCTGGCCACTCAGCGCATCGGCCCGGCCCATCACCTTGGGCAGGCGGGCAAAGGCGTCGCCGACGGCATTCGGCACGGGCTGGCCGTTCATCACCGCGAGCGTGGCGCGGATCACATAGCGATCGGCGAGCCGGCGGAGCGGCGCAGTGGCATGGACATAGGGCGCGGCGACCGCGGCGTGCCAGGGGGGCGCATCCGCGCTCCAGGGCGCATAGCTCGCGCCCTGCCCGGCCCGCCGGATCGCTAGCATCAGCGCCGCTTGGTGCGGATCCGCGGCGTCCAGTCCGTCGCGGAAGCGCTCGAGCGGCAGGGTGTCGGGCCAGGAAATGCCGAACGCCCGCGCGCTGTTGCGCAGCCGGGCAACCGCGGCGGCATCGGGCTCGGCCATCACCCGGAACAGGCCGGTATGGTGGGTCTGCAGCACCTCAGCGATGGCCAGGTTGGCCGCCAGCGACAGCGCCGCGTTCTGATCCTCGGACGGATGGCGGGCGCGGAAGGCCAGCGCATAGCCGCCATCGGCACGGCGGGCGACTTCCTGTTCCGGTGGATCGACCCGCGAGGCGCCGCGTGCGGCCTCGGCCAGCGCGATCCGCCGGGCAAGCTCGGCGAACTGGGGCGGCAGGTCGCTTTCGGTTACCGTTTCATAGGCAAGCTTGGCACGGCTGCGGACCAGCGCGCGCTCCGCATCCTCGAGCTTGACCGCACCATCGGGAGCGACGCGGACGGTGAAGATCACGGCGGGACGCGGGCCATCGGGAAGCAGGCTGGCGGCGCCCTCGCTCAGCACCGGCGGGTAGAGACTGGCCTTGCCGTCGGGCAAATAGAGCGTCGTGCCGCGCCGCCAGGCCTCCGCGTCCACCGGATCGCCGTCGCCGACGAACCAGGCCACATCGGCGATGGCGTAGCGGAGCAGCAGGTCATTGCCGCTCGTCTCGATCGCCAGCGCCTGATCCAGGTCGGTAGCGCTGGCCGGGTCCAGGGTGACGAAGGGAATGGCGGTGCGGTCGACATGCTCGTCTGGTACCCGCCGGGCAGCGGCTTCCGCGGCTTCGAGTACCGGCTGGGGAAAGCCATGCGGCACCTGATACTGGCTGCGAATCGCGGCGAGGCCATGGGCCAGCACGCAATCGGGATCGAGAACGGCCTTCATGCCCGCATCTTAGCGCCCCGGGCGGCGGTGCAAATTCCCAAAATTCGCCACTGGCCGCGACAGACGAGGGATTCGGATCGCCCTCCCTGGTTTCGCAAAACCACGCCCAGAACGCGGAAAGACCCGGCGCGGGGCAACGCGCCGGGTCTTCCGATGGGGCTGAGCCCGTGACCGCTGCCACACGCGTCGCACGCGGGCGCGGCCTGATATTCCATTATAGGTCGTCGTCGCCGTCCTCGGCGTCGGGCCCCGCCATAAGACCCTCGGCGACCTTCTCGGTACGCGCGCGGATCGCCTTTTCGAGACGCTCGCGCAGCTCGGGATTGTCGCGCAGGAAGTTCTTCGAATTCTCGCGGCCCTGGCCGATCCGGACGCTGTCATAGCTGAACCAGGCCCCCGACTTCTCGACCAGTCCGGCCTTGACGCCGAGATCGAGGATCTCGCCGATCTTCGAAATGCCCTCGCCATACATGATGTCGAACTCGACCTGCTTGAACGGCGGGGCGACCTTGTTCTTCACCACCTTGACGCGGGTGGTGTTGCCGATGATGTCCTCGCGGTCCTTGATCTGGCCGGTGCGGCGGATGTCGAGGCGGACCGAGGCGTAGAACTTCAGCGCGTTGCCGCCGGTCGTCGTCTCCGGATTGCCGTACATCACGCCGATCTTCATGCGCAGCTGGTTGATGAAGATCACCATGCAGCGCGAGCGGCTGATCGAGCCGGTGAGCTTGCGCAGCGACTGCGACATCAGGCGGGCCTGGAGGCCGACATGGCTGTCGCCCATCTCGCCCTCGATTTCGGCGCGCGGCACCAGCGCGGCGACCGAATCGACCACCAGCACGTCGATCGCGTTCGAGCGGACCAAAGTGTCGACGATCTCGAGCGCCTGCTCGCCGGTATCGGGCTGCGAGACGATCAGCTCGTCGATATTCACCCCGAGCTTCTTGGCATAGACCGGATCGAGCGCGTGCTCCGCGTCAACGAACGCGGCGACGCCGCCGGTCTTCTGCGCCTCGGCGATCACATGGAGCGCCAGCGTGGTCTTGCCCGAGCTTTCCGGACCATAGACTTCGATCACGCGGCCGCGGGGCAGGCCGCCGACGCCGAGCGCGATGTCGAGCCCGAGCGAGCCGGTCGAGATCGCCTCGACCTGCATCGCCTCCTTGGAGCCGAGCTTCATTGCCGAGCCCTTGCCGAAGGCGCGGTCGATCTGCGCCATTGCGGCGTCGAGCGCCTTCTGCTTGTCCGAAGAAATCGCCATGTTCCCGTCAATCACCTTGAGCGAAGCTGCCATTGGAAGTCCCCGTCGCTAGAAGGTTTAGCGTGCTGCATCAACCTGTGTTGGAACGCCGTGTATCGCCTTTGTTCCACAAGAACAAGAGCGGAACAGAAATTTTTGTTCCATAATCGTTCCACCTGCCGACGACGGTGCCGGGCCGGGCTTTCCCTGGAACCGCCGCTTCCCTAAGGCTGAGCCGGGATACAGGGGGGACTGCAATGCGCGTGGCGACCGGAACGCTGTTCGGCAGGAAATCGCTCACGCTTGTCGAAGCGGGCGAGCCCGGCGCCGACCCCTGGCATTTCCTGGCATTCGAGGATGTCGAGGCACGCGAAATCATCCGGCTGGATGCGCGCTACCTGCTCGTGATCGGCTGCCGCGCCGCGCCCGAAGTGGATCCGGTCGCCGTGTTCGACCTGGTGGAACGGCGGCGTGTCTTCGAGATTCGCAGAAAGCGGCTTTCCTCGAATCGTTGGTGCTACTCGCCAGCGCGCCGCGCGTTGTTCTTCGCCCAGCACGATAAGGACTGGCGCTTCGACACGCTTTACAAGCGAGCGATCGACGGGGAGACCGATCAGCAGCATCGTATCGATGGCTTCCGGATCAGCGAATTCGAGGCCCGCGAAGACGGTACGATCGCATGCGTGGAACAGGGCCTGGACGGCCACCGGATAGCGATCCTCGACCCTGCGACCGGCGAAGTCCGACTGACCCATCTCCCGCACCCGCCGCGCAAGGGCCAGCCCGAAACCCGCCTGCGCTGGCTGAGCCCCGACGGGCGCTGGGCGCTGCGCAACCATCTCGACACCCTGCCCCGTGCCAGCGGCCGCGCTGGCCTGCTTGCCCGTTTCCTGCGCAGCGCCCCCGCGGACAAGGCGCGCCACCCGGACCTGAGCGATGCCGAGCGGCGCTTCGGGATCGCGCTGGACCTGATCCCGCTCGATCCCGAGGGAGCGAAGCGCACCATCGTCATCCGCTATATGTCGCTCGCCGACCTGAAGGGACTGCCCAGCTTTGGCGAGGTGCTGGATGCGCTGGCCAGCAGCGACGCGCCCCTGCTTCCGCTGCGCGAAGGCAGCGAGGAGCCGATAGAAGACCAGCTGCTGCTGCACCTGCTGCACAAGCTGAACGGCCTGGCATGGGACGCGGACAGCAAGGGGTTCACGGTGTTCTTTGCCGACGTGCAGCGCCATGTGACGATCGACGGCGAGATCGGACCGCTCAAGCCGGTCACCAACTGGCGCGAGCCGGACAAGCTGCCGTCGCTATCAGCGGACGTTGCGCGCGAGCTAGCCAAGCCCTTGTTGCGCGAACGATCGAGCCAGCGGGTGGCGCTGACCGACCTGAGCGGCCCCGCCATTGCGGCGGCGCTGGACGAGATGCGCCAGCGGATCGAGACGCAGGGGCCAAAGGCGCTGTCTTTCGCCGGGGTGCTTGCCTTCCGCTTCAAGGCGGGGGGCAAATCGATCGGCGAGAAGGCGCTATTCCAGGCAGTGCGCGACCTGCCCGCCGGCGAGCAGGCGGCGGTGATGCCGGCCCTGCGGGCCTTGCTGACCAGCTATGGCAGGGCGGCGGGCAGCCCGTCCTGGCTCTCTTCGGGCGACTCTGACACTGCGCCCGGCGCGCTCGCCGAAGCGGCGCTGGCGCTGGCCGAGATCGACGACCAGGGCTTCTTGCACCTCCGCGACTGGGTGCGTTCGATCGACCAGGAACATGACCAGACCGCCTCGGAGAAGCTGTTTCCGATCCTCGCGCGCCGCACCGGCTTTGCGACACCGGATGCGTTTCGCTTCGGCCTGTGGTTCTTCCTCCAGCAATGGCAGACGGTTTCGTACGAGAAGCACTGGCTCGGCCTGTTCGCGGCGGCGCCCGGACTGATCGAGCCCGCGCCCTTTGCCCGGATGGCGCTGGAGGAAAGCCGCACGGTGGTGGCTGCCAGCGAGGGCGCCACCGATCTCGACAGTTGCCTGGTCAATCTGCTCGAGCGGATGCCCGACGATTTCTGGGGCAAGGCGGCGACGCGCGAGCTGGAGCGGCTGTTCGGCGCGGCGATTGCGGAGGAGGCGGCCAGCGGCTAGCCCGGCGCCATGACCCGCATCGTCGGCCATGTCACCGCGCTCAACCGCTTTCCGGTCAAGTCGATGGCCGGCGAGCGGCTGGAGGTCGCCGAGCTCGACTGGCAGGGGATTGAGGGCGACCGGCAATATGCGTTCGTCCGCGCCGCCAATGGCACGCGCTTCCCCTGGCTGACCGCGCGCGAAGTGCCGGCGATGGTGCTGCACCGGGCGCGGTTCGAGGACCCGGCGCGGCCCAAGACCAGCGCGATCCTCGTGGAGACGCCGGACGGCGCGGTCACTTCGCTCCACGATCCGCTGCTCAAGGCGCATCTGGAAGCCGCCGCGGGCGAGCCCGCATCGCTGATCCAGGTGGCGCGCGGCTGCTATGATTCGATGCCGGTATCGATCCAGACCAGCGCCGGCCATGCCGCGCTGGAAGCGGCGCATGGCTGCGCGCTGGCGAACGACCGGTTCCGGATCAACGTGATCGTGGAGAGCGCCCTGCCCGCGACCGAGTGGCAGGGCCGCCAGCTGGCGTTCGGCAATGACGAGGACGGCGCGGTGGTGCAGTGCGCCGATCCGATCCAGCGCTGCGTGATCGTGACGATCGACCCGGTCACCGGCGCGAAGGAGCCGCGCGTGCTGCGCACGGTCGCGCGGGAATTCGGGGCTTGTTACGGGATCTATGCGGGGCCGGCGCGGCCTGGGTTGATCCGGGTTGGGGATGTTGTGCGGGTGGTGGATTAGGGTGTGGGCTTGGACGCCGGCTTTCCGCGTTTGGGCTGAATGGTCCAACATTGGGTGAAGGCTACCCCACCGCCCTGCGATCTGCCGTGACGAAGCAAGTATCGCCAACGGCGCAACAGAATGAGCAAAGGGCCGCGGCGATGATTTTTATCGAGACAGCCGTCCCCGAATTAGCCCATTCCTGCGCATATTCGCCTGTCGGGTAATTGTCGGTTAAAAGTCGGCTCAACATCTCCAATGTCGGGTTGGTGTCGTAGATCTGACGTGTGTGCGCCGTATCCGACATTATTGAGCAATGGATAGATCAGTAGCGCGAAAAAGGAGTGCTACGATGAAGTGCAACACTGTGAAGTTGCGGGCGGCTCGTGATCGCCACGGGATGACTCAAGAGATGCTGGCTGCACAGGCGAAGGTGGATGTGCGAACGGTGCAGCGGGCAGAGGCGGGTGCCCCGCTTCGGCAGGAGACAATAGCAGATCTCGCGGCAGTCCTTGGCGTACCTCTTTCTGGCCTAGTTGCGAAGGACGACAGTGAGACCGACAGGGGAACAGTTCAGTCGTTCTTCGGGCCCGGCTTAGTCTTACGCCGAACGGCGAAGGGGCGAGAAGTGATAGAGCTTCTCGAAACGACACGAATTGGAAAGCTAGAATGCGATGCCGATCCGACCGAAGACATCATCGATGTGCTACGCGGTGCGATCCGATTCATTGAAGGCATGCTTCCTGATCCTTGGGATGCAGAAGGGCAGACCGGTGCGCTTTCGTTTTCCTCGCTCGTTGACCGACTGGAAGCGATCGCGAAAATGACGGAAACCCTCGCCGATCTCGAACGACACGGGCTCACGCTATTCTGCGGCTCGACGTGGGAACGAGCCGTCATGCCACGTTGGGGTGAAGAAGGGTTATACACCCGTACTGGTCAACGCCCGGAAAGCGTTCGGGCAACCCGATTATTGATCGCACAAATCGGAGGCGATCGTATCACAGTACAAAGGGACATAGACTGGCCTGTAAAAATCGAACCCGAGGAACCGATTGGTGGCTTCCCGGAGGGGCTCGATGACGACGTACCGTTCTGATGCGCGGTTGGCCTTGTTCATTCCTTGAAGAATGCAGCAGCTATAATTGGCTGAACGGCCGAAATTGGGTGGAACGACGTCGTTGCCATGCCGTCGTGAGGCTTACCCGGCTCACCTGCTGCGCCGAAACTGGGCCCCGGCCTTCGCCGGGGAACAGGGGCGGCCTGCGGAAGCTCAGTCCGCCGCGACGAGGCTGTCGAGGACCTTCTCGACGCTGTCCATGGTGAAGGGCTTGGAGAGCACCGGGCGGTTGCGGTAATCCTCGCGGATCATGTCTCCTGCCCCGCCGGTGGCGAGGACGAAGGGAATGCCGCGCGCGGCGAGCGCGTCGGCGATCGGCCAGCTGGTCTCGCCGCCGCGCAGGTTCACGTCCATGATCGCCGCGTCGATGCCGCCGGCCTCAACCAGTTCCAGGCCCGAGGCGACGCTGTCCGCCGTGCCGGCCACCACGCGATCCAGCGCGTCGAGGAAATCCTCGAGCATCATCGCGATCAGCGGCTCGTCTTCGACGATCAATACTTTCTGGGGCCCCGGCATATCCGATCCCATCGCAAAAAAGTTGCGAAACGCCAAGACCTTATTTCGGCCCGAGAACGTCGCGGGCGGCTTCGGCAAGTTGTTGCACCGAAAAGGGTTTCGGCAGGAACGCAACTTGCTCCAGATCAATCGACCTGCGGAGCTGTTCTTCGGCATAGCCCGACATGAACAGGATCGGCAGGTCCGGATATTTGGCGCGGATACGGCGCGCCATGCTCGGCCCGTCCATCACCGGCATGACCACGTCGGAGATCAGCAGGTCGGGCCGGTCGATCGTCTCGATCAGCTCGAGCGCGGCCTCGCCATTGTCGGCGGTGACCACGGTATAGCCCTGGCGGGTGAGCGCGCGCTCGGCGATGGCGCGGACCATGTCCTCGTCCTCGACGATCAGGATCGTGCCGGTGCCCCAGGTATCGGCGGGCTTTTCCTTGGGCCCGGGCAGCATCGCGGCGACCGGCGCCTCGGTCGCAGCGTGGACCGGCAGGTAGATGGTGAACTCGGCGCCGCCGTGCGGGCCGTTGTCGGCGAAGATGAAGCCGCCCGACTGTTTGATGATGCCATAGACGGTGGAGAGGCCGAGGCCGGTGCCCTTGCCGACTTCCTTGGTGGTGAAGAAGGGCTCCCAGATCTTGGCGAGGATCTCGGGCGGGATGCCGGTGCCGGTGTCGGAGACGCGCACGGCGGTATAGTCGCCGACCGGGAGGACGTCGTCGTCCATCTGGCGGACCTCGGCGGCGGGCACCGCCATCGTCTCGATGGTCAGCGTGCCGCCGCCATTGGGACTCCGCGACAGCATCGCGTCGCGGGCGTTGACCGCGAGGTTGACCACCACCTGCTCGAGCTGGCCGGGATCGGCGCGGACCGGGCCGAGGTTGCGGCCATGCTTGACCTCAAGGCGGACCGTTTCACCCAGGAGCCGCTTGAGCAGGTTCGAGACTTCGGAAATCACGTCGGGCAGCTGGAGCAGTTGCGGGCGCAAGGTCTGCTGGCGCGAGAAGGCGAGCAGCTGGCGGGTCAGCGAGGCGGCGCGGTTCGAGTTGGCGCGGATCTGCTGGATGTCGTCATAATCGCTGTCGCCGGGCGAATGGCGCATCAGCATCAGGTCGCAGTGGCCGATGATCGCGGTGAGGATGTTGTTGAAATCGTGCGCGACGCCGCCGGCAAGCTGGCCGACCGCCTGCATCTTGGTCGCCTGGGCGACCTGGCGCTTGAGCTTGGACTCCTCGCCCGAATCCTTGAGGCTGATCAGGACGGCGGCGTCGCCGAGGCCGCGCGCGCCGGCGATGCCGATCGAGACGGGCTCCTCGGGCGCGTCGGCCATGCGGACGGTCATCTCGGCCGATTGCGGCGCGCCGCCGGCGAAGCGGCGGACGGCGTCGGCGAGCGCGGACTTGTCCTCGCGCACCACCAGGTCGCCCGGATAGAGCGGCGGGGCAGCGGCGTTGACGCGAGTGGCGCGGACGAACGCGTCGTTCATGCTGACGAAGCGGCCGTCGCGGTCGACCAGCGCGAGGCCGAGCGGGAGCAGCGCGATCAGCGAGCGGACATGCGCGCCGGCGCTGGCGCCGATTGCCGGGGTCGGCGCATGGCCTTGCTCCTCCTCGTCGAGCAGCGCGACGAGCAGCGGCGCGTCCTCGCCGTCGAGGAAGGGGATCTGGAGGACGCGGAGCGGGTTGCCCTCGAGCCCCTCGCGCTCGAAGCGGACGAGACCGAGGCTGTCGGTGATCAGGAAGCGGGCGAAGTCCCTGCCCTCGACCGCCGCCTCGCCGCTGCCCATGGCGCGCAGGCGGAACACGCGATTGGCGGCGCGGACGCGGCCCTCGGGCGAGACCATCGCGGCCATGATGCCGGAGGAACCGAGCCGGTCGCCGGTATGGCCGTCGATCAGCGCGCGGACCTGGCTGGCGAGGTCGAGCGCCTGGACGCCGATGAAGCGCCAGACCAGCGACTCCTCGCCCACGCGCTCGACGCGGGTGGAGACGGGGGCGCCGAACACCTGGATGCCGTCCTCGCGCGCCTCGCCATCGCGCCAAGCGGTGCGCGCGGCGGTGCCGAGCGCGGCGACGGCGGCGTCGCTGATCGGCAAATTGGGCGGGGTCGGCCAGCCGGCGAACAGCGCTTCGAAGCGGCTGTTGGCGCAGACCAGGCGGCCGGCGCGATCGGTGACGGCGAGCGCATCGTCGCTGGCGGCCGCAAGCGCCTGGGCGACCGACCAGTCGATCGGCTGCTCGCCGGCGGTGTCGCTATGGAAGAGCTTGCGGGCGCCGAGCAGGACGCCGGCGGCGAGCACGCCCGCCGCGACGAAGCCGAGCGCGACGGCGCGGTCGTTCAGCGTGAGCAGGATCAGCGCGCCCGCCAGGATGCCGGCCAGGATCGCGCCGGCATAGGGCAGCCAGCGGCGGGACGGCGATACGGGGGTGTGAACGGGCAGCGTGGCCATGCGCCACCGATGTTCGGTCAAAGGGGCTGGGTCAAGCGCTCAAATCCCTCTCCCGTTGGGAGAGGGAGGGAGCGCCGAAGGCGCGGAAGGGTGAGGGTCGGTTGATTATCGACCCTCACCCTTCCCACTCGGCTACGCCTCGCGGGCCCCTTCCCGCTCCCAGGGGGAGCGGGAGAGTTTTTTACCAGATCCGGACGCGCTTTTCGGGCGTCAGGAACAGCTTGGTCGTCGGATCGGGGTTGTAGGCGCCGTACCAGGGATCGAGGTTGCGCACGACCCAGGCGCGCTGCTGCGAGGGCGAGTGCGGATCGGTGAGCAGGCGCTGGCGCAGGTTCGCCTCGCGATAGTTGCGGCGCCACACCTGGGCCCAGCCCTGGTAGAAGCGCTGATCGCCGGTGAAGCCGTCAAGCACCGGCGCGGCCTCGCCGTTCAGCGAATGCTTGTAGGCGTCATAGGCAACCGTGAGACCGGCGAGGTCGGCGACGTTCTCGCCGAGCGTCAGCGCGCCCTTCACATGCATGCCCGGCAGCGGCTCATACTGGTCGTACTGTGCGACCAGCGCGTCAGTGCGGTCCTTGAATGCCTTGACGTCCGCCGGCGTCCACCAGTCGGTCAGGCGGCCTTCCTTGTCGTACTTGGCGCCCTGGTCGTCGAAATGGTGGCTCAGCTCATGGCCGATCACCGCGCCGATGCCGCCATAATTGACCGCCGGATCGGCATTCGGATCGAAGAAGGGCGGCTGCAGGATCGCGGCCGGGAAGACGATCTCGACCATGCCGAAATTGGCATAGGCGTTCACCGTCATCGGGGTCATCCCCCACTCCCAGCGGCGGATCGGCTGGCCGAGCTTGGCGATGTTGTCGTCATACTGCCAGTTGTTCGAACGGACGTTGTTGCCGAACGCGTCGCCGGCGGTGATCGTCAGCGCCGAATAGTCCTGCCAGCGATCCGGATAGCCGATCTTCGGGGTGAAGGCCGCGAGCTTGGCGTGCGCCTTGACCTTGGTTTCGGGCGCCATCCAGTCGAGCTGGTCGATGCGGCGATCCATCGCGGCGATTACGTTCTTGACCAGCTGGTCGGCCGCCTTCTTGGTCTCGGGCGGGAAATACTTGGCGACATAGAGCTGCGACAGGTCGTCCGACAGCGCGCCGGTGGTGAAGTCGGTCGCGCGCTTCCAGCGGGCTTCCTGCTCCGGAGTCCCCGAAAGCGTGGTGCCGTAGAAGGCGAACTGCTCCTTGTCGAAGGCGCTCGGCAGCACATCGGCAAAGCCGTCGAGCGTGCGGACCAGCAGCTGGTCCTTGAGCACCGCGAGCGGCGCCTGCTGGATCAGCTTGGCGATGCCGGTGAAGGCGCTCGGCTGGGCGACGATGACGCTGTCGACATTCATCTTGCCAGCGGTCAGCATCGCCTTGAAGTCGAAGCCCGGAGCCAGCTTCTGCAGCTGGGCGACGGTCATCTTGTTATAGGTCTTGCTGCTGTCGCGGCTCTCGACGCGGGTCCACTGGACCGCGGCGATCTTGGTCTCGAACTCGACGATCGCCTTGGCACGGGCGGCTGCATTGGGCTCGCCGGCATTGGTCAGCTGCGTGGCGAGATGCTTCTCGTACGCGGCCTTGGTCTCGACGAACTTCGCGTCCTTCGAGAGATAATAGTCGCGGTCCGGCATGCCGAGGCCCGACTGCGACATGCTCACCGCATAGACTTCCGGCTCCTTGTCGTCCTGGCCGATATAGGCGGCGAACGGGCTGCCGACGCCGTTGCGGCGGGCGGTGGCGATCAGCGCGGGATAGCCGGTCTTCGCGCTCAGCCCCTTGATCTGGTCGATCCAGGCCTTGGCGGGCGCGAGGCCCTTGGCATCGATCGTAGCGGTATCGAGATAGGTCGAATAAGCCGTGCCGATCTTCGACGAGGGATCGTTCTTCACGCCCTCGAGGATTTCCTGGGTCTGCTTCTGCGCATTGTCGGCGAGGATGTTGAACGCGCCATAGTTCGACTTGTCGGCCGGAATCGGCGTGTTCTTCGCCCAGGTGCCGTTGGCGTAGCTGTAGAAATCGTCGCCCGGCTTGATCGCGGCATCCATGCCGGCGGTGTCGAAGCCATAGCTGCCATAGACGGGCTTGGGCTTTTCGGGCGGCGCCACTTCGGCCTCGGTGACCGGCGCGGCTTCGACCGGCGCGGTCGGCAGCGGCTGGTTGTGCGCGCAGCCGGCGAGAAGCACGGGCGCGGCGAGGAAAGTGGTGGTCAGAAGCGACAGGCGCATGGGAAACCTCTGGGTCGGTTGAATGCGCGCTGTCTTATACCGTCGATACGCCTCGTCAATCGACTGAGCGCAACATTGTTACGCTATGGGGACCAAATATGTTTCCGTACCTTCGACTCCCCTCCCTGCAAGGGAGGGGCCGGGGGTGGGTTGCGAGCGCAGCGAGCTCAGCCACCGGCCGGGGATAAAAGAGAAGGCCGGGCATCGAGCCCAACCTCTTCTAACCCACCCCTAACCCCTCCCTTGCAGGGAGGGGAATAGTTTCCTGTCAGGCAGCGGCTGCCCGCGCCGCCTGGCGGCGCTTCCACTTGCGGGCGATCCATAGCCGCCAGGCCAGCGCGGTGCCGAAATAGCCGACCAGCGCGAGGAGGAAGGTGATGGTGACGAGCCCGGTCAGCGTCGCCGGCCCGGCCTGGTGGACCAGCCAGTCGCTCCAGCTCTGCTCGATCACCTGCGCCTTGGCCACCACCTCGCCCGGGCCGATCATCCAGCTGCCGAGCCAATAGGCGGCGATCCACAGCGGTGGAGTGGTGAAGGGATTGGTGACGAAGGTGGTCGCCGCCGCGGCCGGGATGTTCGCGCGCAGCGGCAGCGCGAGGATCGCCGAGGCAGGAATCTGCCCCATCGGCACCAGCACTCCCGTGACCATGCCGAGCGCGACGCCACGCGGGACCGAGCGGCGGGTGAAGCGCCAGAGCGACGAATGCATCACCCGCTCCGCCACCGGGCGCAGCCAGCGATTGGTCTCGACCGATTCGCGGCTGGGCATCGCCTTGTCGAGCCAGCGGCGGAAGCGCGACTTCTCCGCCGCGGGCGCGGGATCAGTCACGGCCGCCGCGGAGCAGGCGTCCCTGCTCGCGCTTCCAGTCCCGCTCCTTGATCGACTCGCGCTTGTCATGCGTCTTCTTGCCCTTTGCCAGCGCGAGCTCGACCTTCGCGCGGCCCCGTCCGTTGAAGTAGATCGACAGCGGCACCAGGGTCATGCCCTCGCGCGCCACCGCGCCATGGAGCTTGTTTATCTCCCGCTCATGAAGGAGCAATTTACGGGGGCGCTTGGGCTCATGATTGAAGCGGTTGCCATGGCTGAATTCGGGGATGTTCGAATTGACCAGCCACACGCCGCTGTCCGTCACTTCGGCATAGGCTTCCGCGATCGATCCCTCGCCGAAACGCAGCGACTTCACCTCGGTGCCGGTCAGGGCGATGCCGGCCTCATAGGTATGTTCGATGAAATAATCGAACCGCGCGCGCCGGTTCTCGGCGACGGTCTTCACTTTTTCCTGGGCGGGACGTGGGCGGGCCATAAGAGGCGCGATGTAGGCGCGGAACGCACGAAGCGCCAGCCCGGTCCGGCATGAAGCGGCAGCGTGCCGGAAATGCGGTGAAGCGAAGCCCTTGCTTGATCCAGATTGTCGCGAAAAATGGCGGATACGCATATATACGGAGGCATTGGCGCCTTCCTGAATCGAGCACGGCGCCGAATGACAGCAACTGGAGAGCTGCCGCTTGAAGCCGGAGCTTTTCGATATGCATCCGCCGAATGACCGAGAATATCTGGAACGCCGCCAGCGCATGAGCGAGGAAAAGGCGCGTACCGCAAGCGACCCGGGCATTGCCCGCATCCATGGCGAGTTCGCCGCGGCCTATGCCCGCCGGCTCGCGCAGCAGGCTACGCCGCTGGCCGAATAGGACCGGGCGGCGCGATGGACAGGGCCCCTGCCCTGTTCCATAGCTGTTCCGATGTCCCTCGTACTCAATATCCAGCGTTCGATCACCGGCCAGCCCTGGCACTGGCGCGGCCTTGCCGGCGATTCGCGTGGCGGGCTGGTGCCCGACGACCTGGTGACCCAGCTGCTCCTCGCCCGCGGCGTGCCGCGCGAGGACCTGGAAATGCACAAGGCGCCGAGCATCCGCGCCTTCATGCCCGATCCCTCGATCTTCCGCGACATGGACAAGGCCGCCGAGCGGCTCGCCGACGCGGTTGAGAAGCAGGAGCAGGTTGCGATCTTCGGCGATTATGACGTCGACGGCGCCACCTCCGCCGCGCTGCTGATCCTGCTGCTGCGCGACCTGGGCCTCGAGGCGCGACCCTATATCCCGGACCGGCTGATGGAGGGCTATGGTCCCTCGGGCGAAGCGCTGGTGCGGCTGAAGGGCGAAGGCGCCAGCCTGATCGTCACCGTCGATTGCGGCGCCCAGGCGTTCGAGGCGCTGGAGATGGCGCGCGATGCCGAGGCCGAAGTGATCGTGGTCGACCACCACAAATGCACCACCGAGCTGCCGGTGGCGCTTGCCCTTGTGAACCCCAACCGGCTCGACGAGGACGAAGGCGCCGCGCACGGCCATCTGGCTGCGGTCGGTGTCGCCTGGCTGCTCGGCGCGGCGCTGGTCCGCGTGCTGCGCGGTCGCGGCTGGTTCGCCAATCGCGCCGAGCCCAAGCTGCTCGACCTGCTCGACATCGTCGCGCTCGGCACGGTGGCGGACGTCGCGGCGCTGCGCGGGCTGAACCGGGCGTTCGTCGCCCAGGGGCTCAAGGTGATGGCCCAGCGCCGCAATATCGGGCTCAACGCGCTGATCGAGGCCTCGCGCCTCACCCGCGCGCCGACCGCTACCGACCTGGGCTTCGCGCTCGGGCCGCGGATCAATGCCGGCGGGCGCGTCGGCCGCTCTGACCTGGGCGTGCGCCTGCTCACCACGCGCGACCCGCAGGAAGCGCGCGAGATCGCCGAGGAGTTGAACCTCCTCAACGAGGAGCGCCGCGCGATCGAGGCCGGGGTGCAGGCCGAGGCCGAGGAGATCAGCCTGCTCAAGGCCAATTATTCGGTCGCGGTGATCGCGAGCAAGGGCTGGCATGCCGGGGTGATCGGCATCGTCGCGGGGCGGCTCAAGGAAAAGCTCGGCCGGCCGGCGATCGTCATCGCGCTCGACGAGGACGGCATCGGCAAAGGATCGGGCCGCTCGATCCCGGGCGTGGATCTCGGCGCGGCGGTGCTTGCCGCCAAGGATGCCGGGCTGCTCAAGGCGGGCGGCGGCCATGCCATGGCCTGCGGCGTGACGATCGAGGCGGACAAGCTCGATGCCTTTGCCGAATTCCTCGAGGAGCGGCTTTCCGAGCGCGTCACCCAGGCGATGGGCGAGCGCGCGCTGCTGCTCGACGCGGTGGTGGCGCCGGGCGGCGTGTGCCCGGACCTGGTCAACGCGATGGAGGCCGGCGGGCCCTACGGGATGGGCTGGCCTGCCCCGCGGGTGGCGGCCGGGCCGGTCACGGTGATCAAGGCCGATGTGGTGGGCAGCGGTGGCCATGTGCGGCTGATCGTGGCCGGGCCGGACGGCCGCAGCATCAAGGCGGTCGCCTTTCGCCAGGCCGATACCGAGCTGGGCCAGGCGCTGCTCTCCGCCCCGCGCCACCGCAAGCTGTGGCTCGCGGGCCGTGCCCGGATCGACGACTGGGGCTCCCGCCCCGCCGCCGAATTGCATGTCGAGGACGCAGCCTGGGCGGATTGAACAAATAATCGCGGAAAGAGGCGATCAGGCGCTTGACCGCGTGACGATCCTTCCCTAACTGGCCGCCTCCACGCTTCGGCATGGCCCCTTCGTCTAGCGGTTAGGACGCGGCCCTTTCACGGCTGAAACACGGGTTCGATTCCCGTAGGGGTCACCAAGCCTTTTCAAAGGCTTGGCCTTCAAATTTCTGCACAGACGGAAATTTGCCCAATAAGCCGACCGCTATTTCTTCGGATATCTTTCGCATAGAATGGTCGCCACATGCGATTATTGCTCGCTTGCCTGACAGCAACCTCGTGCATCAAGGTTTGTCTGGCACGGTGGACCGGACAGCCCACCGCGCCAGCACGGACGAAGAGACGAAAGCTAGCGCTGTTCGGCTGTCACCGCCATCGCGGCCCTGGCGGCGAGGATATAGGCCGTGGTGGTGCTCACCGTATATTCGCTCTCGAACCACAGGAACGGCCAGTCGGCCTTCAGCTCGGGGAAATCGGGCTTGATGATCAACACGCCCGGCACCATCCCGCCGGCGATGAACCCGTAGTCGGCACGGTTATGGCCATAGCCGATCAGTTTCGAGCGCGTGCCGACGGTTGACACCAGCGACAGGTTGTTCGCCGGGTGGCGACCGAGCATGTAGTCGAGCGCACGCAACGTGTATTCCGATCCGATCAGGTCGGGAAAGGCGCGGTGCATCAGGTACATGTTGCTGCCGAAGCTCGCGACTTCCCCCGATCCTGCCCAGGAGCCCATGGCGACCGGCACGCCAAAGGGATTGGTCAGCTCGGCGTCGATCTTCGGCTTGGCGGCACGCACCAGTTCCTTGATCCGCGTACGATAGGCCGCATCCATATAGGGCAGTGCGAGGATCGCAGCGCCGCTTATCCGATCGAAATTCGCTTCGATCGCCGGCATCAGGGTACGCAGGCGAGCAGTATAGACGGCGTCACCCTTGGTGGTGAGGATCAGCTCCACGGTCGCGGAGACCTTGGCGAGGTCAAGGAAGCGCGCCATGAAGCCGCTGTCGTCACGGCCATCACTGGCATTGGCGGTCTGGCCCTGCCGCGCGGTCCAGAGCGCCTTGGCCGCGGCCAGTGCCTCGGCAGCCATGGCAGGATCGGAGTCCGTGAGCGCGCGGCTCGCCGCAGCGAGGCTGCCCGCCACCCTCAGGTCGTTCGCCGGATAGGCAGTGGTGAATGCCCAGCGGTCATCGTCGATGCCCGAACGGCCCGCATCGCTCTGGTTCGGCCCCAGGGCGGGATCGTAGAGCTTGCCGTCGGTCTGCGATCCGGCGTCCCCGAGATGCGCATATTGGCGAAGCTTCGGATCGATGATGCCGACGATCGCGTGGCCGAAGACCTTGTACTGGGCGAGCAACTGCAAGGTGCCGTGGCGGATCTGCTGGATCGCGTCGGGCACGCCATCGGGCTTGCGGATCTCCACCTCGCGCGCCTTCTCGTCGACGCTGGTCTCGTCCCAGTCGAGTCCGAAGAGCTCGCGAGCCCAGACCAGATCGCGGACGACATCGGCATTCTGCGGCGTCTGGATGTCATAGTCGCCGGCATCCTGGAAACCGCCGACCGCCAGGCCCGGGATATGCTCGCCCGCCTTGAACGGAGAATCCAGGTTCGGCCCCATGCGGTAGCCATCGAAGTGCGTGATATTGGGCGGAGCCTGACGCGCATCGTCCAGATGCGAGGCGCGCTGCCACACGCGATACTGCTCGCGCACCGTCATATGGTCCATCTGCACGGGGAGATAGGTGTCGAGCGACGGCTGCCAGATCCGCGCATAGGCGTCGGTGGCGATGGGGAACGGATTGGTCGTCTGACCCGCATAGGAAATGGCGTAGATGCCGGGCTCACGCACGCTCGAGAAATCGAACGCGGCATAGTTATAGCGCAGCCATTTGCCGCGCTGCTGGACCGGGGCACGGAACACGGGCTTCTCGCCCTCGGCGGTGAGCTTGACCAGCACCGCCTCCCCCGGCGCCTTGAAGACCGGATCCAGCTCGATCAGCGCCACCTTGTCGCGCGCAGGCGTATAGCCGGCCTGGTTGAACGACACGACTGGCGCGCGCGTCCAGCCCGGGATCACGTTCGGGCGGACATGCCAGACAATGGCATCGTCCTTCGCGCCCTCGGCGATCAGCGAACGCACGACGAACCAGCCGTTCTGCGCCCGGTTGCGTGCGTCATAGAGCGCGAGCGGCGTGTTAGCGGTGATGGTGACGCGAGTGGCTGGATCTTCGGGCGACAGGGTGACGGTCTGTGCGCCTGAGGCCAGGGGCTGGGGATCACCCGAGCCATCCGTCGCCATCGGCCCGCTCGCATTGCGCGGAAACAGGCCCGGGCGCTCCCCCATCAGATAGGTCTTGCCGAAATACGCGGTCGGCAGGAAATCGAGATTGAACCCGGCCTTGCCCACCAGTTCCTTCGGCAAGGGCGCATCGAGATCGACTGCGATGCGGAACCCGCCCTCCTCCGCGGTCACCTTCACGCGGTATTTCAGATTGGCCTTGGGATAGCTCGAGCGCACGACGATCTGGCCTGGCTCCCCGAGCGTGCGATCGCCGAAGGTCGGCACCGGATCCCATTGCTCGGGCGTCGGGTTCAGCCGGATCTCGCCATCGGTGGCGATCCGCTCGCCGTGCAGGACGATCTGGATGCCCGCATTCTTCTCGTCGAAGAAGATCGGGCTGAACTGGTTCTGCTCCACGATCACACTCAACCCTTGGGTTTCGAGTGTCTGATCGGGACTGACCCGTAGCGTCTGCGCCTGTGCGCCGGCGACGGCCAGGGTCGAACATGTGGCCAGGAATAGCCCGATGCCGCGAATCTCGTGCATGCAACTCCCCTCCTGATTGGAAGCCAATATTATTTAATTAAGACAGTGCCTTATGTGTTCATTATCAGCACTGGCGCGCCATATAGACTGACAAGATTATTTATGGTAGCGCTATCATAGCCTGGAAGAATGTGGGTTGCTTGGCAAGCCCATTAGGCAGTCGGCCGCGAGATTTCGCACCTGCACGCAGGGGCGTTCGAGTGCTGGGCCCGGGTGAGTGTGACCGAGATCACCTTGTCGAGGCCGCCGCTTCGGCAGATAAATAGACAGACAATTTATATGCTATCATGCCGCGATATTATTGGCATTCTCTATCTCAAATATGGCATGAATAGCCGCGCCCGAGCTATTATTTAGTCCGACAATTAGGTTCGGGCCGAGAGGAAATGAAAGGGAGAGGTGCAATGAAGCTTTTCACGGAGGCTCTGAAACCGGCACGACTTAGCCTGGCTATGGCCAGCATCGCCGCCGGTCTCGCGCTGGCCGCACCGGCCCAGGCGCAGAACGACAAGATGACCCCCATCCCCGTGCCGGCCCAGCCCAAGGCCATCACGCTCGACACCGGCCCCCTGCCCGGCGCCACCGCGCCCGAGGCATGGCACAGCCAATATGGCAGCGTCTTCGCGCGCAACGTCACCGTCGCGACGCTCACCCCGTTCCTGCCCGATCCCGCCAAGGCGACCGGCGCCGCGGTGATCGTAGCGCCCGGCGGCGGCTTCCGCACCCTGTCGATGGAGAATGAAGGCTGGGACGTCGCCAAGGCGCTCGCCGCCAAGGGCGTGGCCGCCTTCGTCCTCAAATATCGCCTAAACCAGACGCCGCAGGAAATGCCGGCCTTCGAACAGTCGATGCGCGAGATGTTCTCGGGCGTGGCGCGCACCGCGCCGCGGATGGATCCGCAGCAGGCGATCGCCGGCATCGCGCCGCAGATCGCCGACGCCCGCGCGGCCTTTGCGCTGGTCCGCAAGCGTGCCGGCGAATGGCATGTGGATGCCGACCGGGTAGGCATGGTCGGCTTCTCGGCCGGCGCGATGCTCACGCTGGCGACCACGCTGGCCGGAGAGGATGCCAAGCCCGCCTTTATCGGGCTGATTTATGGCCCGCTCGCACCGGTGACGGTGCCCGCCGACGCCCCGCCCGCCTTTGTCGCGCTGGCGGCGGACGATCCCTTCTTCGCCAATAGCGGCTTCGGGCTGATTGAGAGCTGGAAGGCGGCCAAGCGGCCGGTGGAATTCCACCTCTACGAACAGGGCGGGCACGGCTTCGGCATGTATCAAAAGGAAACCACCAGCACCGGCTGGTTCGAAGCCTATGCCCGCTGGCTCGGGATGCACGGCCTGCTCAAGCGCACGCATTGAGCAAACGCGGTCCGTGCCCTGGCCCTCGGGTCAGGGCACGGAGATCTCGAAGCTGCCGACCGGCAACCCGTCCCGGTCGAACAGATTGACGGTCGGGCTGTCCGCCCAGGCATAGCGGACGCGGGTCACCGGACGGCCATCCGCCGCGAGGACCACCTGATTGCCGTTCACTCGCGCATCGGCGTAGCGGCAGCTTCCCTGCTCTGCTCCGCACAGTTCGAACCCGATCGCCCGATCGGCACCGCGCGTCGCCAGCTCGCCGGCCACATCGGCAAAGCTGAGCGTGACCGCACCGTCCGCGCCCCTGCTTGCCTGCACGACGCGCGGCCCCGAAGGCGCGACCGCCTCGCCATAAGCCAGGCTGCGCATCGCCCGGGCGAGCCGCCGGCCCACTTCGCGCTTCTCGCCGGGATGGATGTCGAGCGGATCGCCCAGGTCGAGCGTCACCGCGACGGCGGCATGCCCGTCCTTCTCGGCCACCCGGCGCTGGATATCGCGCAATCCCGCCCAGCCGCTCTCGCGCGGCCGGGACGCCGTGTCGCCATAAGCGGAGAGCTGGACGATCGCGAAGGGCAATTCGGGCAGGCCGAACTGGCGGCGCCAGTCGCGCATCATCGCGGCAAGGCGCTTGTCATATCCGGCTAGGTCGGTGTCGGACTCGCCCTGGTACCAGGCGACACCGGCCAGCGCGATCGGGCCGAGCGGCGCGATCATCGCATTGTAGAGCGTGCCGGCGCCGTTGATGTCGTCCCAGGGCGCGCGCGGCGCATTGGTGCGCGGCTTGCCGGCGATGGCGTAGCGCCACCCAGTATCGAGCGCGACGCTGGTGCCGTCGGCGAAGCTGAGCCGCATCGCCTCGGCCGGGCCGATCATGCCGCCCTCGGCCCAGACATTGTCGTCGTTGATCGTGATCACGTTGCTGCCCGCGACCAGCGTGCCGGCCGGCAGCAGATAGTTGCGCGGCGTGGCAGCATTGCTGCTCCCGCCCACCGGCTTGCCGTTGACCCAGGTGATGTCCGCATCATCGACCGCGCCGATCGACAGCACCGCTTCCTGGCGCGCCTGCCTGGCGGTGAGCGTCACGTCCTTGCGGAACCACAGCATGCCGACATAGTCGGCAAGCGCGGGGATGCCCCAGCGGTTGAACGCGCCGATCCGCGGCACGGGCTGCCAGTCGAGCGCCGCCTGGGGCTGCCAGGGTTCGGTGCCCGGCCGATTGCCGGACTGGTCCCGCCACCATTGTTCCCATTTGGCGCTGGTCCGCGCGACCGCCGCGGGGACGTCGCGCACATAGAGGCGCAGCGCGTCGACGCCGTCGCCCATGTCGGCGGCGCGCAGCCCCGGCTCGTCCATCCAGGCGGAGATGCGCGATCCGCCCCAACTAGAATGGATCGCGCCGATCGGCACCTTCGCCGATTTGCGCAGGGCCTGGGCCATGTAGAAGCAGGCGGCCGAGAAGGGACTGGCCGTTGCCGGGGTGGTCGCAACCCAGCCGGGTTGCGCGGCGAACCCGGTCTGCGGCGTGAAGGCGGTCGCCTTGGCCACGGTGAGCAGACGCAACTGGCCGTCGGCCGCGGCATAGACGGAATAGCTGTCCTGCGACCGCTCGACGGGCATTTCCATGTTGCTCTGGCCCGAGCATAGGAAAACGTCGCCGATCAGCAGGTCACGGACGATGACAAGGCCGCTGCGGGCGCTGACCTGCATCTCATAGGGGCCGCCCGCGGGAAGCGGCGCGAGCGTCGCGGCGAAGCGGCCCGCGCGGTCCGCCTTCACGGCAACCGACTGGCCGGCCAGGCTGACCCGCACCGCCTCGCCCGGCTCGGCACTGCCGGAAATACGGATCGGCTTGCCACGCTGGATCACCGCATGATCCGTAAGCACCCCATCGAGCCTGGGCGCAGCCAGGGCAGGTGCAACCGGCAGGGCGGCAAGCGCCATCAGCATCCATTTGGTCATGATCTTCCCTCTCCCGACACGCCATTTGTACGACGCCTTTTGCGGCGACTGACCTCTTTCATGCGGGTTGCATAGTCTCGTGCCGCTCCGCGGGGCGCGCGTCGCCGCGACGCTGAAGCCCGGCCGGCCGCTGCGCCTTACGGGCCCGGCGCTGAAGCCGGGCCCGTAAGCGGCTATTTCGGCAGCGCCACCGCTACCGGGACCGCGAAGTCAGCGCTCTGGCCCGGCACGCCGGTGCCCGGCTGGCCGGAGCCGACCGTGACGCGGTAGTCGCCAGCCAGCACCTTGCGCACGCCGTCCACCGTCACGGCGCTCAGGTCGCGCGGCGAGAGGTCGAAGCGGATAGTGCGCGCCTCACCCGGCTTCAGCGTCACGCGCTGGAAGCCGCGCAGGGCGACGCGCGGTGCACCGGGGTCGTTGGGGAAATTCAGGTAGAGCTGCGCTACCTCGTCGCCTTCACGCGCGCCGGTGTTGCGGACGGCGGTGGTAACACGGATGCCCTTGCCCGCGTTGCCGCCGGTGAGGGTCACCTCAAGCGGCGCATAGGCGAAGCTGGTGTAGCTGAGCCCATAGCCGAATGGATAGACCGGCGTGCCTGCAAAGTAGCGATAGGTGCGCCCCCGCATCGAATAGTCGCCGAAGGGCGGCAGGTCGTCGATGCTGCGATAGAAGGTCAGCGGCAGGCGGCCCGAGGGGTTGGCCTTGCCCGACAGGACGTTGCCGATCGCGAGGCCGCCGGACTGGCCGGGATACCAGGCCTCCACCACCGCCGCGGCATTGTCCTTCGCCCAGGCGAGGTTGATCGGGCTGCCGTTCATCGCGACCAGGACGATCGGCTTGCCGGTCGCCTTCGCCTGTTCGAGCAGCGCCTGCTGGTCGGGTGCCAGGTCGAGCGTGGTCTTGTCGCCGCCCTTGAAGCCCGGGATCTGGACCGGCGATTCCTCCGCCTCGAGATCGGAGGTGAGGCCGACCACGGCGACCAGCACGTCCGCATTGGCCGCTGCAGCCCTGAGGTCGCGCTCCGGCGTTGCGGTGACGCGTTTCCACACCAGCCCGACGCCGGCGGTGCCGGTATGCGCGTCGCCGGTCACTTCGACCGGATAGCGCTTGCCCTTCTCAAGCCGCACCGTCTTCATCGTCGGCAGGCTGCCCCAGGGGGCGTCCTTCAGGTCGACGAACGGCTTGCCCTCGAACTTCATCGTCCCGCTCATGAAGCCGGCGAGGCCGAGGCGGTAGCTGCCGTTCTCGGGCGGCACAATGAAACCGGTCCAGACGACGCGGTGATGATCCGACACCTGCGCGAGATCGAGGCTGCGGCCGTCGACGCTCGCCTCGATCCGGCTCGCGGCGGGCGTGTCGGCGAACCTGGCGCCGCGCACATAGTCGGCCAGCGTACCGGGTGCGAAGCGAGCCGGCGGCGTGCCGAGGACATTGTAGTAGCGCGCGAGCAGGCCCGGGCGCCCATCGGGCGCGCGCAACGCGCTCGTCGGGATCGGATCACCGTCGGTATAGGTCTCGCCGAACGGCACATAGTCCACCCGCGCGCCCGGCATGGCGCGGCGCAAGCCGTCCACCACGGAGATCGGCGGCGCCGAGAGCGAGGAGGAATAGTTGCCGCGCAGCACGCGCGTCGCATCGCCGAGCGGCCCGATCACCGCGACGCGCAGGCCGGGCTTGAGCGGCAGGATGCCGTCATTCTTGAGCAACACCAGGCTCTTCTCGGCCGCCGACAGCGCCAGCGCGCCATGCGCCGGCGCGCCCACTGCTGCGGGATCGCCGGCGGCCTTGCGGACGCCGGAGAGATCGCCATTGCGATAGCGGGCGGAGAAAAGGCGGACGAGCGTCCGGTCGATATCCCCCTCGGTGATCAGCCCGCGCTTCAGCGCATCGCGATAGCGATCGCCTAGCCCGTCGGTGTCAGAGAGCGTCGCGGTATGGCACTCATTGTCGACACCCGCTCGCAGCGCGGCCGCGACCGCCGAGGCGGGATCGGGCGCGTAGTGGTGATTGTCGCTGATGTCCTTCACCGCGTCGCAGTCTGACACGACATAGCCGTCAAAGCCCCAGGCGCCGCGCAGATGCTCCTTCAGCAGCTCGTCGCTGGCGCAGGCGGGCTGGCCGTCGATGCGGTTATAGGCGCACATCACCGAACCTGCCTTGCCCTCGACGATCGCCGCGCGGAAGGCGGGGAGATAGGTGTCCTCGAGGTCGTGGCGCGATACGAAGACATTGGCGCTGTGGCGCGTCGATTCCGGCCCGCTGTGCACCGCGAAATGCTTGGGCGTGGCGACCACGGCGGGCAGATCCGGGTTCGGTCCCTGCATGCCAGTAACGAAGGCCACGCCCATATGCGCGGTCAGGAACGGATCCTCGCCATAGGTTTCCTGGCCCCGCCCCCAGCGCGGATCGCGGAAGATGTTGATGTTGGGCGACCAGGTATCGAGCCCGGTGCCGATCCGCCCCATCCGGCCGGTCTGGCGGGCCAGCGCGTGCAACCCCTGCACCTCGGTGCTGATCGACCCAGCGACTTGCTTGACCAGCGGCGCGTCGAAGGTCGCGGCGAGCCCGATCGGCTCGGGGAAATTGGTGGTCGGCAGCGATCCCAGCGCGCCGTGCAGCGACTCCGTCCACCAGTTGTACGCCGGCACCTGAAGCCGTGGGATCGCCGGCGCGGTGTTGAGCAGCTGGTCGATCTTCTCGTCGGTCGTCATCTTGCCGACGAGATCGCTCGCCAGCTTGTCCGCCTGCGCAACCACCGGGGACGGATCGTTGCCCTGCGCCATCGCCGACATCGGGACGCAGGCGGTGCCCGCAAGCAGGAGCGCGCCGAAAGCAGCCGCGGAACGGGTCATTGTCGTACCTTTCCTTGTTTCTGGTGACCGGCCGATCAGACCGGCTGCAGGCCATGTTCCTGGATCTTGCGGATCAGGTCGCGATGCCGCGGAAGCCCCGTGCGCAGCCGCTCGGTCTGCGCCGCATTCTCGCGTATCGCACGCTCGGCCAGGCGCATGTCGCCGGCGAGCGCCTCGGCCTCCACTTCGGTGCGGAAGCCCATGCCGTAGAGGACATATTGATAGCTGGCCGGCGGGAAGACTTCCTCGACCCGGTCGAACTCGTCATGGAACCAGGGCGACTGGTATTTCCAGAGCAGCATGAGTTCCTGCAATCGCTCGGGGATCGTCTCGGGGCGCACATTGTCGCGCCAGAACGCGCTGTCGGTCCGCTTCGTCAGCACATAATGGAGCTTGAGGAAGTCGATGATCCGACCCCAGCGATAATGGGTCGTCGCGTTGAAGCGCGAGGCGACCACGTCCATCACTTCGCGGCAGCGCGGCATCTGCTCGGCGATCAGCTTGGCCGACAGCTCGATCAGCACGATCGCCGACGCCTCGAGCGGCTCGAGGAACCCCGCGGCCAGGCCGACGGCGACGCAGTTGCGTTTCCAGAAGGTCTCGCGGTGCCCCGAGCGGATCTTGATCTTGCGGACGGCCAGGTCCTTGCCCGCCGGGCCCAGATAGGCGCGCAGCTCGCGCTCGGCCTCGTCGTCCGAGATATGGCTGCTGGAGAAGACATGGCCGGTGCCGCGGCGCGTCGGCAGCCCGATGTCCCAGATCCATCCCGCCGACTGCGCGGTCGAGATGGTATGCGAGGCGATCGGGCTGTCCTCGCTCTCATAGGGGATCTGGACGGCGAGCGCGGTGTCGCAGAACAGGATATCGCCACAATCCCTGAACGGCACGCCCAGCGCCTCGCCGAGCAGCAGCGAGCGGAAGCCGGTGCAGTCGACGAACAGGTCGCCTTCGATCTCGCCCGCCTGCTCGGTGTCGATCGCGCGGATGTCGCCGTCCTCGGCAAGCAGTACCTGACGCACATCGGCGAGCACATGGCGCACGCCCAGCTTCTCGGTGCAATGCCGCTGCAGGAAGGGCGCGAACTTGCCCGCATCGAGGTGATAGGCATAGTTGGCGACCGCGTCATATTCGGGCGTCGCGATCGTCTTGGGCGCCAGCCCGTCGTCGCAGATCCGGCCCTGCGGCGTCACCGTGTCGCAGAAGCTGCGCGCGCCGCTATCGGAAAGCCAGTGCGGCACCAGGTTGAGCTGGTGGAAGCCCTGCGGCAGCATCAGCGGATGGTAATAGGCGTCGTCTTCGGCGCCAGTGGTCCAGCGCGCGAACTTGGCGCCCTGCTTGAAGGCCGCGTCGCATTCGCGGAAGAAATCCGTCTCGGAAACGCCGATCTTGGCCAGCGTGGTGCGCAGCGTCGGCCAGGTGCCCTCGCCGACGCCGATGATCGGCGTGTTGGGAGACTCGACCAGGGTGACGGTGAAACCCGCCGCCTTCCGGCTGCGATGCTTCGCCGCAATCACGCCGGCCGTCAGCCACCCTGCGGTGCCGCCGCCGACGATCACGATGTTTTTGACCGGGCGCATCATTTCCGATTTTCAGCAAAAAAGGACTGGGGATGTCAAAATGACATCCCCAGGTGAGGAGGAAAGTCAGAAGCGATAGCGGATGCCCGCAGTGAAACGCCGGCCATAGCCATAGACATCGAGCAGCTGGTTCTTGAACCGGCCGCGCGTGCTCATCGTCTCATTGGTGATGTTGAGCGCTTCGCCGAAGACGTTGAGTTCCTTGGTGATCTGGTAGCTCGCGCTCAGATCGACCTGGGTGCTCGCATTGACGAAGGTCGGCTCCGCGCCAAAGGCGCCGGTGTTCTGGACCTGGCCGAACTGGAGCAGATATTCGTCGCGCCAGTTGACCGCCGCACGGAACTCGAACCCGTATTTGTCGAAGAAGCCGACGAAATTGGCCGAATTGGCGAGGCCGGTGACGGCGAAGCCGCTCGTGCTGATGTCCTTCGGATCATAGGGCTTGTTGGTGCCGACGATGGTACCGTTTGCAATGAAGCCGAAACCCGTGTCGCCGAAGGTGTGCTGCAGCGCCACTTCGACGCCCCGCACCGTCGCGTCCGGACCGTTGATCCGCTGCGACACCGTGAACTGCGCCGGCTGGCCGGTCGACGGATCCGTCACCCCGTTGATCGTCTGGCGCTGCGTGCCCTGGACGATGAAGTTGGAGACGTTCTTCAGGAAGAAGTTCACCGCCAGGTACGAGTTGCGCTGGTAGTACCATTCGGCGGCGATATCGAAATTGTCCGCCAGGTACGGCTTGAGCGCGGGGTTGCCGCCATCCGCCGTCAGCGCGCCGATGCGCTGGCCGGTGCCGATATTGAGCACCGGGGTCAGCAGGTTGAGCGTCGGCCGGGTGAGCGTGCGCGAGGCATCGAAGCGCAGGACCAGGTTCTTGGTCAGCTCAAGCTTGGCGTCCACCGCGGGCAGCAGGAAGCTGTAGTCGCTCTTGGTGGTGACCTGCTGCGACGGGCCGAAATTCACCGTGAGCAGCGTCGGGTCGGTCGAGCTCGGGCTGATCGAGGTCGGCAGGCGGCCGATGCCGGTCGAAGCGATGCTGGTCGATTCCTGGCGCACGCCCGCGTTGAAGTGGAAGGGCATGCCCGCCACTTCGGTCTTGAAGGCGGCCGACAGGTAGAGCGCCCAGGTCTTCTCGCTGATGTTCCGATAGCTGCCGACGTCGTTCATCACGTCGAACGTGCCGGTGAAGCCGGTGCAGCAACCGGTATTATAGCCCGGGATCACCTTGGTCTGGGGATTGCCCAGGCCGGTCAGATAATTCTGATAGTCGATCGCCGAGAAGTTGATGAGCGACGGCGGCAGTGCCCCGGTGAAGCCCGGGATGAAGTTCGCCGTGCTCACCATGCCCTTGTACAGGCTGGTCGGGATCGCCACGCCACCGCTGGTGCCCGACGCCGGACCATAGCCCGAATAGGCCTGCCAGTAGTTATTGGCGAAGGTGTTGGCGCTGCGGAACCGGAAATCGTCGTCGAGATAGGTGCCGCCGACGGTGAGCGTCAGGTCGTCCTGCGACCATTTCGCCTGCAGCTTGCCCTGCTTGATCGAGTCCGTATTCTTGTTGGCGATGTTGACGGTCACGTGCGACCCGATGACCGACGTGTCCGTCCAGCGGCTGGCACTGCCGCCTGCGCCATAGTGCACGAGCGACGGGAGCACCTTGTCGCTGTCGCCGTTGATCTGGATGCCGAGCGACGGGCCGATGCCGAAGCCATAGCCGATATCGGCGCCGCGCGAGTTGACGCGGCCGTCCGGGTTCAGCCAGCTCGTCGAGATGCTGCCGTCCGCCTCGATCTCGAGATGCTCGGTGGCATTCCACTTCACGTTGAGGCCGGTCTGGTTGGTGCGGCGCCAGTTGCTGTCGCGCGCCGCGGTGAAGTCGGTCTGCGAACCCGCCTGGGTGAAGTCGAGCAGCACGCCGTTCGGGTCCAGCTTCACATTGCGCAGCGAACCCTGGTTGAACCAGATGCCGAAGCCGAACGTGTCGGCATTGATGCGCTGATCGGAGAAGTTGTTGTCCAGCGTGAGCAGCACGTCGTCGGTCGGCTTCCACTGAAGCGCGATGCGGCCATCGATGCGCTCGTCCTTGGTGTAGGACTGCTGCGCGCCATATTGCTGCTCGAAGAAGCCGACGATGGTCTGCTGCTGCGACGCCGGCGCGGTGGTGCTGGTCGTCGGGTTGCAGGTCGCGGCGGTGCTGCCGGCCAGCTGGCAGGGCGCATATTTGCCGCCCGGGAAGCCGTGCACGAAGACGTTGTTCACGCGGGTGTCGTGGCGGGTGTAGATCACGTCCGCCAGGATGCCGAGCGTATCGTCCGCGAAGGTGTGGCTGATCAGCAGGCCGCCGGTCGGCACGACGCGCTTCGCATCGTCCTGGATCGAGCCCGAGGCCGAAGCGGCGATGTGGAAGCCCGGCCGGTCGAGCGGCTTGGGATAGGAGATGTTGATCGTCGCGCCGATCGAGTTGGCGCCCACCGAGACGTCCGGCGTCTTGTAGACGGTCAGCGCGCCGACGAAGTCGGAGCCGACGGTGCTGAAGTCGATCGAGCGGCCACCGGTCGCGGTCGACAGGCGGCGCCCGTCGATCAGCGTCTCGTTGAAGTCGCCGCCGAAGCCGCGAATGGTGACACCATTGGCCTCGCCGCGCGTGCCGTCACGCTGGATCGAGACGCCGGGCAGGCGCTGCAGCGAAGCAGCCACATTCGAATCCGGGAACTTGCCGATATCCTCCGACGAGATCACGTCGACAACGCCCGAGGCCTCGCGCTTCGCATCGAGGTTGCGCTGGAGCGAACCGCGGATGCCAGTAACGATGATCTCCTGGCCCTGGGCCTCGCTGATCTCGCCGCTTTGCGCGGAGCCGGCCTGGTCCTGCGCGAACGCGGGCGAAGCAACTGTGAGCGCTACCAGGCTCGTCGCGCCGACGAGCGCCAACTTGGCCACACTGCGCGCCCGGATACTATTTGTCTGTTTATTTAAAGCCTTCATTTCGATACCCCCTCCAGAGTATGGGCTCGTTGCCACGCCGAGCCTCCCTCGGCGCGTGATCCGCAGTCAGGCGGTTGAAATACCGCTATTTTATCCGGAACAGGGCTCGACGCCCTGGCTTGCGCCAGGGTGGCATGGCTATCCTCCCCGATTCATCTTCAGCGAATCTGCGGACAACTAATCACAGAAAGTTAGCGCTATCAAGAATAATTTGTCGGTGTAATTATCGGGCGAATATGGCGGCTTGACCTGTGGACGCGCGCACCATCGAATGCGCCGGTGCAGCAAGCCCTGGAGAGGATGAGGAATGGCACGTGAACTGGAATTGCTCGACGCGGAAGCACACCGCACGCTGCGCGTACGGACCAGCGGACTGGAGGCGCCGCATTTCGTGCAGGTCGTCGCGGCGGAATTCTCAACGGCGGCGACCCGCTGCCCGATCCTGTTGACCAAGAGCGCCGAGACAGGCCAGTTCTATGCGGGCGCGATGTACGGCTTCAGGCCGGGCGAGAACCTGTTACAGGAAACCGCCGCCCCCGCCCCGTACCGACCGCTCGACCTCGAGCGCCAAGGCTTCTTCATTTCGGGCGAGAATATCGCGATAGACCGCGAGAATCCGCGGTTTAGCGAGCAGGAAGGCCAACCGCTCTTCGAAGCGGATGGCACGCCGGCGGAGCGCCTTCGCAAGGTTCAGAAGATACTCGGGCAACTTAAGAACGGCGTCGAAGAGACGGATCGCTTCATCCAGGCCATGCTCGAGCACCGCCTGGTCGAACCAATCGACATCTCACTGCGCTTCGATGACGGCGAGACGGTCACATTGGAAGGGCTGTACACGATCAGCCTGGATAGCCTCGGCGAGCTCGACGACGGCACGGCTCTTGCGTTGTTCCGCCGTGGCTATCTGCAGCTCGCCTATTGTATGATCGATTCCCTCAAACAGGTCTCGGCGCTGGCGCACCTGCGCAACCGTCGCCTGACCATTAACTCAGACTAATGAGAGGAGACATTCCAGAGATGGATTCGGCCGGCACGCTCGATGCCGAAGCCTTCACGCGTACCGTCGCGGAGCCCTGCACACCGCGGGCCCTCCATGGCCTCGCGAGAGACTGGCCCGCCGTCGCAGCGGCGCATGAGTCGCGACAGGCGCTCTTCGCCTATCTGCTCAGCCTCGACAGCGGACGCACTGCCCAGGCCTTTGTCGGCGCACCCGTGATCGGCGGACGTTACGATTATGGCGATGGCGCCGGCGGGTTCAATTTCGACCGGGAGACGCTGACCGTGCCGGAGGCGCTGGCACGCATCGCCGCTGCCGCGGAACGACCGGATCTCCCGTCACTCTATCTGGGCTCGCTTCCAGCAGAGCTGCATTTCCCGGGCTTCGCGGCAGAGAACACCACCCTCGCCCTCTCCCCCGGTATCCAGCCGCGGATCTGGCTCGGAAACGCCTCCAGGGTGGCCTGCCACTATGACACCTATGACAATCTGGCGATCGTCGTGGCCGGCAGGCGCCGCTTTACCCTCTACCCGCCCGACGCGATTGGTGATCTCTATGTCGGCCCGATCGACCATACCATGGCGGGCCAGCCGACGAGTCTGGCCGCAGGCTGCGCTCCCGGCGACCCGCGCTATCCGCGCTTCGAGATAGCACGCGAGCGCGCGCTCGTGGTCGAGCTCGAGCCCGCAGACGCGCTCTACATTCCCAAGCTCTGGTGGCACCAGGTCGAGGCGACCGAACCGGTCAACATGCTCGTCAACTATTGGTGGGACGGGTTCAGCGCCGGGCCGGATGCGCCCTATACGACGATGTTGCTTGCCATGATTGCCATCGCCGAGAGGCCCGCCAGCGAACGAGCCGCGTGGCGCGCCTTCTTCGATCACTATGTGTTCCGGCCCGACGGCCATCCACTCGCGCATCTGCCCGAGGAACGACACGGCATCCTCGGCCCATTGCGCGCCAATTACGGTCGAATCCGCGCAACGATCATGCAAATCCTGCGCGGCGGATGACCTGCCAATTAGTCATACTTATTAATCCGATCAAACCAGCATGAAGCTCGCGCATTCTCGCGAAACCTCTCTATGAATCGGCGCGGCGTGCAGATTCCCACGGTTGACTCATGTAGAATTAAGCTGACTAATAAGGCGAAGCGGACAGCGAGCCGCAAACGAGGGGATTCCGGATAATGGCAAGAATGTCGGCTCGTGCTGCGGCAGTTTTGGTAGCGCTAACTGGTGCGGGCGCTATTCCACCCGCCTCCGCACAGGTCACCACCAGCGCGCCGGCGCCGGTATCTGGCGCCCGTCGGGCCACCGCACAGTGGATCAAGGTCCACTCCCCCGCGATCACCGGCAACCTGGAAGGCGAAGCGGCCGATCGGGATGTGCTGGTGCTCCTGCCGCCGGGCTATGCGAAGAACCCGCGCAAGCGTTATCCGGTGCTCTACGCGCTGCACGGCTATTCGATCGGGGCCGAGCAGTGGATCAAGGAAATCCACGTGCCCCAGACCGTCGAGGGCGGCTTCGCCAAGGGCGCCCGCGAGATGATCCTCGTCTTCCCGGACAGCAGGACGGTCCACAACGGCTCGATGTACTCGAGCTCGGTCACCACCGGCGATTTCGAAAGTTTCGTGGCGCGCGACCTGGTCCGCTATATCGACGCGCATTATCGCACCCTGCCGGTACGCGAGAGCCGCGGCCTGGCCGGCCATTCGATGGGCGGCTACGGCACTTCGCGGATCGGGATGAAGCATGCCGACGTGTTCGGCGCCCTCTACATGATGAGCCCCTGCTGCCTATCGCCACGCGATCCCGCCCAGTTCAACGCAGCGAGCGGCGCGGCGCTCGAGAAGCTCAAATCCATCGACGAAGCGACGAAGCTCGGCTGGGGTGAACGCGCCCAGCTCGCCACCGCCGCGGCCTGGTCGCCCAATCCGCAGAACCCACCGCTCTTCCTCGACCTGCCGGTGAAGGACGGTGCGGTGCAGCCCCAGGTTCTGGCGAAATGGGCAGCGAACGCCCCGCTCGCCTTTGTCGACCAGTATGTCGGTAACCTGCGGCGCTACCGGGCGATCGCGATCGATGTCGGCGACCGCGACGGGCTGAAGGACGATGCCCGCAAGCTGCACGAAACGCTCGATCGTTACGGCATCGCCAACCGCTTCGAGATCTATTCCGGCGACCACACCAGCGGGGTTGCGATGCGCTTTCAGGACCAGGTGATCCCGTTCTTCAGCAAGAACCTCGCGTTCGAGGCCGGCAAGTGAAGCGCGCCGCCGCCACTGCGCTGATCGCGCTCGCCGCGCTCTGGACCCCGCCCCTCGCCGCCCAGTCCGATCCGCTGGCGCCGACCGGCCGCTGGAGCGCCTATACGCGCGGCGCCGCCCAGCTGCCGCCGATGGGCTGGAACAGCTGGAACGCCTTCGCGCTCGACATCAGCGAGACGAAGCTGCTCGGCTCGGCCCAGATCATCGCCGCGTCGGGGCTGGCCGCCAAGGGCTATCGCTATATCGACCTCGACGAAGGCTGGTGGGCACGCCGCGCCGCCGACGGCCGCATGGTGATCCGCACCGACAAATTCCCCTCCGCCCTGCTGCCCGACGGCCGGACCAGCTTCCGCCCGCTTACCGACAAGCTGCACGGCATGGGCTTCAAGGCCGGCATCTATTCGGACATCGGCCGCAACAGCTGTGGCCAGATCCACAGCGACGACATCCCCAACAAGCCGAGCGGCACGCTCGCCGAGCGCGAGGTCGGCCTGTACGGCCATGTCGACCAGGACATCGCGCTCTATTTCGGCGAATGGGGCTTCGACCTGATCAAGGTCGATGGCTGCGGCATCCGCGGGCTCTGGTCCGACTCGCCCAAGGTATTGTCCGGCGAGTTCCGCGCACTCACCCCGCTGGTCGACAGCGGCTCGCTCGGCAGGACGGACATTGCCGCGACCAGGGCGCTCTACGACCGGGTCCGCGAGGCGCTGGAGCGCAACAATCCGGATAATGACTTCATCTTCTCGCTCTGCCTGTGGGGCGCGGCGGATGTGCGATCCTGGGCGCGGCAGATGGCGAGCATGTCGAGGACCAGCGAGGACATCTTCCCGATCTGGGGCCGGATGCTCCACAACATGGACACGTCGATCCGCCGGCCGCTCTACGCGCATCCGGGATCGTGGAACGATCCCGACATGCTCTATATCGGCACGGGCGATTTCGACGCGAAGCACCTGACCGAGGCGCGCTCGCATTTCAGCCTCTGGGCGATGCTCAACGCGCCGCTGATGATCGGCTACGATCTGCGGAACGCGGATCCCGCACTGATGGCGATCCTCGGCAAGAGCGAAGTGATCGCGCTCGATCAGGATCCGGCCGGCAACCAGGCGGTGCTCGCCTATGATTCCGACGATGTCAGCATCCTGGTGAAGACGCTCGCCAATGGCGACAAGGCGGTGGCGATACTCAACCGCACCTCCGATCCGGTCACCGCGTCGCTCATGGCGTCGCACCTGAAATATGTAGCGGACGCCGATATCGCGCTCACCGACATCTGGACCGGCGCCCAGTCCAAATTCCGCGACCGGCAGGATTTGACGCTGGCGCCGCGCGAGACCCTGTTGTTCCGCGCAAAGGGCAAGCGGGTGCTGCCCGACGGGCTCTATCTCTCCGAAATGCCGGGCAGCGTGAACCCGGCGATCGACGGCGTGGTTGCCCCCGAAGTCGATCCGCTCGTCCACCGAGCTATCCTGCCCTGGGCCGGCACGCGCATCTCGCGCGAACCGCCCCGCTATGGCGGCTGGGGCGGCGCGCAGCCGGACAGCACGCCCTGGTCCGAGCAGATCGGCGTCGCCGGAAAGCGCTTCGACACCGGGATCGGCATCCTCGCCAACTCGCGGCTCGAAGTGCGCAACAAGGGCTATGCGCGTTTCACCACGCTGGTGGGCGTCGACGATTCCGCGCGGGATCGTGGCCAGCCGGTGACCTTCGAAATCTATGGCGACGGAAAGCTGCTCGCGCGGTCCCGCCCGATGCGCTTCGGCGAACCTGCAGTTCCGCTGGAGGCGAACGTCGTCGGCAAGGCCCTGATCGAGCTGGTCGCGCGGACGCCGGGCAAACCGCGCTTCCCGGATCCGGTGGCATGGGCGGAGGCAGCGCTGCGGCGCTGATTCCGCCAGTCACATGGACGAGCGCGTGTCCTCAAGCGCCAGGTCGACAAGGACGCGCATCGCATCGCTCGCCGCGTCGGCGTCACCCGCGACGATCGCGTCGAACACACGGACATGGTCCGGCATCGGGTCGCGCGGCAAGGCACGCGTTCGTTGCTTGAACTGGGTCGTCCAGGTCACTGCCGCAGCGATGCTGGCGCTCAACGCGATAACCGCATTGTTATGCGACGCTCGCAACAGCGCGTCATGGAAATCGCGGTCGGCGGCACGCCCTGCCTCGGTCGCAAGCGTATGCCGCCGCATCCCCGCCAGCGCGTCCTTCATTGCCTTGATGTCGGCCTTTTCCCGGCGCTCGGCGGCCAGGCGCGCCGCATTGGGTTCGACAATGGCGCGCAGCTCGAACAGATCGCGGACGAAATCGGGGTCCGGCTCCCCCGAGAACGCCCATGCCAGGACCGCGGGATCGAGCATGTTCCAGCGGCTGCGCGGCAATACGCGCGTGCCTGCCTTGGGCCGGCTCTCCACCAGCCCCTTGGCGGTCAGCACCTGCACTGCTTCGCGATAGGCGCTACGCGAAACGTCCAGTGCTTCGGAACTGGCCACTTCGCCGGTCAGCCGCTCGCCCGGAGCAATCTCTCCCGAGACGATCGCGGTACCGAGATAATGGGCGACCGCCCCCCGCAGGCGGCGGCCAGTGCCTCTGGAAGAGGAGGTCAATCGTTCTGCGGGAGTTTCCGCATCCGTTGAAGCCTTCTCTTTCCGTGATCCCATTCAATGATCGCCTCTGTCTGAGTTAAGAGGCCTTATCAGCGCACGGGACCACGCTTGCAAGTTGCGTTTGGTGCAAGTGAGGATCATCGATCCCTTCCCCGCCGTGGCGGGCATGCCGGGCGAGGACACTGCCCCGCCCGGCAGCGGATTCAGAGATCGATCTGCACGACGGCCACCGACTTGCCCGGCAGCTCGAGTACCACCCCGTCCTTGCCGGCCTTGCCCGTGAAGGGCTTGGGTACCACGGCGTTGGGCGTCTCGAAGCTGTTCACCGAGTCAACCCGCGGTGCGGTCAGCACTTCGCCGCGCGCGGCGCGCGCCTGGACGCCGGGGAAGCGGGCTACGATCTTCGCGGGCCGGATCGGATCGAGATTGGTCACTGCCAGCCAGAGCTTGCCCGCCGTGTCGCGCACTGCGACCGCATCGACCCGAGGCAGCTTGATGTCGCCCTGGGTGTAGGTGCCGCCATCGAACTTCACCGGCACATAGGTCGCATCCTGGAAGGGCAGGTACATCTTGTAGATGTGATAGGTCGGGGTGAGAACCATCTTCTCCTTGTCGGTGAGGATCATCGCCTGCAGCACGTTGATCATCTGGGCGATGTTGGTCAGGCGCACCCGATCCGCGTGGCGCGCGAAGATATTGAGGTTGAGCGCCGCCAGGATCGCGTCGCGCATCGAGTTCTGCTGCTGCAGGAAGCCCGGATTGCTGCCGGGGTTGGGCGCTAGCCAGGCCCCCCATTCGTCAACCGCGATCCCGACCTTCTTCTCGGGATCATACTTGTCCATGATCGCGGCGTTCTTCGCGATCGTCTCGTCCATGCCCAGCGTTTCCTTGAGCATGAGCGCATAGCGCCCTTCGTCGAAGCCGGTGCTCGGCTGGGTCACCGGCCAGCCGCCGCCGGTGGTGTAGCGATGCAGCGAAAGCCCTTCGATGCTCCACGCCCAGTCATGCGCCTTCCAGGCCTTCATCACGCTTTCGGTATAGGACAGGTTGTCGTCGCCCGGGCCTACGGCGATGCGCTGCATCGCGCCGGGGCTGTCCGCGGCCTGGGCCGGATTGTAGTTGCGCACGAAGCGGGCGAAGGGCTTCATCACATCGGCATAATGCTCGGCCGACATCGCGCCGCCGCACGACCAGCTCTCGTTGCCGATGCCGAGATACTTGACCTTGTACGGCGCGGCGTGTCCGTTGGCGGCACGCTCCTTGCCTGCCGTCGTCGCGGGATCGGCGGTCATGTATTCGATCCACTCGGCGGCCTCCGCCACCGTGCCCGAGCCGATATTGACCGAGATATAGGCCTCGCTGCCGACCTGGTCGACAAAGTCCATGAATTCGTCGGTTCCGAAAGTGTTCGGCTCCGTCGCGCCACCCCAGTTGGAGTTGATCGAAATCCGCCGGTCCTTCGCCGCGCCGATGCCGTGGCGCCAGTGATATTCGTCGGCGAAGCAGCCGCCCGGCCAGCGCACGTTCGGCACACGGATCGCACGGAGCGCCGCGACGACGTCCTTGCGGATGCCGCGCACGTTCGGGATCGGGGAGTCCTTGCCGACCCAGACGCCACCATAGATGCCGGTGCCAAGATGTTCGGCGAACTGGCCGAAGATGTTGCGATCGATCTTGGCGCCGGGCTTGGCGGTATCCACCACCACTTCCACCGGAGCGGACGCGTCATTCTGGGCAAGCGCCGGCGATGCGGAGGCCAGCAGGAGCGCAAGGGCTGCGCCCGGACGGACGAGGTCGATCATAAATCCTCCCTGTTCTGATCTGTTTTCAGGCGATGGCCGGGCGCTGGACAAAGGTGTCGGCGCTCGTCCTCATTGAAAATTCTAGTCTGACAAAATTGCCGGTCAAGCAAGAGTTGTCACAGGGGCAACATTGAGTGCGAGGGAGGACAATATCGACGAATGTCGCACTTGAAACCAATATTAATAGTCCTACAATATTCACACCGATGCGTATGGGCTCCAGCTTTCACCGAGGAATCGCGCTTTGAACCGAATGACCGGGACGGCGGCGGGGCCCGTGGTGGAGGCTCGCGCCCAATGAACCTCGCCCTCGACAACAAGGTGGTGATCGTATCCGGCGGCGCCAGCGGGATCGGTGCGGCAGTGGTGAGCATCCTCGCCAGCGAAGGCGCAATCCCGTTCATTCTGGACAGCACCCTTCCCCCCGCCGAACTGCTCGCGCGTACCGGCGCCCCGGCACAGATCGTCGACTTTGCGGATACGACGGCCTGCGCTGCAGCGGTCCAGCGGGTCGCAAGCCGGTTCGGCCGCATCGATGCCCTGGTGAACGGCGCTCACAGCGTGCCTGAAGCGGGGGAGACCGAACCGGTCTTCGCTTCGGCCACCCGCAACCTGACACACTGTCATCTAATGACCCAGGCCT
Organism: Pseudomonadota bacterium; assembly: GCA_023445495.1. GTDB lineage: Bacteria > Pseudomonadota > Alphaproteobacteria > Sphingomonadales > Sphingomonadaceae > Sphingomonas. Next base: position 17,339 of record JAEXLC010000212.1, on the reverse strand, counting down.
GCCTGCCGCATCTCCGCCGGACGCGCGGCTCCATCGTCAGCATTGCGAGCCAAGCCAGCCTGGAGCTGGACGAATCGGCAAGCCACGTTGCCACCAAGGCGGGCATCGTCGGACTTACCCGTGAATGGGCCGCCCTGCTCGCAAAGGACGGGATTCGCGTCAACGCCGTGATCCCCACCGCAACGGCTACTGCTTCACGCCTCCATCGAGCAGCGCCCCTCCCAGGAGGGCCCGTAGGAACCGATGAAATCGCGAACGTCACGGCATTCCTGCTCTCCGAACGCGCAGGGCCGACCAGCGGCCAATGGCTGTACATCGAGGACAACTACCAGCCCTCGGCTCGTAGTATGGCCTGAGTAGCAAATTGCGAACGGAGACGCCCGATATGAGCGAAATAGCCGCTGAACATAGGGGTCACCAATGTTTTCAAGTGCTTAACTTGAGAACATCAGTTGCAAAACGCAACACGTCCAATTCTCGTCTAGTATGCATTTCCGGAAACTTCCGGACTTATCGGGCATCGAGCGCACCGATCGGATCAGGCAAAGCCTGTTGCTCGATTTGGCTTGGCAACAGCCGGCCCATGTACCCTGCAATTAGACGGCTGATGCCGAATCGGATGATGCCGGAACTTCTAAGCGGTCGTTTTGAATAGGTCGCGAACGAGACGTTGGCGCACGGTCCGCTGGCGAGATTTGCACAAACGAAGGTGACGAATCCCCGCAGCCGACGAGTTGCGAACCCTCGTTCGTGCGTCGCCAGCCCGGCATCGGCACGCGCCGTCGCCCGGGACGCGTGCCAATCTCCTGAGCGACCGACGCGCTCCATCCGGTGCGAACCAGCCATAGTGCCTAAGTTCCGCGGCGCCGGCACTTCTTCCTGGCCGATACGGGCGCGATATTTCCGGTTCCGGCCTCGCTCGGCTGGGTGCCCGGGTCGGAAACTTCCCGCCCCTTGAGCCGCTCCAGGCGTTCTCGCCGCTTCTCGAGGAACAGATCCCGGCGCGCGGCATAGGGATCTTCACTCGCTTTCACCCTGGCAAGCTCGTCCTCCTGCTCTGCCCGCCGATCGAGCACGCGATAGACATTGGTGCCGATCAGATAGGGTTTGGAGCGAAAGGGCCCGCCCAGCGCGAATGGCGAGGCCAGCCGGTCGACCGCGCCGCCGACCAGATCGCGCACCGTGGTTGGCCCGATCAGGGGCACGAAGATGAAGGGGCCGTTGCCGACCCCATAGACGCCGAGCGTGTCCGAGAAGCCGTTCGGCCGCCATGGCAGGTCGAACGGGCAGCGCTTTGCGATATCGATCACGCCGCCCAGCCCGATCGTCGAGTTAAGCGCGAAGCGACCGAAGGTCTCGGCGGCCTTGCCGGGCTTCAGCTGGAGCAGATAGTTCGCGAAGACCACGGGCTCGCGCAGGTTGTTGAGAAAATTTCGGAATCCGCTGCGGAGCGGCTTCGGCACGACCTGCTTGTAGACACGAGACGCGGGCGCGGTGACGGCGTCGTCCACCTTCTGGGTCAACGCGAAGGAGAGCGCGTTGATCCGCTCGAGGGGGTCGCCGGACGTGTGCCGATAGCTCCCGCTGACGACGATCGCATTGGCAGCCTCGTCCTGCGGTTCCGAAGTGGCCGAGGATGGGATAGCCGGCGTCTCCTGAGACGGCACCTCCTGCGGTGGGACGGCCTGGACGGGCGTGCCGCTGGCGAGAAGCAGGGCCCCGATCGCGGTCGGGACGCTCATGCCTGATTCTCCGCCGCTTCCCGCAAATCCCGCATCGACCATTCTCCTTGCTGTGCCATGTCGCTGTGACGCCGCAGAAGGGCGCGTCCGCAGTGGGGAAGCGCCGCGCCGCCGACTAATTTCGAAAAAGGGCCGACAGGCGCGCCATGCGGGCGGCGAGCCAGGCGTCGACATAGCCTGCGCCGTGGCGAACGCTGCCCCGCGCGAGGAGCGCGGCAATGCCAATCCAGAGCAGAGCGTGGAGCGTCGCGCCCAGGATCGGGAATTCCGATGCCGCCTCGACCGCGGCAGCACTCTTGATATGCAGGACGATCAGCAGCAGCCCGAGGAACAGGCCGGCAGCGCCCGCGCGCCGCTTGGGCGGCGCGGCCAGCGCCATCGCGAATATCGGCAGCAACAGGCAGAAAAAGGCGCTCTCGATCCGTCCGGCCATCGCGGCGGAAACGGGGCGTTCCCTCCCCGTCTCCCCGCGCATTGCGGCGAGCAGCGCGGCGGACCCGAGACGGTCCATGCGCTCGACGGCGCCTTTCGTCGGCAGGCCGGCCATCCCCGGCACCCGGACATGATAGCGATCGAACAGGATCTTCTGCTCGCGGCCCTCGGGACCGCGCCGGAGCCAATGGCCATCGGCCAAGGTGAGCTCGAAATCCCCGTTCGGGGCGATCGCGACGACCGCCTGGGCCGCGGTGAATATGTCGCTAGCACGCTGGAGCAGAACATTCTCGAGCACGCCCGGGCCCGCATCCTCCGCGCGCTCGGCCACGAGCGTGGTGTCACCACCCAGCTGGATCGCCTCGCCAGGCAGGAAATGCACGCCGTGAAACCCGCGGACGATCTCGAGCGAGATTCGGTCGAGCGCGCTTTCCCCCGCCGGCTGCATCTCGAGCCGCACGCCGAGCTGGACCAGCGCGGACAGCAGCGCGAGCGCCATCGGCACCGCCATATAGCGCTGCGGCGGCAGCCCCAGCGCCTCCAGCATCTGCCATTCACCGCGCTGACTAAGCGTGCGGATCGCCAGCGCGACCGACAGGAAGGTCGCGACCGGGATGGCGATGCCGAGATATTCGGGAACCAGCGTCGCCATGAGCCGCCCGAGCAGCAGTCCCGGGGCGTCCGTTCCGGTCACCGCATTCGCCAGGCGGATGGAATTCTCGAGCGAGAGGACCGTGATGATGACCAGAAGGATCAGCAGATAGTTCCGCGCGATCGCGTGCGCGACATAGCGATCGAGGATGCGCGGCATCGCTCAGGCTGCGCGGATCGCTGCGGACCGCAAGCCGGCATAGGCGCCGAACAGCTCGAGGAAGTGCTGGTCCATGGTCCGCGAAGGCTCGTCCGGCACCCTCGGCACGAAACTGGAGCGATCCCCGGCGAAGCCCAGGATCGCGTCACGCAGTGCCTGCGCATCGCCTGCGCGATAGCGCCGGCTGGGCGCATGGTCGGCGTGATCGGCCGCGCCGCCACGATCGGGCACGATCACCGGCAGCCCGCTCGCCCGCGCCTCGGCGGCGACCATGCAGAAGGTCTCCGCCTCGCAGCCATGGACCAGGGCATCGCCGCTCGCCATCAGGCGGGCAAGCGCCCCCCGGTCGCCCAGCGCGCCGGGAATCCGGATATGCGGCGAGCCGCTGGCACGCGCCCGCAGCCTGGCGCGCAGGCGCCCCTCGCCGACCAGCAACAGCCCGATCGGGCTGCGCGTCCCCGCGGACAGCGCGGCATCGATCACCATACCCCAGCGCTTCTCGGGCGCGTGGCGCCCGATACCGAGCAGCAGCGTGGCGGAAGGGCCGAGGCCGCATTCGGCAAGCAGCGCCGCGCGATAGGCCGGGTCGCGGTGCCGGGCCGCGAAGATGCCGGGCTCGACCCCCATAGGAACGGTGATCACGCCGGGCATCCCGCCGCCGCGCAGCCGCGCCGTCAGCTCGCCACTTGCGCTGACGACCAGGTCATAGGCCTGGCCCAGCCTGCGCAAGTGGCGCCAGAAGAAGTCGAACCCGCGATCGATTGCCTCGATGCTCGCGATCGGACCGAACCAGCGATAGGGATAGGCCGAGAGCGGGTCGGAATGCATGACGAGGGCGCGCGGCGCCGGACCGTCCCAGCGCGCTACCATCGACGCGCTGCTCCAGGGCGAGGACGCCTCGACGAAATCGGGGTTCCAGCGGGTCAGCGCGCGGTGCAGCGCGCGCTCGTCGTCGAAATAGCGATAGCGCTGGTCAAGCGGAAACGGCGGCGAGGCCAGCGTTTCCAGGACAGCACCGGGGCCGCGCGGAACCACGGCATCGGTCTTGCCCGGGGCAAGCACGATGATCTCATGGCCCAGCGCGGCCGCGGCCGCCAGCTTCCGATCGACATAGGCGCGCACCCCCCCGCCCTTCGGCGCGTAGAAGGCGCTGACATCGACGATCCTCATCCGGCGCGGGTCCTGGCATCGGTGCGACCCGAGGTTGGCTGCCGCAGGACAGGGGTGATTTCGGTTCGGTTCTTCATCGCTGCAGCAAGGACGCCGCCGTCGCGCACCACCACAGTCCGGGGACAAGATTTTTGTCGAGCGCCGTGGTTGCCCCGGCTTGCCGGACACCGGGACATGGGGCAGACGGCGCCTCCGAAGGAGCCGAGCGATCTCCACACCTGCTTCCGGACTGGCCCAGCTCTACCAGGAACTGCGCGGCGAATTGCTGCGCTTCCTCATCGCCCGCACGGGCAATCCGGCGGAGGCCGAGGATCTTCTCCAGGAGCTCTGGCTGCGCGTGCGCGACGCGGCCCCCGGCCCCGTCGCCAATGGCCGCGCCTATCTCTACCGGGCCGCCCAGAACCTGGTGCTCGAGCGGCTGCGCGGCGTGCGTCGGCGCGAAGCGCGCGACAAGGACTGGAGCGATACACAGGCCGAGACGGTTGCCGGAGACCGGGTCGACCCGCAGCCCCAGGCATTGGACAGGCTGATCGCGCGCGAAGATCTCGACGCGCTCCGCGCCGCGATTGCCCAGCTGCCCGAAGGTGCGGGACGCGCCTTCCGGCTGCACAAGCTGGAAGGCCTGCCGCATTCCGACGTCGCGGCGCGCCTCGGCATCAGCAGGAGCGGAGTGGAGAAGCATATCTCCGTCGCGATGGCGCATCTGCGCCGTACGCTGGGCAACTCGGGCGGGGACAACTGAGGTGATGGCGGCGGCGCGGCATCTCATGCAACAACAGGGATGGCACCGGCACCCGCCGATGTCGGGAATTGGGCGATGAGCGAGGATATCCACGAAGCTGCGGCGCGCTGGCATGGAGCGCAGCAGCATGACGACATGGACTGGGAAGGCTTCACCGCCTGGCTGGAAGCGGACCCGCGCCACCGCCTCGCCTATGACGAGATCGCCCTGCTCGACCTGCAGATCGACGCGGCCCGCGAAACCTTGCTGCCGCCCGCCATGCCTGCCCCCACCCCCGTCGCGCCCCCGCGCCGGGTGCCGCGCTGGGCAATCGGGTCCGGGATCGCTGTCGCGGCCGCCCTCACGCTGGCGGTCGGCATCGGTTTCCAGCAACCGCAACCCGACAGCCAGGCGGTGCGCGCGTTCGCCAGCGCCGCCGGCACCTCGCGTACCGTCCGGCTGGCGGACGGCGTGACGGCGACGCTCGGCGCCGGCTCGCGGCTCGCCGAAGCCGGAACGGACGGGCGCATGCAGCTGACGGGCAGCGCGTTCTTCAGCATCCGCCACGATCCGAAGCGCAGCGTCATCGTCGATGTGGGCGGTGCCCGGATCCGCGACGTTGGCACGCGGTTCGCGGTCAATTCGGCCGATGGCGTGGTCAGCGTCTCCGTCGAGGAAGGTCGGATCGCGCTCCAGCTTCCCGGCCAGACCGCGGAAACGGAGGTGGGCGCAGGCCAGGAAGCACTGGCCCAAGGCGGCAAGGTCGTGCTCCGGCCGGTTCGCATCGCGAGCATCGCCGCCTGGCGGAGCGGGCGTTTCGTCTATGATCAGGCCCCACTTGCACTGGTCGCTGCCGATATCGCCCGCTACACGGGGCAGCCGGTCGCGGTCGCCGGATCGGTAGCGCAGCGCCCCTTCTCCGGTGTGCTCGCGCCGGGTGACCGCGCGGCAATGGTTTCCACTCTCACCCAATTGACGGGGCTGCATGCGGACAGCGATGGTCAGACGATCCGGCTGGTCGATCGTACTGGCGGCTAGCGCCCTGCTGCCGGCGCCCGCCCAGGCGCGGGACGAGAGCTTCGCGATCTCCCTGCCCGCCGGCAACCTGGCCGACACCCTCGAGGCACTGGCCGCGCAGACGGGCATCTCGCTCGTCTACGAGGCGCGCCTGCCGAACGTGCGCACCCATGCGGCACGCGGGCGGATGCCGGCCCGCGAAGCGCTCGACCGGATATTGCAGGGCACGCCCGTCCGCGCCGTCCGCATCGGCCCCAGGGCCTTCCGGATCGTGGCACGACCGCGCACGCTGCCGCACGCCGTAACCCGCGCCGAGCCCGAGCCGGCCATGCGGCCGGGCGAGGAGATTGTCGTCACAGCCCGCAAGCTGCCCGAGGCGCTGTCCTCGATCGCCGGCTCCGTCGCGGTCTACAGCCCGCGCGACCCCGCACGGGGCGACCGCGCCGCCCACGCGAGCGATGTCGCGCGCGTCCTCGAAGGCCTGAGCGTCACCGGCGGCGGCCCCGGCCGCGAACGGCCCTTCATCCGCGGCCTGGCTGACAGCCCGTTCAACGGCTTCAGCCAGTCCACGGTCAGCGTGCAGGTGGACGAGGGCCGCGTCACCTATGACGCTGCCGAGCCCGGCCTCTATCTGGCCGATATCGCGCGGATCGAAGTCCTGAAGGGCCCCCAGGGCCCGCTCTACGGCACCGGCGCGCTGGGCGGCGTCTACCGGATCGTCACCAACCGGCCGGTGATCGGCTCGACCTCCGGATGGGCCGGCATCGGCGCCCAGGCGGTCGGCTCCGGCGGGCTCGGCGCGAACGCCGAAGCCATGCTCAACCTGCCGCTGGTCGGCGACCTCGCCGCACTGCGCCTGGTCGGCTATGCGCGCAGCGACGCCGGCTGGATCGACGATGCCGACGGCCCCGCGAACGTCAACCGCACCCGCATCGCGGGCGGGCGCGCGGCGTTGCGCGTCGCCCCCGCCACCGGCTGGACCATCGACCTTATCGGCGCCTATCAATCGACTCGGACAGCCGACAGCCAATATGTCGACCGCGACTATGAGGACCTGACCCGCGGCATCACCCAGCGCGAGCCGCGCCGCGGCATCTTCGGGCTCGGCCAGGCGATCGTCTCGGGCCCGGTCGGCGCCCTGCGCCTCACCGCGGTGACCAGCCATGCCTGGCAGGACCAGCACGACACGTTCGATGCGAGCGATGCGGCGTCCCAGCTCGGCGTGCCGGGGGCGCTACGCTATCATGACGGCCGCGCCTACCGGGTCTTCGATCAGGAAGTGCGGCTCGGCTCGGCGCCGGGCAGCGCCTTTAGCTGGACAGCCGGCGTCTCCTATGTCTCCGCGACCACGCGCGCGACCGGGGCGATCGACACGGCGACCGGGGGCGTTCCCGACTTTTTCAACCTGCACCGGCGCGTGACCGAGACCGCGCTGTTTGCCGATGGCGCTTATCCGCTCACCTCCCGCCTGAAGCTGGCGATCGGTGCCCGGCTGTTCCGGGCGACGACCGAGGACGAGCGCCAGGAGGAGCTCGATGCGCAGGCCGTCAGCCATGCGGCCATCGGCCTCACCCCCAGCGCCTCACTCTCCTATCGCTTCACCGACGACCGGCTGCTCTATGTCCGCCTGGGCACCGCCTTCCGCCCCGGCGGCATCGACTCCAGCAACAGCCAGACGGGACGCTATGACGGAGATTCGGTCCGCAGTATCGAGCTCGGCGGCCGCGCCGCGCTCGCCGGGGGCCGGCTCGATATCGCGCTCGCCGGCTTCCAGACGGGGTGGCGCAGCGTCCAGTCCGACTATCTCGAGGACAATGGCCTGATCGCCACCCGCAATGCCGGCGACGCGACCATAATCGGGCTGGAAGGCAGCGCCACCTGGCATCCCGGCGGCGGCTGGCGCCTGCGCGCCGGCTTCATCGCGCAGCGCCCGAGGCTCGTCCATGCGGCGGACGGCGTCGACCTGCCCGAGGATCGGCGCCTGCCCGTGGTGCCCGACCTCGCCGGCAATCTCGCGATCGAGCGCCCCATCCGGCTGCTCGGGCACTCGGTCACCCCCTATGCCGCATTCAACTATGTGGGTCCGTCGCGGCTCAGCTTCGACGACGGGCTGGATCGCCACATGGGCGGCTATGGCCTGGCGCGGATCGGGGCGACGATGACGGCGGGATCGTTCGTCGTGGCGCTCGACCTCGACAATCTGCTCGATACGCGGGCGGACAGCTTCGCCTATGGCAACCCCTTCTCGCTGCGCAGCGAGCGCCAGTACACGCCGCTCCGCCCCCGGACCCTCAGCCTCTCCATCCTGCGCGCCTTCTGAAGAAAAATCCGATCGCCGGACTGCGGTGCCGACTGTCGGCGGCATCCTGGCAAGGTGACCCGATCCCAAAGACCGCCTCGCCGGCTCCTCGCCTCGATCCATGACGTGTCGCCGCGCCACGAGGCCGCGGTCGACCAGCTTCTCGAAGAACTTGCGCTGGTGGGCGTCACCCGCCTTGCCATGCTCGTCGTACCGGATTTCTGGCGCGAGGCGGAAATTCGCCCCGGCTCCCCCTTCGCGGCACGCCTTCGCCGCTGGAGCGAGGGCGGGATCGAGATGTTCCTCCATGGCTATAGCCACCGTGACGAGACCGAGCACGCCTCCTGGCAGGACCGGGTCAAGGCCAGCCGGATGACCGCCGGCGAGGGCGAGTTTCTCGGCCTGGATACGGAGGAAGCGGAGCGCCGGATCCGAGCCGGCCGGAAGCTGATCGAGGACATCACCGGGCAACCGATCGCCGGCTTCATCGCGCCCGCCTGGCTCTATGGCAACGGCACGCACAGCGCGATGAAGACACTCGGCATCCCGCTCGCCGAGGATCATATGCGCGTCTGGGACCCGGTGGCCGGGCGCGTGCTGGTCAACACGCCGGTCGTCACCTGGGCGACCCGGACCCGGGCCCGCATGCTCTCCTCTCTTGCGGTTGCGAGCATCGCGCGCGTCATTCCCTTGCCGAAGATCGTGCGCATCGGCGTTCATCCCGGCGACATCACCGTGCCGGCGACCCTGTCGAGCATTCGCCGGACCGTCGGCAAGATCGCCCGGACGCACGTTCCAAGCCACTATCGCGACATGGTCGGAGACCTTGCATGCGCGTCCTGACCTTCCTGCACAGCTTCGAGCTGGGCGGCGTCGAGCGCGTCGCGCTGCGTCTCGTCCGGTACTGGCGCGGACTGGGCGTAGATGCGCCGCTCTTCCTCGGGCGCGAGGACGGGCCGCTGCGTGCGGAACTGGCCGACGACCTAGCCTATACCGTCCCTCCCCAGCCTTCGATCGGCACCGCCTGGTGGGAGACGTTCTGGATGATCGCGCGGCTGCCCGCGGAGATCCGCCGCACCCGACCCGATATACTCTTCGTCTCCGGCAGCACCTACACGATCGTCGCCGCCGCCATGGCGCTGCGCTTCGGCAGGCGCTGCCCGGCGATCGTGGTGAAGATCAGCAACGACCTCGCGCGCAACGACCTGCCGCCTGTCGCGCGCTTCTTCTGGCGCTTCTGGCTGGGCGTGCAGGCACGCTTCGACTGGACCTGGGTCATCATGGACGAAGCGATCGCAGCGGATCTCCCGCCCGGCATGCGCCCGAGGTTCCGGGTGATCCATGACCCGGCGATCGAGGCGGCCCGGATTTGCTGCCCGGTGCAGCGACACGAGCGTGGCGCGAGGCGATTTGTCGCGATCGGCCGCCTTACCTCCCAGAAAAACTATGCACTGATGCTGCGCGCTTTCGCGCGCGGCGCGCACCCTGACCAGACGCTGGCCATCTATGGTGACGGCCCCGAGCGGGAAACGCTCGAGGCCCTTGCGGTCACGCTCGGCATCTCGGACCGCGTCGCCTTTCTCGGCCATGTCCCCGACGCCGCCTCGCACCTGGACGGCTTCGACACCCTGTTGCTGTCCTCCCACTACGAAGGGGTGCCGGCGGTGCTGGTCGAAGCGCTTGCGGCCGGACTTTCGATCATCTCCACCGACAGCGGATCCGGGGTGCGCAGCCTTCTTGGAGACGGGCGCTACGGGATGATCGTGCCGCGCGACGAAGACGCGCTCGCCGCTGCGATTTCCCGGGCCGACACGGCGCCGACGCCTGACGCGACCCGGCTTGCCCATGTGCACCGCTTCACGCTCGAGCATTCCGGCCAGATCTATCTCGACACCTTTGCCGAAGCGGCGCAGCCCCCCGCGCGGATCGACACCTCCGCCGATCAGGGCGATGCGCTCGCATGGCCGGTGCCGCCCGCCCGATGAACACGCTCACCGCTCAGACGCCGCCCCTGCCGCCCGTCTCCGCCTCCGCTCGGGAATGGCTGATGACCCTGGCCGGCCTTGGCCTTTCCGCCGCGATCCTGCTCGCGGTCTTCGCCCAGCTGGGCGGGATCGACCCTTCGCACTTCAAGGCGGTACCGGCGAACCCCTGGTTCTGGCTATGCTTTGCCCTGGTCTATGCCGTCGGGCCGCTGATGGAGTGGCTGATCCTGCGCCGGCTGTGGCAGCTGCGTGCGGACGCTCTGCCGGCGTTGTTTCGCAAGCAGGTCGCGAACGAGATCGTCTTCGGCTATTCGGGCGATGCGCAATTCTACCTCTGGGCGCGTCGGCACCAGCCCCTGCAGGGCTCGGTGTTCGGGACGCTGCGCGACGTCGCGGTGCTCTCGGCGCTGGCGGGCAATCTCGCCACGCTGGTGATGATGGCGCTCAACGCGCCGCTGCTCTATCGGGTCGCCGGCGGCACGCTGCTCAACAGCTTCGCCGCCTCGGTCGCGGTCATCATCCTGTCCTCGCTCGTGATCCTCGTCCTGCGGCGTGCGGCGGCACTCCTGACGCTGTCGCGCCGCGATCTCCTCATCACCTTCGGGCTCCACAGCCTGCGGATCCTCCTCAGCCTGGTGCTGACGGCGCTGCTCTGGAAATTGCTGCTGCCGGGCCTCCCGGCGATGATCCTCGTCGCGGTTGCGACGCTGCGCATGATGGTCCATCGCCTCCCGCTGGTGCCGGCCCGTGACGCACTGCTCGCCCCGCTCGTGCTCGCCTTGCTCGGCTCGGGCTCGGGGCTTGCCGCTGCCACCATGCTCGTCGCGGCGCTGACCCTGGTGACGCATGTCGTGGTCGGCGGGGTCACAGCGGCTGCCTCCTTCTTCCCGGCTTGGCGCACGGCGCGATGACCCCTGTTCGTCGATGCAGGTCCGGCCTTGCCTGCGTCGCCACCATGCTGCTGGCGGCTGCGGCGCCTGCTCAGGATCAGGACTTCGCGGCGGCGCGCAGCGCGATGGTGGAACGCATCCGGACGGCGGTCCGGACCGCCGCGCCGAGCGCGGACAATCTGGCGCTGGCCCGCGCACTGACCGCCATTGGCTCGGTGCCGCGGGAAGCCTTTGTGCCCGCGGACCTGAGGGCCGACGCCTATCGGGAGACCTCGCTGCCGATCGGCTATGAGCAGACGATCTCGAATGCCTATATCGTCGCGGTGATGACCGCCGCCGTCGATCCGGAACGGGGCGCCAACGTCCTCGATGTCGGGACGGGGTCGGGCTATCAGGCCGCCGTGCTCGCAAGGATGGCCGATCGGGTCGCCTCGGTCGAAATCGTGCCGCAGCTCGCGGAGACCGCACGCACGCGGCTGCACGCGCTTGGCTATGCCAATGTCGAGGTTCGCGCCGGCGACGGCTATGCCGGCTGGCCCGAACGGGCGCCGTTCGACGCGATCGTGGTGGCGGCCGGTGCCGCGCGTGTGCCCCAGCCTCTCCTGGACCAGTTGAAGGTCGGCGGAAGGCTGGTGATGCCGGTCGGCCTTAGCTGGGCGACCGAGCAGATCCTGATCGTGACGCGCACCGGACCCGCCAGATATGAGCGATGCTCGCTCGGCTGGTCGATGTTCGTGCCGCTGACCGGACAAGGCAAGCGACCGGAGAATTCGGCAGGCCTGTTCGAGAAGATACCGCTCTGCTTTGAGGACGAAGTGGCCCATCCGGACGTCCAGGCCCCCTCGCCTGGATAGCGGCGCGGTACGGGGCCGGCGTCGAGATGGACAAATTGTATAGTCGGCGGGACCTGCAGCCAACGGCGCCCCGCTATCCCGACCCGGTCAACAGTCCGGGTCCTCCATGCAACGCGTCTTCCTTCCCTTTCCGTTCATCGCCGCGTCCGCGCTTGCCGCATGCGTTGCCGAATCCCCAAGCGCTTCCCCGGCCAAGGCCGTGCATGTCGAACCGGTCGCGCACGAGGCCGAGCTTCTCAAGCTGACCTTGGCGCCGAAGGCGGAGGCCCGGCTCGGCATCGCGACGGCGCAGGTTGGCACCGGAAGCGCCCAGTCAAGGCGCGAGACCGCAGGCGAAATCGTCGCGCCCGCGTCCGGCGGTGGCGTGCCGGCCGGATCGGCAACCAACCTCGGTCAGCTCGGCGCCCAGCAGGTCGCTGCGGACGGCGAGGTCCTGCGAGCCGTGGCACAGACCCGCCTCGCGCGGATAGCCTTGGCGCGTGCCGAGGCGCTGGTCCGGGAAGAGGCCGGCAGCGCCCGTGGCCGTGACGAGGCCGCCGCCGCGCTTGCGACCGCCCGCGCCGCCGAGGTTACCGCGCGGCGCCAACGCGCGATGCTCGGGCCGTCGATCGCGTCGCTCGACGCGCAGCCGCGCCTCTGGGTGCGGGTGATCGTGCCGGCATCCGACCTGAGCGGCCTCGCCCGCCGTGCGGCGGTGCAGGTCCGACCGCTTGGCGGCGAGGGTTCGCCGCGCATGGCGGTGCCGGTCGATGCGCCGCCTTCGGCCAACGCATTGGGTGCGACTGTCGATCTCTATTACGCGCTCGACAATGGGGACCGCACCTGGCGCGTCGGCCAGCGTGTCTCGGTCTCGCTGCCGATGGCCGCGGGCCCGCTACAGGGGCTCTCCATTCCGACGGCGGCGATCCTGCGCGACATCTATGGCGGCGAATGGGTCTATCTGCGGACCGCCCCCCATAGCTATGTCCGCCGACGGATCGAGATCGCCTCGAGTGACGGCGGTTTCGCGCTTGTGACGCGCGGATTGGCACATGGCGACCATGTCGTCACCGACGGAGCCGCCGAATTGTTCGGCACCGAGTTCGGCGTGGCGCACTGACATGCTCAGCTGGATCGTCCGCAATTCGCTCACCCAGCGCGTCCTGGTGCTCGCGCTCGCCGTGCTGCTCGTCCTCCTGGGGCTGCGCGCCTCCAGCGATGTCCCCCTCGACGTCTTTCCCGAGTTCGCGCCGCCGATCGTCGAGATCCAGACCGAAGCGCCGGGACTCTCGACCGAGGAGGTCGAGAGCCTGATCACCGTTCCCCTCGAAGTCGCCGTCAATGGCGTGCCGGGACGCACCACGCTGCGCTCCAAATCGGTGCTCGGGCTGTCCTCGGTCGTCATATTGTTCGCGCCCGGCACAGACGTGATCCGCGCCCGCCAGCTGGTCCAGGAGCGCGTCGCCCAGGTCCAGGCCCGCCTGCCAGCCGCCGCGCGCGCGCCGGCGCTGCTGCCACCGCTCTCCTCGACCAGCCGGGCGATGAAGATCGGGATCAGCTCGAAGACGCTCGACCAGATGCAACTGTCCGAGCTCGTCCGCTGGACGATCCGCCCCCGCCTGATGGCCGTGCCCGGCGTGGCCAATGTCGCTTCCTGGGGCCAGCGCGACCGCCAGCTCCAGATCCTGGTCGATCCAGACAAGCTGCGCACCGCTGGTGTCACCCTGGCCGAGCTGCGTGCTGCTGCCGGTGACGCCGTGCCGGTGGGCGGTGGCGGTTTCGTGGATACCCCTACCCAGCGTCTTGCGGTCCAGCAGGTCGGGGCGATCCAGACCGCCGAGGATCTGTCGCGCACGCTCATCAAGCTTTCGGGCGGCGCGCCCATCCGCATCGGCGATGTGGCCCGCGTCACCGAGGATCACGCCGCCCCGATCGGCAATGCGATCATCAACGACGGTCCCGGCATCATGCTGATCGTCGAGAAGCAGCCGACCGCCAACACGCTCGACCTCACCAAGGGTGTCGAAGCCGCGCTCGCCGAGATCAAGCCGGGCCTCAAGGGCGTCGAGGTCGATACCTCGATCTTCCGCCCCGCCACCTTCATCGAGCGCTCGATCGACAACCTCACCCGGGCGCTGGCGATCGGCTGCATCCTCGTGGCCGGGGTGCTGATCCTGTTCACAAGGGACTGGCGCCAGGCGGTGATCAGCCTGGTCGCGATCCCGCTCTCGCTGGTCGGCGCCGGACTGGTGCTGCTGTGGAGCGGCGTCACCATCAACACCATGGTGATCGCCGGGCTGGTGATCGCGCTCGGCGAGGTCGTCGACGATGCGATCATCGATGTCGAGAATATCGCCCGCCGCCTGCGCCTGAACCGCGAGACGGAGCATCCCCGCCCGGCCCTCGAAGTGGTGTTCGACGCCTCGATCGAAGTGCGCAGCGCGGTGGTGTTCGCCTCGCTGATCGTGATGCTCGTGTTCCTGCCGATCTTCTTCCTCGGCGGCCTCGCCGGCACCTTCTTCCAGCCGCTCGCGATCGCCTATATCCTCGCCATTGCCGCCTCGCTGCTCGTCGCGCTCACCGTGACCCCGGCGCTCAGCCTGATGCTGCTGCCCAAGGCCCCGCTCGGCGAGGATCGCGACACCCGCTTCGTCCGGATGCTGAAGCGCGGATATGCCGGGCTGCTGCCCCGGTTGACCGATCGCCCGCGCGTCGCGATGAGCGTGGTTGCTGCCGGGCTCGCGGTTTCCGCGATCGGCTATGCGAGCTTCAAGGACGAATTCCTTCCGCATTTCCGCGAGACCGATTTCCTGATGCACTGGGTCGAGAAGCCCGGCACGTCGATCGAAGCGATGGACCGCATCACGATCCGCGTCTCGAAGGAGCTGCGCGCGATCCCCGGCGTACGCAATTTCGGGGCGCATATCGGCCGCGCGGAAGCCGCGGACGAAGTGGTCGGCCCCAATTTCACCGAGCTGTGGATCAGTCTCGACGAGACCGCCGACTATGATGCCAGCGTCAGCCGGATCCAGGAGGTGATCGACGGCTATCCCGGCCTGTTCCGCGACGTGCTCACCTATCTGCGCGAGCGGATCAAGGAAGTGCTCACCGGCGCCGGTGCCTCGGTCGTCGTGCGGATCTTCGGCCCCGACCAGGCCGAGCTGCGCGCCGCGGCGGAGCGGGTGCGCACTAGCGTCGCCGGCATCGACGGCATCGCCGATCTCAAGGTCGAGCAGCAGGTTCTCGTTCCCCAGATCCAGATCCGCCCGCGGCCCGTGGAGATGGCCCGGCTCGGCCTGACCGCCGGGGAGGTCCGGCGACAGGCGGCCACGCTGGTCGCTGCCGAGAAGGTCGGTGAGATCTACCGCGACCAGAAGTCCTTCGACGTCGCGCTCTGGGGCGAGCCGGCGGTCCGCGACGATCTCCACGCGCTCGCCGGCCTGGCGCTTCAGGCACCCGATGGCAGCCAGGTCCGGCTCGGCGATGTCGCGGAGATCCGCATCGCTCCCGCGCCCAATGAAGTGAAGCGCGAGAATGGCGAGCGCCGCATCGATGTCACGCTGAACGTGAAGGGCGCGGACCTGGGCTCGGTCGCGCGCGCCGTCGAGCAGAAAGTGACGGGCCTGCCCTTCGCGCAAGGCTATCACGCCAAGGTGCTCGGCGAATATGCCGCGCTCAAGGAATCGCGCCAGCGGCTCTGGACCACCGGGCTGCTCTGCCTGATCGGCGTGCTGCTGCTGGTCTGGCTGGAATTCCGGTCGCTCAGGATCACCGCGCTGGTGGCGGCGAGCCTGCCCTTCGCGCTGGTCGGCGGCGTCGTTGCGGTGGCGCTGACCGGCGGCACGATGTCGCTCGGCTCGCTGGTGGGCTTCGTGACCGTGCTCGGCATTTCGGCGCGCAACGGGATCATGCTGCTCTCGCACTATGCGCATCTTCGCAATGTCGAGGGCGAAGCCTTTGGCCCTGCCCTCATCCGCCGCGGCGCCGAGGAGCGGCTTGTCCCGATCCTGATGACCGCCGCCTGTGCCGGCCTCGCGCTGGTACCGCTGATCGTCGCCGGAAACGCGCCGGGGCATGAGATCGAGCACCCGATGGCGATCGTCATCCTGGGCGGGCTGGTCTCCTCGACGCTGCTCAACCTCTTCCTGATGCCGAGCCTCTACGCCCGTTTCGGCGAGCCCCGTGCAGTCGCCCCCTCACCTTCCACCCAAGGAGCGCTCGCATGATGCGCCGCGTCACCTCCCTGCTGGCGCTCGCCGTCACGGCCTGCGCCACGCCCGGCGCCCAGCCGCCACGCACCGCGCCGCCAGCGGGCATCGAAGCCCCCTTTGCCGCGCTGCCTTCGGCATCGATCGCAGCGGTGCCCGATCATTGGTGGCGACTGTTCGACGATCCCGAGCTGGACCAGCTCGTGACGGCGAGCATCGCTGCGAATGCCGATCTGCGCCTTGCCTATGCCAATCTGGACGCGGCGCGTGCGGCGCTCCGCCAGGCCCGCGCCCAGCGCCTGCCCCAGGCGACGCTGGAGAGCAGCCTCGGCATCGACAATCCGGCGGGCCAGCCCAGCGCGGCGACAGTTTCCTCCTCCGACTATGATATCGCCGCGACGATCAACTGGGACGCCGACCTGTTCGGCCGGCTGCGCAGCGGCGCGCTTGCCGCTCGGGCGGATGCGGCGGCAGCCGATGCCGCCGCCGACGGCGTCCGGGTCGCGGTCGTCGCCGACACGGTCCTCGCCTATGTCGATCTGTGCGGCGCGAGGCGTGGCGAGGCCGTCGCACGCGAGATCGCGGCGGCACAGGCGCGCGTGGTCGAGACCCTGCGGGATCAGCTGCGCGCCGGCGAGGTCTCTCCACTCGAAGTCTCGCAGGCCGAGACCCTGCTTGCCAGCATACAGGCGGATGTCCCCGGCTTCGCCGCACAGCGGGACAATGCGCTCTATCGCCTGGCCACCCTCCAGGGCCTGGCGCCCGCCGCGGCGCGCGGCTGGACGCTGACCTGCACCGCGGTGCCCCGCCTGCCCGGTGCGGTACCGATCGGCGACGGCACCGCGCTATTGCTCCGGCGCCCCGATATCCGCGAGGCCGAGCGCAGGCTGGCGGCCGCCGCCGCGCGGGTTGGCGTCGCCCATGCCGAGCTTTATCCCCGGATCAATCTCGGCGGCGCGGTCGGGCTGTTGCGGGGCGATTTCTCCGCCGCGCTCTCGCCGCTGGTTAGCTGGGCGCTTCCCAATGTCCCCGGGCGGGCAAAGCTCGCACAGGCGCGCGCCACCGAAGCCGGCGCGCTCGCGAGCTGGGACATCGCGGTGCTGCGGGCGCTGCGCGAGGTCGAGACGGCGCTGGCCGAGATGGACGCCGAGGTTGCCCGCAACCGCCGCCTTGCCGATGCCGAAGCGGCCGGCGCGCTCTATGCGCGGCGGAGCGCCGCGCGCGTCAGGCT
>JAEXLC010000176.1 GCA_023445495.1 Pseudomonadota bacterium | reverse complement strand
CCCAAAATCCCCGCCCCACCCGCTGACAATCGCACCCCCGCACCCCATATCGGTGCAAGGCGGGGAACCGCATCCGGTTCTCCGCCTTTCCTTTTCCCGTCTTGCGCTGTAAAGGCACCGCCACTTTAAGCGCGCGCTGACTAGAGAGGCATATTTTTGGCCAAAGAAGAACTGCTTGAAATGCGGGGCCAGGTCGTTGAGCTTTTGCCCAACGCCATGTTCCGTGTTCGCCTCGAGAACGACCATGAGATTCTCGGCCACACCGCCGGCAAGATGCGCAAGAACCGCATCCGCGTGCTGGTGGGCGACGAAGTGCTCGTCGAGCTGACGCCCTACGACCTCACCAAGGGCCGTATCACCTATCGCTTCAAGTGAGGCCTGAAAGGGCGTCATCCTGAACGCGTTTCAGGATCCAAGGAGCCGCAGGCGATATCGCTGGTGGAGGGTTGGATGCTGAAACAAGTTCAGCATGACGGAAAATGGCTTTCGTGAAGCTCGTACTAGCCTCCACATCGCCGCGCCGGCTCGATCTGCTCCAGCGGATCGGGGCCGGGCCCGCGCGCGTCGCCGCCCCCGATGTGGACGAGGATGTCCGCACCGGCGAGAGCCCGCGCGCCTATGTGCTGCGCGTCGCGCTGGACAAGGCGCATGCGGTGGCGCGCGCCGAAGACGAGATCGTCCTCGCCGGCGACACCACGATTGCGGTCGGCAAGCGCATCCTCGGCAAGCCCGAGGACGAAGCCGATCTGCGCCGCATGCTCGGCCTGCTTTCCGGGCGCCGCCACCATTGCCTGTCCGCCATCTGCCTGATCGGGCTCGACGGCAAGGCGCGCACCCGCATCTCCGACACGATCGTCACCTTCAAGCGGCTCACCGATGCCGAGATCGACTGGTATATCGCGTCCGGTGAGGGCATGGGCAAGGCGGGCGGCTATGCCATCCAGGGCAAGGCCGAAGCGTTCGTCCGCTATATCGCCGGCAGCCATTCGGGCGTGGTCGGCCTGCCCGTGTTCGAGACGCGGGCGCTGCTCGTCTCGGCGGGCCTCGTACTTGGCTGAGTGGCTCTACGAGGCCGGGATCGGCGAGAACCGCGCCGCGCTGATTGCGCGCGGGAGCATCTGGAAGGCACGGATCGAACTTGAGGGCAGCGGCCCGCGCGTCGATGCGGTGCTGGAGGCGCGGCTGGTCGACAAGACTGCCAAGCTGATCGCGCTCGACGGCGGCGGCGAAGCGCTGTGCGACCATATCCCCAAGACCGTGACGCAGGGTGCGAAGCTGCGCGTCAAGATCACCCGCGAGGCGATTCCCGAGCCCGGCCGCGCCAAGCTGCCCAAGGCAGTGCCCAGCGACGAGCCCTTGTCCGACGGGCCGACGCTGCTCGAGCGGATCAAGGCGAGCGGGCTGCCGGTGCGCGCGCTGCGCGCGCATGAGCCCGATGCGCTGGAGGAAGCGGGCTGGTCCGAAGTGCTCGACGAGGCGATCACCGGGGAGATCGTCTTCGCCGGCGGCGCGCTACGGCTCTCCCCCACCCCGGCGATGGCGCTGTTCGACGTCGACGGCTCGGGCAATCTCGAAACCTTGTCGGTCGCGGCGGCGCACGCGGTGGCGCGGGCAATCGAGCGGCTGGGGATCGCCGGGTCGATCGGCATCGACTTCCCGACCCTGAGCGGCAAGGGCGCGCGGAACGCGGTGGCGGAGGCGATCGACGCGGCCTTGCCCCAGCCCTTCGAGCGGACCGCGGTGAACGGCTTCGGCTTTCTGCAGATCGTGCGGCGGCGGGTGCGACCGTCGCTGCCCGAACTGCTGCGCGCCGATCTTGTTGGGGCGGCGACTCGCGCGGAGCTTCGCGTGCTGGAGCGCCTTCCCCCGCCGCCGCCGACTACCCATATGGTGACCAGGAACATCGTCCGCCGCCTTGCCCAGCAGCCTGGCTGGAGCGCGGAGCTGGCGCGGCGAATCGGCGGGGTGACGGTGTTCACCGCTGCCGCAGGGGATTGAAATGAGCCGGAACAAGGGCTGCCCGATCTGCGGGCAGCAGACCATGATCGAGCACGCGCCTTTCTGCAGCAAGGGCTGCAAGGACCGCGATTTGCTGCAGTGGCTGGGAGAGGGATATCGAATCCCTGCAGAGCCCGCGCCCCATGATGCAATTTCGGGGGTGGACAGCCCCGATTCGCCCGACTAAGAGGCGCGCTCCCCGGCACTCGCCGGGCGTGCCCGGGTAGCTCAGTTGGTAGAGCATGCGATTGAAAATCGCAGTGTCGGCGGTTCGACTCCGTCCCCGGGCACCACTTCTTCCAGATAGTGCCGAGCGCGTTTTCAGGTGGTGATCCGCCTGCGGCTGTGCCACGAATCGCCGCGAAAATGCCGTCGCTCCCAAAATCCTCGCCCCTGATCGGCGCTCCCGGACCCGAGCCCGTCCGCCGGCCGCCGACGATCGACGATGTCGCGGCCCTGGCCGGCGTCGGTCGCGCCACGGTGTCGCGGGCGCTCAACGACCAGGCGCATGTCAGCCCCCGGATGCGCGACAAGGTGATGCGCGCGGTCGAGGCCCTCGACTACCGCGTCAACCCGCAGGCCCGCAATCTCGCCAGCCGGACAAGCAAGACGCTTACCCTGATCAACTGCAACTCGCGCGACGCGCCGCCCAACTCCCACTATTTCGCCGCGATCGAGATGGGCGCGCTACGCGCAGCCGCCGCAGCCGGCTTCGAGCTGCTGACCTACAGCCTGCATATCGAGGACGAGGATCGCGACGATCGCGTCGTCGAGCTGTTCGCCGCCGGACGCACCGCCGGGCTGGTCCTGTCGCCCCCGCTTTCCGCCGATGTCGCGCTTGCCCGCCGGCTGATCGCGCAGGGCTGCCCCGCCGTGTGCATCTCGCCGGGCGACGACGTCTCCGCGCTGCTGCCGAGCATCGGCTTCGACGAAGAGGCGGCCGGCTATGAGATCGCCCGCCACGTGATCGCCGCGGGGCATCGGCGCTTCGGCTATATGCTGGGTATCGAGGGCCACCCGGCGGCGGAGCGGCGCCATGACGGCTTCCGGCGCGCGCTGGCCGAGGCCGGGCTGGGCGCCGAGGCGGTTACCGCGCTGCGCGGCGATTTCAGCTTCAAGTCGGGCGTCGACCTGGCCGAGGCGATGCTGGCCGGGCCGCGGCGCCCGACCGCGATCGTCTGCGCCAATGACGACATGGCGGTCGGCACGATGTTCGCCGCCCAGCGCATGGGGCTGGCGCTGCCCGCCGACCTGACCGTGGTCGGCTTCGACGATGCGCCGGTGACCGGCTATATCTGGCCGCCGCTGACCACGATCCACCAGCCGATCCGCCAGATGGCGGCGCGCGCCGTCGAGCGCCTCGTCGAGACCCTGCTGCGTGGGCATGGCGTGATGACGCCGGGACTGGAACTGGTCGCGCACCATCTGGTGCCTCGCGATTCGGTGGCGCCGCCCAGGGGCTGAGCGCCCCGAAAACTACTTCTTCGGCGTAACCCAGACCGACACGGGCACCACCACCTTGCCCGGCGCGGGCTTGCCCACATCGACGCGATCGATCGCGACCAGTTCGCCGCTTTCGAGGTTGAACGAGGCCCAGGGCTTGGGCATGCGGCCAAAGCTCATCTTCTGGATCGGCTGGCCGGTGGTCGAATTCATGACGGTAGCAATAACAGGCATTTGGCGGCCGATAGCCAGCCGGCGCGGCCGCTGTCCAGTAGACGCGATGCGCTATCCACAGCCTAGTTTCGGCATGCCCCCGCAGAAGCATTTGTTTATTCACCTACTATTTCAGTAGGATATTCTGGCACCTCGTAACCGGCCTGAGATTCATCGCGCGAGGCTAACCCCATGTCGCTCAAGCTTTTCGACACCGTCCCCGACTTCACCCAGGAATCGACCTTCGGCACGCTCAATTTCTATGACTGGGCCGGGCGGGACTGGGTGGTGCTGTTCTCGCACCCCAAGGACTTCACACCGGTGTGCACCACCGAGCTGGGCACCGTCGCGCGCCTCAAGCCGGAGTTCGACCGCCGCGGGGTGAAGGTGATCGGCCTGTCGGTCGATCCCGTCGACCGCCATCTCGACTGGGCGAACGACATCGCCCGCACGCAGGGCGCAGCGCTCAACTTCCCGCTGCTCGCCGATGTCGACCGGCGCATCTCGGAGCTGCTGGGGCTGATCCATCCCAATGCGTCGGACACCAGCACGGTGCGATCGGTTCTGGTGATCGACCCGCAGAAGCGGCTCCGTCTCACCCTCACCTATCCCGCCTCGACCGGGCGCAATTTCGACGAGATCCTGCGCACGATCGACAGCCTGCAGCTTACCGACAACCACAAGGTGGCGACCCCGGCCGACTGGAAGCAGGGCGAGGATGTGATCATCATCCCCTCGGTCGGCGAGGAAGAAGCCCGCGCGCTGTTCCCACAAGGCTGGACCGAGCACACGCCCTATCTGCGCACGGTCGCGCAGCCGGTTCCCGCGCCGTGAGCGAGGCCGTGACGGCTCCTGCCCTGTCGCCGTTCACCGGCGAGATCGCCCAGGCGGTCTCCGCGCTCAATGCGGCGCGCTCGGCCTGGCGGGAACGCCAGACCGGGCGCCACGCCGTCACTCGCTTCCCCGCGCCCACGGCACTGGCCGAGGCAGTCGAACTTTTGTCGGCCGCGCTGTTCCCTGCCCGGCTCGGCGGGTTTCGCGGCGGCCCGGCGCGCGAGGACGATTTCGTCGCCGGGCAGCTGGCCCGGGCCTTTGCGCTGCTGCGCGAGGAGATCGCCGCCGAGCTCGACTATTGGCAGCGCGAGGCCGACCAGCCCTTCGATCCCGATCAGCCCGAAGCGATCGTCCGCCTGTTCGCGGCGACCCTTTCCGACATCCGCGCGGCGATCGATGCCGATGTGGAGGCCGCATTCGTCGGCGATCCGGCGGCACGCAGCGTCGACGAGATCCTGGTCAGCTATCCCGGCGCCCTGGCGATCCGCTATCACCGGATCGCGCACGAGCTGCACCAGCTCGGCGCGGCGATCGTCGCACGGATCATCTCCGAGCTGGCCAACGCCCGTACCGGCATCGACATCCATCCGGGCGCCACGATCGGCCCGAGCTTCTTCATCGACCACGGCACCGGCGTGGTGATCGGCGAAACCGCGATCATCGGGCGCAACGTGCGGCTGTTCCAGCATGTCACGCTGGGCGGGCGCAGCCCGCTGGGGCTGGCGCCGGCGGGCCCGCGCAGCCGCTTCGCCCGGCATCCGATCCTGGAGGACGACGTGATCGTCTATGCCGGGGCGACGATCCTGGGGCGCGTCACGATCGGGCGCGGCAGCAAGATCGGCGGCAATGTGTGGTTGCTCGACGACGTGCCGCCGCATAGCCTTGTCGTGCAGCCCGGCGCGATCCGGCTCGATGCGGCGGAAGCGGACAGCATCGGCGCCCGGCTGGCGGAGCATGGCGCATGAAACCCCTGATCGGAGTCCTTTGCTGCAACGAGTTCTCGGAGCGGCCGATCCAGACCGTGGCGAGCCGCTTCATCGCGCCGCTCGCCCAGCTTTCGGACGCGACCGTGCTGCTGGTGCCGGCGCTGCCCGACGTGGTGGATGCACGCGCGCTGGCCCGCAGGCTCGACGGGCTGCTGCTCACCGGATCGCGCTCCAACGTGGCCGGGCATCGCTATAGCGACAGCGGCTGGGACCAGACCCCGCTCGACGAGCAGCGCGACGAAGTAGCGCTGGCGCTGAGCGGGGCGATGATCGATGCCGGGCGGCCGGTGTTCGGCATTTGCCGGGGCCTGCAGGAGCTCAACGTGTTGTTCGGCGGCACGCTGCGGGGCGATCTGGACGGACATCACCTCGAAGGCGAGGAACGCAGCTTCGAGTGCCTGTTCACCCACGGCCATGACGTGACGCTCGCCGAGGGCGGCGTGCTCGCCGGCGCGACCGGCGCGGATCGCCTCGCGGTCAATTCGGTGCATCGCCAGGGGATCGACCGGCTGGGGAGCGGCCTTACGATCGAAGCGCTGTCGCCCGAGGACGGGCTGGTCGAAGGCTTCTCCGCCCGGCCCAATGGCGGGCAGGTGCTGGCGGTGCAGTGGCATCCCGAATGGGATGTTGCGCGCCAGCCGGGCAGCCAGGCCTTTTTCCGGCTGGTGGGCGAAGCGCTGGCGGCCTGAGGGCGTCAGCGATTGTCCGGGCCGGCGACGTTCGCCGAGGCGCCGACGGGCTCGCCTTCCTTGGCCTGTTTGTAGTGGCCAAGGTTCATGCCGACGAAGATCAGCACGACCAGCGCGAGGATGATCGCGACGACAAGCACGAAGCCGCGTTTGCGACGGGGCGTGAGCGGCGGGGATTCCTGCTGTTCTTCCATGCAGGAGATACCAGCGAGCCGCGCTTCCGGTTCCCTCAGTCGTGCGCGGGAATGAACTCGGTCTTCGTCTCGGGGCGCATGCCGGGGAGATGAAAATACGCCGTGGCGCGGACGCCGATCCGCCCTTTCCGCCGGACCACTTCCAGGGAGCAACCGTCTTCGGGCGAGTTCTGAGGAAAGAGCTTGTCGCCAAGGCGCGCTTCCACCCCCGCTTCCTCGGGCCGCGCCGGATCTACCGGCACGGCGTCCGGCCTGAAGTCCCCATTGGGCGTGGAGACGAAACCCGGGCCGCCCTTCCGGCTGAAATAGATCCGGACGCCGCTTTCCGTCGTGACGACATCGGTGATCCAGCAAATCGAAGGCGGCCGTGCATCGGTACCGGAGATGGTCGTCAGGCTCGCGGCGACGATCAGGGCAAGTCCAACCATGCGCATATTCTCCAACCGCCAATGCAGCTCTTATTCCCGCCGGTGCAAAGAACCACAAGCGCAGCTTCCCCCGCCGGGCTTGACGCGAGGTACCGGGATGCCGACACCGACGGGATCGTCGCGCCATTGCGCCGTTCGGGGGGAGGACTGTCGTGCGTCCTGGATCGATCATGGCCGCTTGCGCGCTCGTGATGCCGCTGCAGCCGTCCCCGGCATCCGCGCAATCGGCGACGCCCGAGCTCAGCATGCGACCGGCCTGGATCACCGAACCGGGGGCTGGCGACCTGATCGTCTACATCACCGACGACTTCCGGAAATCCGCGCCCCTAGCCCCGCAACCGCTGAACGTCGTGACGATCCGCCGCGCCAATCCGGGGGACCCTCGCAACAGTCCCAAGGAGGACATGGATGCGCTGTTCAAATATCTGAAGGCGAACACCGGATTCATGGCCAGGGATTCGGTTGCGTTCACCTCGGGCCGGGACCTGATCCGCTTCTATTTCAACGGCGATCCTGCCGCGCTCGCCGCGAAGTTCCTGTTTCCGAAAGCCACGCTGGGGGAAGCCACCGCCCAGGACTGGACGATGCTGCGCTCGATCGGCATCCCGGACTTCTCCCGGTTCATCGCCAGGAGCGCCACCTCGCAGGCGGAACTTCAGCGCACACTCTTCGGCGCCAAGGTCCCGCCGGCGGAAGCCCGGACCGTGGAACTCAAGCTGAAGATCGACACCGACAGCCCGGCGCAAGGTCAGGCGCTTGCGGCCGCGCTGCGCAACAAGCGCCTCGACAATGTCACCGTGAAGCTGACGCCCGCCGCCGACGATCGCTCGCTAACCTTCGACGCGAGCATGCGCTTTTCCGAAGCGCTCGTGCAGAAGGTCATGAACGAGACCTGCGCCGACGCCGTCAGGGCCGGTGGTCAGTGCGTTTCCTGGGCAGGCCGGTTCCAGTCCGTCCATGTCGAACTTTCGCCCTAGCGCCCGATCAGCGTCACCCAGTCGATCGGCTTCTTGCCGGTGCGCTCGGCAAGCTTCGCGGCGAAGTCGCGATAGGGGATGCCGGTGATCGCCGCGGCGAGCGCATAGGTGTTAACCGCGTTGCCCGGATCCCAGGGGTGCGGGGCATATTCCTTCTGCCCTGCCGCCGCCCGCTCGCGATCGAAGGCGATCTGCGAATTGGCGAACTCGATATGGGTCTTCTCGCCGAGCGCATAGGGCTCGAGCCATTTGAGCGCGCCGGACAGACTCGATCCGGTCGGGCTCTTCCAGTCATACCAGTCCTGGTCATGCGCCTGCGCCGACAGTGCCGCCATCAGCATCGGATCGAGATTGTAGGTGACATAGTGGAGCGCATCGCGCTCGTAGAAGTCGAACACCGAACCGTCAGGCCGGATATTGCCGGTGACCTGCTTGCGGAAGGCGGCGCGGGCGCGCTCGATCAGCTTGGCGTCGCCCACCTCGAACGCCGCCATCGTCGCCAGCTTGATGCGGTGGCTCTGCCAGTTGGTGTGGGAATTCTTCACCGTGCCGTCCATCGCGTCGAGATAGCCCTTGGCCATCTTGCGCCAGAAGCCATCGAGCTTGGCCTTGAGCGCGGGCGGCAGGTCGTCCTTGGTCAGGTCGGTGGCGAGGATCAGCGTGTCGAAACCGGTCTCGTCGATCGGGTTGAACGACATCTGGTAGATGTCCGCCCAATTCTCGAGATAGCGCGCCGTCTGGTCGAGATAGCGCCTGTCGCCGGTCAGCCGCCAGGCGAGCGCCAGCGCGATCACGATCGGCTGGTCCTGCTTGGCCTTGAGGCTGATCTCGCGGATGCCCTTGCCGGGCAGCGTGCCTTCGGTGTGGAGCTGGGGGATCGCACCAGGCGCGCGGTCCAGCGCGGCGCTGGCGCGGGCGAGGATCTGGCGCGCCACCGGATCGGTCGCCGGAATGCCCTTGGCAAAACCCGGGCCGAGGATCGCATTGTCCTGCGCGAATGTGGGAACGGCGCCGAACGCCAGCAGGGCGACGGCGCTGGAAAGAAGCAACTTCATCGGGCGGGTCTCACCGAAAAGGGGGCGGAGCGGCTGCACGCATAGCCGCTCCGCATGCAGGGAGGCTAGAAGTTGGTGCGCACCGTCAGTGTGTAGGTGCGGCCGTCATAGTCGATGCGGCGCGGCAGCATCGGGTCGTTCTCATATTCCGACCGGGTGGCGTTGGTGAGGTTGAACGCATCGAGCGAGAGCGAGAAGTTCTTGCTGATGTTGAGCGAGGCCGAGGCATCGAGCTGGCTGCGCGCCTTCACCGTGCGGGCATCGCCGACGAAGCTGTTGCCGGCGGCCAGGTCGTACTTGCCGCGATGGTTGAACACCATGCGCAGGCCGAACAGCTTGGTCTCGTAATAGCCGATCAGGTTGATGTTGTGCTTGGCGACGCTGGGCAGCGTGATCGGGTTGCCCGCCGTGTCCTTCCCGTCGATCTGGGTATAGGTGTAGTTCGCCGCACCGCCGAGATACTTCAGGAAGCCCGGCAGGAAATCGAGGTTCTGCTGGACCGAGACCTCGACGCCGCGCACCCGCATCGGGTTCTGGTTGGTCAGGCCGCTGGCGCGGACGATCGCATTCACCAGCGTGCCGCCCGCGCCGATGAACTGGTTCGAACTCACGCAGTTCGGGCCGACGATGCTGAGATTGCCCAGCCCGTAATCGACACCGTTGATCCGGCCGTCCGACGGGCAGAGCACGTTCTGGTCGGTGATCGGGCCGATATAGCCGTTGACGTTCTTCTGGTAGACCGCGACCGCAAACGCGCCGCCGGGGCGGTTATACCATTCGAGCGACAGGTCGAACGAGTTCGAGGTATAGGGCTTGATGCTCGTCGCGCCGATCGTGACCGAATAGACCGGATCGACCGCCGGGGTGAGCACTTCGGGCACCTGCACGAAGGAGATCGGCACGGTGTCGCGCGGCTGCGGGCGGACATAGGTCTTGTAATAGGCGCCGCGCAGGATGAGGTTCTTGGCAAGGTCCGCCGCGAACATCGCCGAGGGCAGCCAATAGTCGTAATGGTCCTTGTAGCTCCGGTTCGACATGCTGTGGTTGACCGGCCCGGCCAGCGTCGAGAGCGCGCTGGCGCAGTTGCGGCAATCGAGCGCGTCGATCCGCTGGTCGGTGGTCTCGTAGCGGACGCCGGCATTGCCGCGGACATGGATGCCGAAGATGTCGGTGTCGAACTTGCCCATCACATAGGCCGACATCACCTTCTTGGTGTTGGTGAAGTTGTTGTTCCAGTAATTGGCGTCCCAATAATTGTTCACCAGCCCATAGGGGGTGAGGAACACGCCGCCGCTGCCATAGACGAACTGGCCGGGCAGGCCGTTGGGATTGGCGGTGGTGCGCGGACCGGTGTTCACCGGGGTGACCGCGCCGAGCACCTGGTCGATGTTCAGGTCGCGCCAGTTCTGGGTATAGCCGCCCGCGGTGCCGCCGAAGAAATCGGAGACATAGGGGTTCACCACCGACATCGCCGGGGTGACGTTCCCGGTGTTCGCGCCGAGCGAAGTGTTGCGCGAGCCGATCGAGGTATATTCGTTGCGCTCATAGCGCATGCCCGCCTGCACGGCGGACAGGAAGCTGTTCTCGAAGCTGCGCTCGAAATCGAGCTGGATCGCGTCGAGCGCGTTCCACGACTGGCCGTTGGTGCCGGTGACGCCGAAGCGATCGCCCTGCGTGCCCGCCGTCGCGCCCGGCATCTGCGCGCCGGCCTGGGTGGCCTGGTTCGCCGCCGAGGGCAGCGGATAGCCACCGGTCGGGATGTGCGAGGCATTGGGCGTGTTGAGGATGAACTTGGCATCCTGCAGGCTGGTGCCGCCGGTGAAGATCGAGGCGGTGATGCCGTTCAGCCCGGCGGTGCCGAGGTTGCGATACGGGTTCTGGATGATGTCCAGCTCGATCTGGTTGGCGAGCACCTGGGCGCGCGAGATGGTGCCCTGCGCGGTCACCCGCCACTGATCGTCCTTGAACTCCATCGTCGGGTTGATCGCCCAGGTCTTCTGCTTGGCCGGCTCGGAGCGGATCGAGTCGTAGGTCTGCAGATTCTCGGCGCTGAACTGGTTGATATAGGCGCGCGGACCGCTCGAGGTCTGCACGACATAGGGTGTGCCGAGGCTGGTGAAATGCGCGACGGCCGAGGTCGCGGCGAGCGCGGTGTTGGTGTTGTTGCCCGCCGAGGTGTCGATGTAGAGGAGGTGGTTCAGGCCCGTGTCGAGATTGCGCTCGGTATAGAAGCCCGTCGCCCCGAACTTGATCTTGTCGGTCGCCTGCCACTCATAGCCGGCGGCGCCGGTGAGCAGATGGCCCTGGTTCATGCGGACGAACTGGCGGACCTGACTCGGATAATAGACGCCGCCCGGATATTGGGCGATCAGCGCCTGGTAGGTCGGGTTGGCGGCGGCCGCCTGCTGGTTGCCGACCTGGATCGAGCCGAGGCGGTTGGCCCAGGTGTTGACCGAGATCGAGTCGCGGCGGAACTTCTCGTCCTTGTAGGCGACGACGCCGAACACCGCGAAATTGTCGGTGATATGCGCGTTGTAGCCGGCCGACAGCGCCGGGCTGCCAAGGTCGCCGAGATCGTTATACTCGTAGGACGCCTTGGCCCAGCCGCCCTGCTTGCGGCCGAGCGCCGGGGCGATGCGCAGGTCGACATTGCCCGACAGGCCGCCCGCGAGGTTCGCCGCCGAAGGCGACTTGATCACGGTGATCGCGGTGAAGATGTCCGAATTGAACGCGCCGAGCGGCGTCGACGAGGTATTGGTCGCGCTGCCCAGGATCGGATCGGCGAAGCCGCCGCCGTTCAGCGTAGTGCGCGCGAACGAGCCCGGCAGGCCGCGCAGCGAGATCGTCGCGTTGCGCGAATCCGCCTCGCGGTTGATCTGCACGCCCGGAATGCGCTGCACCGCCTCGCCGACGTTCAGGTCCGGGAAGCGGCCAAGGCCGTCGGACGAGATCGAATCGGTGATCTGGTCGGATTCGCGCTTGATGTTGAGCGCATCGGCATAGGCGCGGCGGAAACCGGTGACCACGATCTGGTCGTTCGGCGTCGGCTCCTCGGCCTGCGGCGCGGTATTCTGGTTGCTGCTGTCGGTATTCTGCGCGAGCGCAGGCACGGCCATCAGGACGGCGCAGAGCGCCGAGCCGGCAAATAGAGCAGTCCTTCGCATGACTCTCCCTCCCCATCTGTTTCCCGGCTTGTTTTGCCAGACAGGCTGGCCACCGGTGTCAGGCCAATAAGGCCGATACGGTGACAAGTGTCAATAGAGTGGTCAGGCCACATTGCATTATTGGTCGGGCAGGATGCGCTACGGGCACGAGAATGGGCCGCGGCGGGCCTTCGCGCGCGGGCATTTTGGTCACGCCGAGGCGGGCTGTGTCCAGCTACACTTTCGGGTAGTAGGGGGTGTTCGCGGCGCGCTCGCCGCCGAAACAGCCGCGTCCCCGCGCGCCATGAGGC
>JAEXLC010000167.1 GCA_023445495.1 Pseudomonadota bacterium | reverse complement strand
CTCCCCCGGGCGGGCGGCCCTTCTCGCCCCCCCCCCCCGAAGCCTTTGATCCGGCTGGATTACCAGTAGAAGCTGGGGATCGTGCGGATCACCACGCCGCGGCGGGTGTCGATCAGCAGCACATCGTTATAGTGGCGCACCCAGCTCTCGTAGCGGCCGGCGCGCGGCAGGTGGTAGCGCCACGGATCGGCGATCACATAGCGCGGGCCGTAATAGCTCGGACCGATCCGGCCTCCGGCGCGGAACGAAGTGTAGCGGAACGGCGCGTTCCAGCTGCCCCGGGCATAGAGCGCACGGTTGCGGTCGCGATTGCCCCGCCAGTCGTCGCGGCCCCAGGCGCGGTCGCGGTCGCGCAGGTCCTCGCGATATTCGCGGTGCGCCTCGCGCACGTCGCGGCGCTCGTCCCGGATATCGCGGCGGTCACCCCGGCGATAGGCGTCCTGCAGCTGGCGCTGCTCGTGACGGATGTCCTGGCGGTCGCGGCGCAGCTCCTGGCGCGACTGCGCGCTCGCGGCGCCCGGCACCGCCACGGCCGGCAGCGCGACGGCGGCGAGCAGCAGGGCGGTTGTGAACTTCTTCATGTCTTCCTCCAAACCACTGTCCGGACTTGTTTTCCGGTAGAGTGCCTGTTTGGAGGAGCCACGCTGAACGGCCCGGGAACGGGGCCGTCAGCGAAATGAAAGGCTTCGACTAGGGGCCGTTGCCACCGCCGCCCGCGCCGCCACCGGTACCCGGTGCGCCGACCGTGCCGATATTGCCGAACAGATCCTCGAAGAAGCCGCGCTTGTGGCCCAGCGTCGGGGTGGTCTTCCCATAGGGATCGACCTGGGCGATCAGTTCCTTGCCCATGCGATCGACCGCCGCGACATTGCCCTTCGCATCGAAGGTGATGCGCAGCGTCGTCTGATCCTTGGCCTTGAGCGCCTGGTAGCCGAGGTTCGCGCTCTGGCGGGAGATGTAATACCACTCGCCTTCGTTGAACTGGCTGGTGAAGGTCGGGCGGCCGAGCGTCTGGAGCACCGATTCGCGGGTGTCGATGCCGGGCTGCACCGAATCGACCAGTTCCTTGTCGATGATATAGCCCTGGTGCGTGCGCACGGGCACGCAGGCGGTGGTGCCAAGCGCGGCTGCCAGCAGGGCGGCGCCAAGCGCGCGGGCGGGAATCAGCATTCTGGTCTCCAGGCAAACGCATACCGGCACCCGATGCACTTGGTTGCATCGCGGGCCGTTCGCCTCAATATGCGGCAAAATGCGGCCAAACAAGGTCGCTACCCCAGATTGCCAGACCATAGCAGGACCGAACCGGCACATGCGCTTGCTCAAGCGGCTTTTCCAGGCACCCGATCGCGGCACCGCACCGCTTCTCTACGCCGCGATCGTCGCGCGCGGCCGCCAGCCCCATTGGTATGAGGCGGGCCAGGTGCCCGACACGATCGACGGCCGGTTCGACATGATCGCCGCGGTGATGAGCCTCGTCCTCCTGCGCCTCGAGCAGGACGAATCGGCGGTGCCGTTCAGCACCCACCTCACCGAAGTGTTCATCGACGACATGGACGGACAGCTCCGCCAGATCGGCATCGGTGACATCGTCGTCGGCAAGCATGTCGGCAAGATGATGGGGATGCTCGGCGGGCGGCTCGGCGCCTATCGCGCGGCGCTGGCCGACGGCACTTTGGGCGAGGCGCTGGTCCGCAACCTCTATCGCGGCGAGGCACCGGCCCCGGAAGCGCTGGCCCATGTCGAGGCCGGGCTGCGCGCCCTCCACGCGAAGCTGGGCGAAACCCCGGTCGCGGCCCTGCTCGCCGGAGAACTCGCATGATCCAGAACGAATTCAACCGCCCCCAGCGGCTCGACACGATCGGCGCGGGCGAGAGCCAGGTCCAGGTCCAGGCCGAGCCCAAGGAGCGGATCGCGCTGGCCGAACGGTTCGGGCTCAAGTCGATCGACAGCCTGACCGCCGAGTATCGCATCCGCCGCGACGCGCAGGGCATCATCGCTACCGGCCATCTTTCGGCGCGGGTCGTCCAGGCCTGCGTCATCACCGACGAGCCGGTGCCGGCGAAGATCGAGGAGGATTTCGCGATCCGCTTCCTCCCCGAGACCGAAGGCGACGCCGGCGAAGACGAAATGGAGCTGAGCGAGGACGAGTGCGACATCGTCTTCTATTCGGGCGGCGCGATCGACCTGGGCGAGGCGGCGGCGGAAACGCTGGCGCTGGCGCTCGATCCCTATCCGCGCAGCCCCAGCGCCGAGGCCGCGCTGCGCGACGCCGGGGTAATCAGCGAGGAGGAAGCCAAGCGCCTTGCCGAGGAAAGCGGTCCGTTCGGCGGGCTGGCCGGACTGCGGGACAAGCTGGGCAAGGACTGAGCTGTTTCTGCTCCCCGGTTAAAGCCGGGGAGCAGCGAGGACAGGAGCCTCCGAAATGCCGACGCATCCCGATCCCAGACGCATCGCGATCTCGGGCTGTTCGGGCGGCGGCAAATCGACTCTGCTGGGTGCCCTCGCACGGCGCGGCTTCGCCACGATCGCCGAGCCCGGCCGCCGGATCGTCGAGAGCGGCGGCCCGATGCCGTGGGACGATCTCGCGGCCTTTGCGAGGCGCGCGATCGAACTTGCGCTGGCCGACCTCGAAGCGAGCAGCAGCCTGCCTGGGCCGGTCTTCTTCGATCGCGGGCTGATCGATGCCGCCGTCGCGCTCGAACATGCTACCGGCGAATCCACGCCCGGTCTCGCCAACCGCTATGACCGCGTCTTCCTCGCCCCGCCCTGGCCGGAAATCCATGGGACCGACAGCACCCGCCGCCACGGTATGGACGAAGCGCTTGCCGAATATGCCCGGCTCGAAGCGGCATGGCCGATGCTGGGCTATACGGTCACGCTGCTGCCCAGACTGCCGGTGGAAGCCCGAGCCGATTTCGTGCTCTCGCGCCTCAACTCTTCTTACCCCGGCGAAGGCCGGGCCCAGACTAGACAGTGCGCGGCGAAGACGCGCCCAGGGCGCGGAACGTTACAA
>JAEXLC010000143.1 GCA_023445495.1 Pseudomonadota bacterium | reverse complement strand
CCCCCTGCCCCTCCCTTGCAGGGAGGGGTGTTAGAAGACTTTACCGCAGCCCCAGCATCTTGTGCGTCTGCAGCGTCAGCCGCCATTTCGGCCGTTCCATCGCGAAGGCGATCGCCGCTTCGATATTCTCGGCCGCCGCGACGCTGTCCATCGGCTGGATCAGGAAATTGGCGAAGTCCCAGCCCTCGATCGCCGCGACATCGGTGCCGGGCTGCGGCCAGACCAGCTTGAGCTCGTCGCCGCGCTGCTGGACGACTTCGCTGCCCGCCTTGGGGCTGATGCACACCCAGTCGATGCCGGGATGCGCGGCAATCGTGCCGTTGCTCTCGATCGCGATGCGAAAGCCGCGGGCGTGGAGCGCATCGACCAGCGCATCGTCGACCTGCAGCATCGGCTCGCCGCCGGTGAGCACGACGAAGCGCTTCTCCGCTCCCTCGCCCCAGAAGCCGAGCACGGCATCGGCAAGCGCGTCTGCCGTGGCGAACTTGCCGCCGCCCAGCCCGTCGGTACCGACGAACTCGGTGTCGCAGAACTGGCAGATCGCGCTGGCGCGGTCCTGCTCGCGGCCGGTCCACAGATTGCAGCCGGCAAAGCGGACGAACACCGCGCGAGCGCCGGCATTCACCCCCTCGCCCTGCAGCGTGAGGAACATTTCCTTGACGCTGTAGGTCACGTCAGGCCCTCGTCGCGTACTTCGTCGGATCGGCGATCCCGGCTTCCTCGAAGCCCTTGGACCGCAGCCGGCAGCTGTCGCACAGGCCGCAATGCACTCCGCCGGGGGCCGGATCGTAGCAGGACCAGCTGAGCCCCATGTCGAGCCCGAGCCGCGTTCCCTCGCGGACGATATCGGCCTTGGTCATGTGCTGGAGCGGCGCGCGGATGTGGAAGGGCTCGCCCTCCACCCCGGCCTTGGTCGCCAGCTCGGCGAGGCGCTCGAAGCCCTCGATGAACTCCGGCCGGCAATCGGGATAGCCCGAATAATCGAGCGCGTTGACCCCGATATAGATGTCGCGCGCGCCCGAAGCCTCGGCCCAGCCGAGCGCGAGGCTGAGGAAGATGGTGTTGCGCGCCGGCACATAGGTGACCGGGATATCGTCGCCCACGCCTTCCTTGGGCACGTCGATGTCTGCGGTGAGCGCCGAGCCGCCGAACGCGCGCAGGTCCATCGGCATCACCACATGGCGCTCGGCGCCCAGGGTGGCGGCGATGCGGCGCGCGGCGGCCAGCTCGACCTGGTGGCGCTGGTTATAGTCGAAGGAGAGCGCGAACAGGCGATGCCCCGCCTCACGCGCGAGCGCGGCCGAGATCATCGAATCGAGTCCGCCGGAAACCAGTACAATTGCAACGCTGTCGGTCATCGACGCGACCTACTCCGGTTTTTGCTGCATGGCAAAATATGCGCCGATCCACCGGCGCGCGGGGCAAAATATGCGCCTGAAACGCAAAATGGGCCGCTCGGGAGCGGCCCAGTTTATAGGGAAAACCCATGCCAGGGAGGAAAATGCTCACCAGGAGCAACGCCACGGTAGCCCGGCAGCAATGAAGGAAGCGTTAAGCCCGGCTCAGCAGCCGCCGGGGGCACGGCGCCCCTCATATTCCAGCTCGAAGGGCGCTCCGTCGAGCACGCCCTGGGTCTCGATGCGGACCAGCCGCGGCGTTTCCACCGTGACCGTCGTGCGGCCCTTGCCATGGCCGGTGCAGGTATAGACGATCGTCGCCTGGCGCGTGTCCTGGCTGACGACGAACTGCTCGCACGGCGCCGGGCCATGGGCGATCTGGACGAAGCTGTTCGGGTTGGCGAAGCAGATCTTGCGCTCGGTGCCCAGGCGCTCCTTGAGCAGCCACTGGCCGCGCTCGATCTGCGCCAGCACCGACTGGCTGCCCGAACGATGCGCCACCGCGGACCCGCCACCGACCATCAACAGCGATGCGCCGGCAAGTGCCGCGCACATCATACGCCTGAGCAACATCACGAAATCCTCCCGTCACGTACCCGAAGGCCCGCGCCCTTCACACCGATATGGCGGTGTTGCAGCGAATTACAACGCCGGTGGAACGAAATCGCTGAGGTGGATCGAGAACTTGCTCGAGCAGAAGGCGCAGTCGACGGTGATCACGCCATTCTCGTCCGCCATTTCCGCGCGCTCCTCCTCCGGGAACTTGGAGAGCACCTGGGTGATATAGTCGCCGTCGCAGCGGCAATTATTGGCGAGCGTCGAATCGGAGAGGATGCGCACCTCTTCCTCCTCGTTGAACAGCCGCCAGATCAGCGATTCGAGCGGGATCGCCGGGTCGGCGAGCTCGTCCACGCCCATCGTCATGCCGAGCGCCTCGACGTGCTCCCATTCGGGATGATCCATGCGCGCATGCAGCCGCTCGCGCCCGGCCTCGCCCTCCGGCAGATGCTGGAGGAACAGGCCGCCGGCCATCCATTTGCCGCTTTCCTTGTCGCGCTGCGCACCCAGCCGCACCACGGTCGGGATCTGCTCGGACTGGAGGAAATAGCTCTGCGCCGCCTCGGCCAGCGACGCGGTGTCGAGCGGGACGATGCCCTGGTAGCGCTCATTGGTCGCCGGCTGGTCGAAGGTGACCGCCAGATGGCCCTTGTTGAACAGCGCGAACAGCGACGGGTTCTTGCCGAGCTGCGACAGGCGCAGCGCGTCGAACTGCACATAGCCGCGCAGGTCGCCATTCTTGTAGTCGCACACCAGCAGATTGACGATGCCGCCCTGGGTCTGCGCCTGGAGGGTCAGCTGGCCCTGCGCGTCCTTGAGCGTCGAGCCGAGCAGCGCGGCAAGCGTCAGCGCTTCGGCCAGCAGCCGCTCGATCACCGGAGGATAGGCATGCGCCGCCAGGATCTCGTCGAGCGCCGGCCCCAGCCGCGTGACGCGGCCACGGGTGTGGCGGGCCGGAATGGTGAAGCCGACCGCGCGATCGAGGTCGGGGGTGGGGGCGGTGTTGGTCACGTCATGTCTCCAGCCGCTCGCCCCATCGAAGGGTCGCCATCCGCAGGCGATCCGCCAGCGGCAAGGCGCCCTTCGACAAGCTCAGGGCGAACGGAGATTTTGGGTTCGGCGCCTAAATAGGGAGTTGGCGCGTCCGCGCAACTCAGTCGATCTGGCCGAAGCACCAGCGGAGCACCGCCTTCTGCGCATGGAGGCGGTTTTCCGCTTCCTGCCAGATCAGCGACTGGGGACCGTCGATCACCGCGTCGACCACTTCCTCGCCGCGATGCGCGGGCAGACAGTGGAGGAACTTCGCGTTCGGCTTGGCGGCGGCCATCAGCGCCTCGGTCACCTGGAAGGGCATCATCGCGGCGAGCTTGGTCTCGGCATGGGCCTGGCCCATCGAGATCCAGGTATCGGTGACGATGATGTCGGCACCCTCGACCGCTTCCTGCGGCGTGCCGACCACCTTCGCGCGCCCCTTGCCGCGGGCAAGGTCCGCGTCGGTCGGCTGATAGCCCTGCGGGCAGGCGGCGACGACGTCGAAGCCCATCAGCCCGCCGGCCTCCATGATCGAGGCGAGGACATTGTTGCCGTCGCCCAGCCAGGCGACCTTGAGCCCCGGCAGCGCGAAGCCGGCCTCGAGGATCGTCTCCATGTCCGCCATGATCTGGCAGGGGTGCGAAGCGTCGGTGAGGCCGTTGATCACCGGCACGCTGGCATATTTCGCCATGTCGACCACCTTCTGGTGGTCGTCGGTGCGGATCATGATCGCGTCGCAATAGCCCGAGAGGATGCGCGCGGTATCGGCGATCGTCTCGCCACGGCCGAGCTGCATGCTGCCGGCGTCCATCACGATCGAGGTGCCGCCGAGCTGGCGGATCGCCATGTCGAACGAAACCCGGGTGCGGGTGGAGTTCTTCTCGAACACCATTGCGAGGACATGGCCGGCGAGCGGGGCATCGGCATCGACCTTGCCCTTGGGCCAGCCGGCGCGGGCCTGCTTGCGGGCGATCGCATCGTCGAGCATCGCCTGGATGCCGGCGGTGCCGGCGTCGGACAGATCAAGGAAATGGCGGGTCATATTCAAATCCTCCCCCAGCTCGCCTGGGGGAGGGGGACCGCCGGCCGCAGGCCGGTGGTGGAGGGGCCGGCGCAACGCGC
>JAEXLC010000080.1 GCA_023445495.1 Pseudomonadota bacterium | reverse complement strand
CGGTGGCGTCCCCCGCCACCGGGCCCTTCTATTTTGTATTTCGCGCGGGACTTCCGGCACCGGCCCGCGCCTGCTAAGCGCGCGCGATCATGGCAACCGAACTTTCCAAGATCCGCAACTTTTCGATCATCGCGCATATCGACCACGGCAAGTCGACGCTGGCCGATCGACTGATCCAGCGCACCGGCGGGCTCTCCGAGCGCGAGATGAGCGCGCAGGTGCTCGACAACATGGATATCGAGAAGGAGCGGGGCATCACCATCAAGGCGCAGACCGTGCGCCTCGAGTGGAAGGGCCATGTTCTCAACCTGATGGACACGCCGGGGCACGTCGACTTCGCCTATGAGGTGAGCCGCAGCCTTGCCGCGTGCGAGGGCGCGCTGCTCGTGGTGGACGCCGCGCAGGGCGTCGAAGCGCAGACGCTGGCGAACGTCTACCAGTCGATCGAGCATGACCACGAGATCATCCCGGTCATCAACAAGATCGATCTCCCCTCGGCCGAGCCCGAAAAGGTGCGCCACGAGATCGAGGAAATCATCGGCATCGACGCCTCGAACGCAGTGCTCGCCAGCGCCAAGTCGGGCATCGGCATCGACGAGATCCTCGACGCGATCGTCGAGCGCATTCCCGCTCCCAAGGGCGACGCCGATGCGCCGCTCAAGGCGATGCTCGTCGATAGCTGGTACGACCCCTATCTGGGCGTCGTCATCCTGGTCCGCGTGATCGACGGCACGATCCGCAAGGGCCAGCAGATAAAGTTCATGGCCGCCGGCACCACCCATCTGATCGACCGCGTCGGCGCGTTCACGCCCAAGATCGAGCAGCTGCCCGATCTCGGCCCCGGCGAAATCGGCTTCATCACCGCGCAGATCAAGGAAGTCGCCCAGGCCCGCGTCGGCGACACGCTGACCGACGCCAAGAAGCCTGCTGCCGAGCCGCTGCCGGGCTTCAAGGAAGTCCAGCCGGTGGTGTTCTGCGGCCTGTTCCCGGTCGACGCCAATGACTTCGAGAAGCTGCGCGAATCGATTTCGAAGCTGCGCCTCAACGACGCTTCGTTCAGCTTCGAGATGGAGACCAGCGCCGCGCTCGGCTTCGGCTTCCGCTGCGGTTTCCTCGGCCTGCTCCACCTGGAGATCATCCAGGAGCGGCTGACCCGCGAATATGATCTTGACCTGATCACCACCGCGCCGTCGGTGGTCTATCGCCTGCGCCTGACCAAGGCAGCGGGCGAGGCCGAGGCGCGCACGATCGAGCTGCACAACCCGGCCGACATGCCTGATCCCAACCGGATCGACGAGATCGAGGAGCCGTGGATCAAGGCCGTGATCTATGTGCCCGACGAATATCTCGGCAGCATCCTCAAGCTCTGCCAGGATCGCCGCGGCATCCAGAAGGACCTCACCTATGTCGGCGGCCGCGCGCAGCTGACCTATGAGCTGCCGCTCAACGAAGTGGTGTTCGATTTCTACGACCGCCTCAAGTCGATCAGCCGCGGCTATGCGAGCTTCGACTATGAGCAGATCGGCTATCGCGAGGGCGACCTCGTCAAGATGTCGATCATGGTCAATGCCGAGCCGGTCGACGCGCTGAGCATGATCGTCCACCGCGGCACTGCCGAGACGCGTGGCCGCGGCATGTGCGAGCGGCTCAAGGACCTGATCCCGCGGCACCTGTTCAAGATCCCGATCCAGGCGGCGATCGGCGGAAAGGTCATCGCCCGCGAGACGATTGCGGCCATGCGCAAGGACGTTACCGCCAAATGCTATGGCGGCGACATCACGCGTAAGCGCAAGCTTCTGGAAAAGCAGAAGGAAGGCAAGAAGCGGATGCGCGAGTACGGCTCGGTGCAGATCCCGCAGGAAGCCTTTATCGCCGCGCTGCGGATGGGCGAGGAATAACCCTCGTCCGCTACAGCGTGCGCAGCAGCTTGCCGACCTTGTCGTCGGGCTCCGCCAGCACGGTCTGCAGGAAGGCGATGCGCCCATTGCATTGCTGGGCGTTGCTGCCCTGATAGCGCATCGCCTGGCCAAGCTGCTCGCGCGTCATCCCCGCGCGGGCGGCTGCCTTCTCCATGATGAAGCCCGGCACGCTGAACGTCCTGGTCCGTCCAGCTGAGGGTTGCGGCGACGGCGTCGACTTGCCGTCCGGCCCAGCCTTGGTGGCGAGCAGGATCCTGGCCATGATCGCGCGGTTGCGATCCGCCATGGTCTTGGGAAGCTTGCTGCCGTCATAGTCGTTGCCGGCGAAATAATTGGCGCAGACGTCGGGGCTTACGGCGCGCAAGGCGAGCGCCCGGTCGAGCGCGAGCCGGTGATAGTCGCGCAGCAGCGGCAGGGGCGCGCTGGGCAGGCCCGCCTGGATGCGCGCATTCAGCAGCGGGATCATGCCGTTGGTGAAGGTGACCCAGTTGTCCTTGCGCTGGAACGCGCCCTTCCAGTGCGTCATCAGTGCGACATAGAGCTCGGGATTCTCTTTCTCGACCATCGCGATGTCGAGATCACGCTCGTACAGCGCCTGGAGTGCGCGATCGATATCCGCTCGCTGGTCGCCCAGGACCTCGGGGATGGCGGGCGCTTCCACACCCGGGATCGGGGCGAAGCGGTTCTGCTCCTTGCACTGGCTGGTGGCGAAATGGAGCGCCGCGATC
Organism: Pseudomonadota bacterium; assembly: GCA_023445495.1. GTDB lineage: Bacteria > Pseudomonadota > Alphaproteobacteria > Sphingomonadales > Sphingomonadaceae > Sphingomonas. Next base: position 29,996 of record JAEXLC010000080.1, on the reverse strand, counting down.
AGGAACCACACGATGAGCGCGCCGCTCCAGCTCCAGCCGCGCTTGCCGGCGGTGGGTTCCCACAGCGCGACGCGGTAGGAGTCGAAATTCGCTTCGAGCTCGGGATAATGGGCGCGCACGGTGGCAAGCAGCTCGCGCACTTTCTTGCCATTGGTCCAGCCGCGGCGGGAATGTTCGTTGGCCGGGCGGCTCAATTCGCGCCACGCGGCATTGAGCGGATGGTTCGGCGCGCGGACCGCATCGAAGAAATCGAGCGACTGGCGGCGGCGCACGACATAGGCGATCGCGGGCGACTGGCTGATCTCGCCAGCGGTGCTCATCCAGCCGAAATGGTCGGCCACGGGCGCAACGAGCGGATCCGAGAAGGGTACGGCGCGGGCGATCAGGTCGGCGAACCAGTTCTCCGCGTCGGCATAGAAGGACATTTCCTGCATGCGCGGATCGCGGGTGATCCGCTGCCAATGCGCGAGCATCGCCTCGGTCTCTTCGGGGCTGGGCCATTGCTCCGCATGCTCGTCGAGCAGCAGGCCGGCCAGCGCGTGGGCGTGGTTGTCAAAGTCCTCCGGCGTGGGCGCCGCCCAGGGATTGGGGGCGGGCGGGGCGAAGGCGATCTCGGCGGCAAGCGGATCGCGCTCCCAGGCATCGAAATCGATCTCAACGCCGGATTCGTCGTCCCATTCGTCTGGCTCGTCTTCCGGCTCGGACGGCGCGTGTTCGGGGCCACCGGCTTCGAGCTGGACGGTTTGGGTCTCGGCTTCAACCTCGACGTCGGCCTCTTCTTCCTCCGCCTCATAGTGCAGCCAGCGCGCTTCGTTCTGCGCCTGCTCGAATGCTTCGCGCAGTGCGATGAACGCTTGCGGGTCGCGATCGACGTCGATCGCCTTGAGCTTGGCGGCATAGGCCCGGCGGATCGCGCGGGTATCGTCGGTGGGCTCGATGCCGAGCGTGTGCCAGGCCGGTCCGCCGCGGCTCACAGGAAGCGCTCGCCCTCGATCTCGTCCAATGCCTCGACCAGCCGGGCGCGGGCTTCCTTGATGGTGCGCGGATCCTGTGTCGCCAGCGCATTCTCGAACGCGCCGATCCAGTGGCCGACAGCGTCGCGGCGATCGCCGATGAACCCCTCGTAGCACCGCGCGGCGCGGGCGAGCACCGCCATGTTCTCGCTCTCCTCGCGCGGGTGCAGCTTGAGCGCGGCCAGTGCGTCCCGGCGCGTGGCGAGTTGGGTGTCGGTCAGCGGATCGGCATCGTCCATGATCACGAGGTTGCGACTGGTGCTGGTGCCGGGGACGTTGACGTCCACTTCCAGCAACCCGCTGGTATCGTAGCTGAAGCGGCATTCGACCACGATCTCGCCGGCGGGCTTGGGCGGGATCGGTACGCGGACCTCGCCGAGCTTGACGTTGCCGGAGACCTCCCGGGCCTCTCCCTGGTAGATGCCGAAGCGCAGCTCGCGCTGATTGTCCGAGACGGTGTTGTAATAGTTCACCCGGCTCGCCGGGATCGCGGTGTTGCGGTCGATGATCGGCGAGAACAGCCCGGTGCGCCAGCCTCCGCGGCCATCGGGCTCGGCATGATCGACGCCCAGGGTGAAGGGGCAGACATCGGTAAGCCGGACTTCCTCCAATGCTTCCGAGCGAGCGAGCAGTCCGGCCTGGACCGCGGCGCCGAGCGCGACGGCATGGTCCGGATGCACGGTCGCATTGGGGAAACGGCCGAACATGCGGGTGATCGCGCGGCGGACCACCGGCATGCGGGTGGAGCCGCCGACCAGCACGATCTCGCTCAGCGCTTCCACCCGGATGCTGGAATCGCGCAGCGAACGCAGCACGGGGTCGCGCAGCCGCTTGAGCAGCGGCTCGGCGGCGGTCTCGAAATCGGCCGAGGTAACGTTCACCGCGAACTGTTCGCTCTGCCATACGATGGCGAACTCGGCCTCGTCGCCATCGCTGAGCTTGCGGCGGGTGCGCTCGGCCGCAGCGCGGAGCAGTTCCTGCAGCACCACCGGGTCGGCGCCGGCGAGCTTGCCGGCCGGATCGAGCTTGGGGCGGACATGCTGGACGAGCAGTTCGTTGAAATCCTCGCCGCCCAGCCGGTTGTCGCCCGAGGAGGCACGGACCTCCACCACGCCCTCGAACACCTCGACGATCGACACGTCGAAGGTGCCGCCGCCCAGGTCGAAGACCAGGAATGGCTCCTGCTCGCGCGTCTGGATGCCGAAGGCAAGCGCGGCGGCAGTGGGCTCGTTGACCAGCCGCTCGACCTTGAGGCCGGCCAGTTCGCCGGCGCGGCGCGTGGCCTTGCGCTGGCGATCGTTGAAATAGGCAGGGACGGTGACGACCGCGCCGGTCACCTTCTCGCCGGTAAAGGCTTCGGCATCGGCCTTGAGCTGGCGCAGGACGAGCGCGGACAGCTCCTCCGAATCGAACTTGCGCTTGCCCAGCGTGACCGTCTGCTGGGTACCCATATAGCGCTTGAAGGCGGTGACCGTGTCGCGCGGGTGGGTGGACTGGCGCTCGCGCGCCGCCATGCCGATCATCACCGCGCCCTTGTCGTCGACCGAGACGGCGGACGGGGTCAGCAGGTCGCCGATCGCGTTGGGAACGAGCACGGACTCGCCTTCGCGCCAGATCGCGACGGCACTGTTGGTGGTGCCAAGATCGATGCCGATGATCACGTGATTCGTTCCCCTCTGAACCCGCAGCCTATCGGCGGGTGTCAGCGGGCGCCAGTCGCAACACCCCGGTCATCAAGTGTAACCAAGGCGTCTCAATCGCTTCATAAGGCCCCGGGCGAATTCGAAGGGGGATATCATGTTGCTTGCCACGCTGATGCTGCTCCAGGCCGCGCCTGCCGTCCAGGAAGCGCCGACCGCGCAGGTGCAGGCTGTCGTCGAAACCGAGGCGGTGGCGAGCCTGGAGGACGCGGCGGACGATCCCGCGATCTGGCGAAATGCCCGCGATCCGAAGCGCAGCCTGATCGTGGCGACCGACAAGAAGGCGGGGCTCAACGTCTATGACCTGTCGGGCAAGCTCCGCTCGAGCCTGCCTGCCGGCCGGGTCAACAATGTCGATCTGCGCAGCTGGGGTGGCCAGGTGATCGTCGGCGCCAGCGATCGCAACGACAAGGCGAACGGCAAGATCGCGCTCTATGCGCTGGATAGCGGCGCGGCGACGCTCACCGAGATCGGCCGTTTCGATTCCGGCGCGGGAGAAGCCTATGGCTTCTGTATGTACGCGCCGCGCGGCGGCAAGCTTTACGGGTTCGTGGTCTACAAGAGCGGCATGATCGCGCAGATGGAAATCCTGCGCCAGGGCGGCAAGATCACTGCCGACCGCGTGCGGACGATGAAGCTCGGCACCCAGTCCGAAGGCTGTGTCGTCGATGATCGTACCGGCACGCTGTTCGTTGGCGAGGAGGATGTCGGCGTATGGCGTTTCGGCGCCAACCCCAAGGATCCGGTCGCTGGCGAGAAGGTGATCGCGGTCGACCGGCAGCGCCTGTTCGACGACGTGGAAGGCGTCGCCATTGCCGCGGAAGGGGCGCGGGGCGGCTATCTGGTCGTCTCCAGCCAGGGCGACAGCGCCTATGGCCTGTGGCGTCTGCCCGACCTGGCTTATGCCGGACGCTTCCGGATCACCGCCGGCAAGTTCGGTGCGACCAGCGAGACCGACGGCATCGAAGTCTCCACCGCCGGTTTCGGTCCTGGCCTCCAGGGCGGACTGATGCTTGCCCAGGACGGTGACAACGCCCCGGCCGCGCAGAATTTCAAGCTGGTCCGCTGGGCCGATGTCCGCAAGGCGCTTCGCCTCAAGTGAGGGCCTTGCCTCCCTGCGCTGCGACTGTCAGGCAGAGGGCATGACGAACGCTCCAGGGATCGATCGGCGCGCGTTGCTCGCCGGCATCGGCGCAGCGGTGCTGGCCGGCCCGCGCGCCGCGCGGGCGGCACAGGCGCCGCTGGTGCTGGCAGCTGCCAGCCTGCAGGAATCGATGACCGCCGCGGCGGATGCCTGGGCGCGCAAGGGCCATGCCCGGCCCGTGTGCTCCTTCGCGGCCAGCTCGGCGCTGGCCCGGCAGATCGCGGCGGGCGCCGTCGCCGACCTGTTTGCCTCGGCCGACGAGCCCTGGATGGACGATATCGAGAAGCGCGGGCTGATCGTTCCCGGCACCCGCGCGCCGTTCCTCGCCAATCGGCTGGTGATTATCGCTCCGGCAAGCGAACCGCTCGCCCGGCCCTATGACGAGTTCCGGGCACTGGGGAAGACGCGGCTGGCGATCGCCGATCCCGATGCCGTGCCGGCGGGGCGCTATGCCAAGGCTGCGCTGGAGTGGGGCAAGGCCTGGGCGACGGCGGAGCCGAACCTCGTGCGTGCGGAGAGCGTGCGCGCGGCGCTCGCGCTGGTCGAGCGCGGCGTCGTTTCCCGGGGCATCGTCTATGCGACCGACGCCCAAGCATCGGACAAGGTCCGGATCGCCGCGATCTTCACCGAGCGCAGCCATCCGCCGATCCGCTACCCGCTGGCGCGCCTCAAGGCATCGACCAGCCCGGATGCCGAGCCCTTCCGTCGTTTCCTGCTGAGTGGGGAGGGCAAGGCGATCTTCCGGCGCTTCGGGTTCCGGCCGCTTTAGGGCGGGCCGCCCGGTTGACCCGGGCCGGTGCCTCGCCTCTATGTATCGCATTCGCGGCAGGGATGCCGATTGCTGGGGCATTTGATGCGCAAGAACGGTTCGATCGGGTTCGCCATGGGCGTGTTTGGCGGCATCATACTGGGCGCGCTGATCGACAATATGGCGATCGGCCTGCTGATCGGGTTCGCCGTCGGCTTCGGCATCCTGAAGTTCCCGGTGAAGCGCGGGGATGCCTGACTTCCCTGCCATGGCTGAGCTGGTCCGGTGACCCCTGATCTCTGGGGCATAGTCTGGCTGTCGCTCAAGGTGGGCGGGGTGGCGGTGCTCGCCTGCCTGCCGGTGGCGTTCGGGCTGGCCTGGTTGCTGGCGCGTGGGCGGTTTCCGGGAAAGCTGCTGCTCGACGGGCTGGTGCATCTGCCCCTGGTGGTGCCGCCGGTGGTGACCGGCTGGCTGCTGCTGCTCGCCTTCGCGCCCGCCGGGCCGATCGGGAGCTGGCTGGAGAGCTGGTTCGGCGTCTCGGTGCTGTTCCGCTGGACCGGGGCGGCGATTGCGAGCGCCGTGATGGCGCTGCCGCTGATGGTGCGGGCGATGCGGCTGTCGATCGAAGCGGTCGACCGGCGGCTGGAACAGGCCGCGGCGACCCTGGGTGCCGGGCGCTGGCGGGTTTTCGCCAGCGTGACGCTGCCGCTCAGCCTGCCAGGCGTACTGGCCGGCACGGTGCTGGGCTTCGCGCGCGCGCTCGGCGAGTTCGGCGCGACGATCACCTTCGTGTCGAACGTGCCCGGCGAGACCCAGACGCTGCCGCTCGCCATCTATGCCGCGCTGCAGGTGCCCGGCGGCGAGGCAATGGTGCTGCGGCTGGCGGGCATCTCGGTGCTGCTCTCGCTCGTGGCCTTGCTCGCCTCGGAACTGATCGCGCGCCGCGCGGGCAGGGGGCTACATGTCCTTTGATATCGACCTGATCAAGCGGCTCGGCGAGGCTACCATCGCCTGCCGGATCGAGGCGGGGGAGGGGCTTACCGTGCTGTTCGGCCCGTCGGGCGCCGGCAAGACGAGCATTCTCAACATGGTCGCCGGGTTGATCGAGCCCGATGCCGGGCATGTGCGGGTGGCGGGGGAGACGCTGTTCGAGGCGGCGGCGGGGATCGACGTACCGGTGGCGGAGCGCCGCGCCGGCTATGTCTTTCAGGAGCCGCGGCTGTTCCCGCACCTTCGGGTGCGGGCGAACCTGCTCTATGGCCGACGCGGCGATGCCGGGCTGGACGTGGACGACACGATCGCGCTGCTGGGCATCGCGCACTTGCTCGACCGCTGGCCGCGCACGCTCTCGGGCGGCGAGGCGCGGCGCGTGGCGATCGGGCGGGCGCTGCTCTCCGATCCGCGCTTCCTGCTGCTCGACGAGCCCCTGTCCTCGCTCGATCGGGCGCGGCGCGAGGAGATCATGACGCTGATCGAGCGGCTCCGTGATGAAATCCGGCTGCCGATCCTGATGGTGACGCACGACCGGGACGAGGCGGTGCGGCTGGGCACGCGGATCGTCGAGCTATGAGGTGCCAGGTGCTGGCGTCAGCGTTCAGCCATTCGCGGCGCTTCGATTGATCTCGTCTATCCACCCGATCAGTTCGGACAGCTTCGAAAGCCGCCGGAAGCGGCTGTGCTCGGCCGGTTCTTCCGCAACTTCATGGGTCCAGGCGCCCTCCTGGGGAATATAGGCAGCCCAGGCGCCGGCGTTGAGCGGCGCCAGGACATCGGACCGCATCGAATCGCCCGCCATGATGCATTCGCCGGGCGCGACGCCGTATTTCGCGAAGAGCCTCTGGAAGGTCTGCTCGGTCTTGTCGCTGACGATCTCGACGCCGGTGAAAAGCTCGCCGAGGCCGGACGCGGCCAGCTTCGTTTCCTGGTGCAGCAGGTCCCCCTTGGTCACCAGGATGAGATCGCCGCGCTCCTTCAGCGCGCGCAGAATGTGGTCGATGTCGTCGAACAGCTCGACAGGATGGGTCAGCAGCATCCGCCCGGCATCCAGGATCCGGGCTACGAGGTCGCGGGAGAAGGCATCGCCCGCAACTTCCATCGCTGTCTCGATCATGGCGAGCGTGAAGCCCTTCGCGCCATAGCCATAGGCGTGGCGATTCCGGTTCTCCGCTTCATCGAGCGCGGCCTGCGTCACCGACGCTTCGGCGAATGGCAGGAGCAATGCCTGGAACGCCTGCAGCGCGGCGTTGAAGTGGCGCATATTGTGCCACAGCGTGTCATCGGCATCGACGCAGATGATTTTGATCATGGGGGCAGCTCCGTCCTTGCCGGCTGGCCCCTATCGCGCTTCGCCAGGCAAGTTCAACGGGCTGGGCGAGGAACCTGTCGCTCGACCCCGGGCCAGGTCAGCCCTCGAGCTCGGGCCCATAGACGCGCCAGGGCACGCCTTCGCTGCGCTTGGCGGCGTAGAGCGCGAGGTCGGCGCGGCGGGTCAGTTCCTTCGGGCCCAGCCTCTCGGCGCGCGACAGGGCGATGCCGATGCCGGTGCCGACATGCAGCGTGCGGCCCTCGACGAAGACCGGGCGGGCGATGCTGTCCGCAAGCCGCCCCGCGATCACCTTGGCGATCTCGGGATTGGCGAGCCCCGGGGTGATGACTGCGAACTCGTCGCCGCCCAGCCGCGCGGCGGTGTCGCCTTCGCGCACCGCGCCGGTGATGCGATCGGCGACGACCCGCAGCAGGGCGTCGCCCGCGCCATGGCCATGGGTGTCGTTGATCGCCTTGAACCCGTTGAGATCGAGCATCAGTACGGCGTGGAGCCCGCTGGGGGTGAGCTTGCCGAGCGCTTCGTCAAAAGCGCGGCGATTGGGCATGCCGGTCAGCGCGTCGTGATAGCCGAGATCGCGCACGTTGCGTTCGGCGGCGATGCGGCGCTCGCGCTCGCGGCCACGCGCGCGGTGCTGGTTCAGCCCGAAGCTGAACAGCAGCAGGATCAGCGCGGAGGCGAAGAGCAGGAACTCGTCCAGCTCGATGCGTAGCTTGCGATCGGCGACCGAAGAGGTCTCGTCGCGGAATATGTCGAAGGCGAAGATGCCGTACAGCCCGGCCATCGCCAGCACGACGACAAACCAGACGCTCCGGTTGAGCAGCAAGGCGCGAACTCCGGCTTCCATGGCCGGGTTCTGCCCCCGAAACGGTTAAGGACGCGTGGAAGCGGCGATCAGTATTGATGCGAGCGCGCGGTTCATCGGCGCGTCGATGCCGTGCTTCGCGCCGAGGCGGACGATGACCTGGTTGCGGGCATCGACTTCGGTCTGGCGGCCGGCTTCGAAATCGGCGTGGAGCGAGTTGACCGATTGCGGATGGGCAAGCGTGGTCCACTTTACCACCTGGTCGGCGAGCTTGTCGGGCAGGTCGGCGCCCTCGGCCCGGCCGACCGCGATGCATTCGCGGACCAGCGCGCGCATCACTTCCGCCGCACCCTCGTCATTGGCGACTTCGGCGGGGCGGTGGGTGAGGGCGCTGACGATGCCCGAGCAGTTGATCGCGAGCTTGCGCCACGCTGCGGTGAGGAAGTCCGGGGTGGTCTGGGCGTCGATCGGCGTATCGGTGAACAGCGCGACCAGCGCCTCGCCGGCATCGCCCTCGGGCGCATGGATGGTGCCTTCGCGGCGCTGGATGATGCGGCCGGGCGCGGTGCGCTCGGCGGGCAGGTCGATGATGACCGGCACGGTGCGCTGGGCGGGGACCTGGGGGAAGCGCTCGCGCTGCTCGACGCCGTTCTGGATCACCGCGAGCCGGGTGGCCGGACCCATCAGTCCGGGCAGCCAGGCCGCCGCGGCGGGGCAGTCATAGGTCTTGGTGGTGCACAGCACCCAATCGACTTCGGTCGCCTGCGTGGGATCGGTGAGGATGCGGGGGGTGGCCTGGATCACGCCTTCGGGCGTCTCGACCTCAAGGTCGGCAAGCGGCGAGCGGGCGCATACCGTCACGTCATGACTCTGGGCGAGCCAGGCGGCGAGGGTGCCGCCGATGGCGCCCGCGCCGATCACCGCGATCCGGACCATCAGATGCCGCCCAGGAAGTCCATCTTGCCGAGCGGAGCGCCCTTGTGGCGCAGGATCGCGTAGGCGGTGGTGATGTGGAAGTAGAAGTTCGGCAGCGCGAAGGTGGTGACGTAGGGCAGGCCCTTGAAGTGGAAGCTGCGGTTCGGCGTCTTCACTTCGATATCGGCATCCTCGCGGCCGTCCACCGCTTCGCGCGGGACCGACTTTAGGAAGGCGATAGTTGCGGCGATGCGGGCCTGGAGCTCGTCGAAGCTGGTTTCGGTATCCGCCATGGCCGGCGCCTCGATCTGGCCGAGCCGGGCTAGGGCGAACTTGGCGCCGTCGCTGACGCGCTGGATCTGCGAACTGAGCGGCGCCATGTCGTCGGCAAGGCGCGCTTCGAGCAGTTCGGCATGCGGAATGCCGTTCTCGTCCGCCCAGGCGCGTGCCTTGTCGAGGAACGTCGACATGGCCTTGAAGCCACGCAGGAAGACGGGGACGGTAAGGTCGTAGAGTTCGTTCGACATGCGCGCGGAGATAAGCGGGGCGGGGCGGCTGTGCAACGGGTGTGCGATTGTCGGAATGTTTCCGGATCGGGTGCCAACGTTGCGCCGCGACATTTCGTGACGGACGGACGGCGAAAAGAGTCTATGGAAATCAGATAGCTGGCTCGGTGTCACGAAAGAGTCGCCGAGGCGCAATGTACCGTTCATGATCGGTTGCAAGGCGGCCCCCGCATTCCTGAAGGGGGTTGAATTCCGATGTCTCGCAAACCGTCTCTCCGCACGCGCCTGATGCTGGGCGCTGTGCTGTTCGCCGTTCCGGCCTCCGCCTATGCCAATGACGTGACCGGCAACGTCTCGGAAGCGAGCGGCACCCGCAACCTGCAGGGCGCGCGCGTCACCATTGTCGAGCTGGGCCGCACCACCGAAGCCGATGCCTCGGGCAGCTTCCGCTTCTCCGACGTGCCCGCCGGCACCTATACGCTGCGCGCCGAGTTCGCCGGCGTGCCGGCCCGCGACGAGAAGATCGTCGTACCGGAGAATGGCGTGGCGCAGCAGAACCTGGTGCTCGGCACCGATGGCAGCCAGATCCTCGTCCTGGGCCAGCGCGCCAACCTGCTCGGCTCGCTGTCGCGCCAGCGCGCCGCGGACGGGGTGGAGAGCGTGATCACCCGCGACTCGGTCGGCCAGTTCCCGGACCAGAATGTCGCGGAATCGCTGCGCCGCCTGCCGGGCGTCAATATCCTCAACGATCAGGGCGAGGGCCGTTTCGTTTCGGTTCGCGGCCTTGATCCGGAGCTCAACGCCACTTCGGTGAACGGCACCCGCCTGCCGTCGCCCGAATCCGACATCCGCTCGGTCGCGCTCGACGTGATCTCGAGCGACACGATCGAATCGATCGAGGTCAAGAAGTCGCTGACCCCGGACATGGATGCCGACACGATCGGCGCGTCGATCGAGATCAACACGGTGAGCGCCTTCGCGCGCAAGAAGGACCTGCTGACCGTCTCGGCCGAAGGCAGCTACAACAATCTGCGCGAAGCGGTGACGCCGAAGGTCGGTCTCGATTTCTCGACGCGGATTACCGACAATTTCGGCATCGCCGGCGGCGTCTCCTACTATCAGCGCAAGTTCGCGACGAACAACGAAGAGATGGACGGCTGGGACGAGGATGGCGGCAAGGCCTATGCCGACACCATGGAGTATCGGGACTATGACGTGGAGCGCCAGCGCTTCAGCTCGTCGCTGTCGCTCGATTTCAAGCCCAGCGACACCACCACGCTCTATGCCCGCGGTCTCTATTCGCGGTTCGACGACCAGGAATATCGCCGCCGCCTGACCTTCGAGATGGACGAGTCGCCGACGAGCGCGACCGCCACCGGCGCGACCTTCGATTCGCAGGATGGCGAGATCACCGTCACCCGCGACCTGAAGGACCGGTTCGAGCGCCAGGAGATCAAGTCGATCACGCTGGGCGGCGAGACCAAGTCCAATGGCTGGAAGCTCAACTATTCGGGCAGCTGGGCGCGTTCGAGCGAGCGAGAGAACGGCTCGATCGACCCGGTCGCGTTCGAGCGCAAGTTCGACGATGGCGACAATTTCATCGCCGGCTTCGATTATTCGAACCCGATGAAGACCCGCTACAACATCCTGGCGGGCGCCAACGCCTTCTACAACGCCAGCGAATATGAGTTCGACAAGTTCGAGCGCACCACGCTGAGCGACTCGGTCGATACCGAATGGTCGGCCAAGGCGGACGTTGCTAAGATCTTCGCCACCGGCTCGGGCGAGTTCACCGTGCAGGGCGGTGCCAAGTTCCGCTGGCGCACCAAGCGCTACAACGCGAATATCGACGTCTATGAATATGACGGCCCCGGCGACCTGACGATGAAGGATCTGCTGGGTCCGCAGGACTATGACCTGGCGAACATCGAGCCGGCGCTGTCGAAGACCGCGTTCCGTAACTATTTCAAGAACAACAGCGGCCTGTTCGAGCTGGACGATGGCGACACGTTCGAGAGCTCGAACGACAGCGACTACAAGGTGAAGGAAGACGTCTCGGCCGGCTATCTGCTCGCCCGCTGGGACAGTTCGAAGATCCGCCTGATCGCCGGCGTGCGCATGGAGCACACCTATAACGACATCCATGGCCAGGAACTGAACCTGGACGACGAGACGGTGACGCCGATCCGCGTCACCCGCAGCTATACCGACTGGCTGCCGAGCCTGACCGCACGCTTCGAGCCGACCAATGGCCTGGTCCTGCGCGCGGCCGGCTATCGCAGCCTGGTGCGCCCGAAATTCTCGAAGCTCGCCCCGCGCGTGGTGATCGAGGACAATGAAGGCGAGTTCGGCAACCCGAACCTCAAGCCGTACGAAGCCTGGAACTTCGATGCCGCAGCCGAATATTATTTTGGCAAGGGCGGCGGCATCTCGCTTGGCTATTTCCACAAGGATATCAAGAACTACATCGTCGACCGCGTCTATGAGGACTATGCCTATAACGGCGGCGTGCTCGACGAGGCGCAGGTGCCGTACAACGGGCCGAGCGCGCGCATCGACGGCATCGAGTTCAGCTACAGCCAAGTCTACAGCTTCCTGCCGGGCGTGCTCAGCGGACTGCTGACTCAGGTCAACTACACCTTCACCGACGCCAAGGGCACGGTGCTGGAGGATGGCGATATCGGCGATCCGCGCCGCATCTCGCTGCCTTCGTCCTCGCGCAACACGTTCAACGTGGTGCTCGGCTATGAGAAGGGCCCGGTCTCGTTCCGCGTCGCGGGCACCTATCGCGACAAGTATCTGGACGAGCTGGGCGACGATGCGAGCGAGGACCGCTATGTCGACAACCACTTCCAGCTCGACATCAGCGCGAAATACTGGGTGACCAAGAACGTCCAGGTGTTCGGCGACCTGATCAACCTGACCAACGAGCCCTATTTCGCCTATCGCAACTTCCAGGGCGGCCAGCGGCTGCTGCAATATGAGGATTACAGCTTCACCGGAAAGTTCGGCGTGAAGGTGAAGTTCTGATCCCGCGCTGAGGCGCAGAAACGAAGAGAGCCGGCGTGGTCCTGACCGCGCCGGCTCTTCTCGTTTTCGGTCCGGTCCGCCTTAGTGGACGGTGGTGCCGTTCACGACCTGGCGTTGCGGCGCGGCGCGATGGCCGTGCGGGGCGTCGATCGTGAAGCTGGCGGCGCTGTCCGCCAGCGAATCCACTTCCTGGGTGAGGTTGCGCGCGGCCGCCGAGGTCTCCTCGACCATCGCGGCGTTCTGCTGGGTGCCGCGATCCATGTCGCCGATCGCCTCGCTGACCTGGCTGATCGCCTGGCTCTGGGCGTTGTTGTCCTCGGCCATCGTGCCGATCAGGGCATGGACCTGGCCCACATCGCCCGAGATATCGGCCAGCGCGCCGTCGACCTTCATCACGGCTTCGACCGCGGTGACGACTTCGGCCTGGGTATGGGTGAGCTGGTCGCGGGCGCGGCCGGCTTCTTCTTCCGCACGCATGGCAAGCGCGCTGACCAGATCGGCGACGACCGCGAAGCCGCGGCCCGCCTCGCCAGCGCGGCCCGCTTCCACTGCTGCGTTCATCGCGAGAACCCGGGTCTGGAAGGCAATCTTGTCGAGGCCCTCGATGACCGAGTCGATGCCCTTGGCGCTCTCGCTCACGCGGGTCATCGCCTGCACCGCTTCGTCGGCGATCGCGCGGCCGCTACCGACCACGGCGATGGCGCCATCCGCGCGCGACAGCGTCTCGTTGGCCGAGAGCGCGATCGACTTCAGGCGGTGATCGATCGCGTTGACCGCGGCGTTGGTCTCCTCGAGCGTCGCGGCGTTGCGTTCTGTGCGGCGGGCGAGATCCTCGGAAGCCGAGGCGATCTCGTTGGCGCCGGTGCGGATATTCTCGGTGCCGGTGACGACGGTGCCGATCAGCGAGCGAAGGCCGTGCGCGGCATCGTTGAAGCTGCGCTTGAGCGCGGCGAACGGGCCGGTAAGCTCGGCATCGATCTCCACGCTGAGGTCGCCCCGTGCCATCGCGTCGAGGCTGGTGCCGATCGTATCGACGATCAGCCGGGTCTGCGTTTCCTTGGCTTCCTCGGCAGCCTTGAGCTTGTCGCGGAAGGCGTCGATCGCCTGGGCCATGCCGCCCAGCTCATCCTCGCGGCCGGCGTGCGGCACCTTGACCGACAGGTCGCCGCTGTCGAGCGCGCGCATGGTGTCGGCAAGGTCGAGCAGCGGACGAACCAGCAGGCGGCGTGCGGCCTGGGCGAGCAGGAACGCGGCGGCCAGGCCCGCGAGCAGGGTGAGGAACAGGACGATCATCGCCACCGTGCCGAGCGTGGCCGAGCTGGAGGCGACTTCCTTGGAATGGCCTTCGATTGCTTCCGAGGCGCTTTCCATCGATTTCTCGAGGGCGCGGAACTGGTCCATGAAGCCCGGCATCTGCGCGCGCGCCGCGACGGGATCGCTGGCGGCGGTATCGACGATCTTCTGCGCGGCAGCGGCATAGGCGTCCATCGGCGCCTTGAGCTGGCTGGTCGCGGCGACGATGCTTTCCACGCCCTGGAAGGCGGCGTCCTCGTTGATCGTCCGGGACAGCGTGCCGAGATGGTCCTTGAGGTCGTCGAGCGTCTGCTTGCGCGCGGCATCATCGCCGCCGACCAGCGCACCCAGCACGTCCGCGCGAACCGCGTCGTGCATCATGTCCGCTTCCATATGGTTCTGGAGCAGGCCCGCGGCCGCCGCCTGCTGGGCGATCGCGTTGTTTTCCTTGGCAACGATGAACAGCCCGGTGCCACCCGAAAGCGCGGTGATGCCGATCAGGACGGCGGCAGCCTGGGTGGTAGCCTTGTTGAGCGACGTGATCTTCACGAAAATCTCCCGCGCGGTGCCTGTCGCGGCATCCGGTTTCAGCACGAATTATAGGTGGAAAGTTCGCTGCGGGTTCGAGCCCTCTACAAATGTTTCCGGGGGATGTCGGTAACTGGGGCTGTTCAATGCGTGCGACTTTCGGTGCGGCGGTGTCCGCACTTTCTCTGCTGGTCATTCCTTCGGCATTTGCGCAGGACGCGCAGGAGCCGGCGCTCGATATCGGTGCCGCCTATCGCGCCGATCTCTCGGGCGTGGCGGCGGATGGGCGCAAGCTGCGCAGCTTCGGGCTCGACGATCTGAACATCGAGGCGAACGGCGATCTCGAGCGGCTGGTCGGCTGGAACGGCGCGAGCTTCCATATCGACGTGCTCAACAATCTTGGCGGCCGGCCCAATGACGTGGCGGGCACGCTGCAGGGCGTCGACAATATCGAAGTCGCCAGCCCCAAGCTGCGCCTGTTCGAGATCTGGGTGGAGCAGAAGCTGGGCGCCACCACCTCGCTGCGTGCCGGCCTCTATGACCTCAACAGCGAATTCTATGCCAACGACGCCTCCGGGCTGCTGATCGCTCCGGCCTTTGGCGTGGGCTCTGAAATCGCCTCGACCGGGCCCAACGGCCCTTCGATCTTCCCGACGACGGCGCTGGCCGTGCGGCTGGAGCATCGCTTCGGCGGCGCGGGTTTCGCGCGTGTCGCGGTGCTCAATGCCACCGCCGGTGCCCTGGGCGACGATCGTGGCCACGCATTCGATTTCGGCCACGGCCTGCTGCTGATCGGCGAGGCGGGCGTGGAGAAGGACGGCAACAAGTTCGCCTTGGGCGCCTGGGGCTATAGCGAGCGCCAGGACGACATCGCCGAGACCGACAGCGCCGGCGATCCGATCCGCCGCCATGCGCGCGGCGCCTATGTGATCGCGCAGAAGGCGCTGGGCGACCAGGACGGGCCTTTCGCCACCAGCCTGTTTGTCCGGGCCGGTCTCTCGGATGGCAAGACCAGCCCGTTCAAGGGCGGCTGGCAGGCGGGCGTGCTCGCCACCCATGTCATTCCCGGGCGCGACGACAGCCAGGTCTCGGTCGGCGTCAACCAGGCCTATCTGTCGAAGGGCTATCGCGACCTGCTGCGGGGCGACGGCGTCCACACCGCCCAGGCCGAGAATGCGGTGGAGTTCACCTTCTCCGACAAGCTTACCGACTTCCTGACGCTGCAGCCCGACGTGCAGTTCATCTGGAACCGTGGCGGCGATGTCGACGCGGCACGAGTGACCGTGCTCATGCTCCGGGCGACGCTGGAGTTCTGACGGGGAGATTGCGTGTCGATTTCGATAAATCGGCGCGCAAGTTCCTGATAGGAAATGGCAATTCCTGTTTTGGATATTTCAGGTCGTTACTGCAGTTTTACGGTATAGCGCCGGGTTATGGCGCTGGTTTATCTTTGTAACACTTGGCGTGAATTGAAAATTGACGCTGGTGTGTTGCAAAAATAAATCACTTGTCGCACCCCCTGAAGGACTGACGAGATGCCCGTGACCTTTGCGCCGGCTGCGAAGTCGGCGGCGTATCCGCGTAAGCTGCGTGAGTTGCACAACCACCATTTCGATTCGACCGTGTGGAACGACCTGGCGTTTCGCGACGATGACGTTGTCGTCTCGACCTATGCCAAGGCGGGGACCACCTGGACCCAGCAGATCGTTGCGCAGCTGATCTTCGGCGGCGACCCCGAGGTGTCGGTTGCCGAGATCTCGCCCTGGGTCGATCTGCGCGTCCCGCCGGTGCTGGTGAAGCTCGCCGCGCTCGAGGAACAGGAGCATCGCCGCATCCTGAAGACGCATTTGCCGGTCGACGCTCTGCGCTTCAGCCCCCGCGCAAAGTATCTCTACGTCGCCCGCGATGGCCGCGACGTGGCGTGGAGTCTGCACAACCATCATTTCCACGCGACCGACGCCTGGTACGAGATCCTGAACGACACGCCCGGCCGGGTCGGCCCGCCGATCCCGCGCGCCAATCCCGATGTCGCCGAATATTTCCGCGAATGGCTCGACGGTGACGGTGCGCCCTTCTGGTCCTTCTGGGAGAATGTCCGCAGCTGGTGGGCGGTGCGCGATCTGCCCAACGTCCATCTCGTCCATTTCGAAGCGCTGAAGCGCGACCTGGCGGGCGAGATCCGCAAGATCGCCGCTTTCCTCGACATCGAGATCGAGGCGGAGAGCTTCCCGCGCATCCTGCGCCATTGCAGCTTCGACTGGATGAAGGCCAATGCGGCCAAGTCCGCGCCGCTGGGGGGCGTGTTCTGGGATGGCGGGGCAGAGACCTTCATCAACAAGGGCACCAATGGCCGCTGGCGCGACGTGCTCACGGCCCAGGATGTCGCCAATTACGAGGCGATGGCGCTGGCCGAGCTCGGCCCGGAATGCGCCGAATGGCTTGCGGGCGGCCAGGCGGCGTAATCCTCCCGCTTGCAGATCGGGGTCCGTGCGCCGAAACAGGGCACATGGACCTCGATGCACTGCTACTCCACTATTTCGACACCGATGAGCCCGAAGCGCTCAGCGAAGCCGAGCGTGCGCGCGGCGAGGAGCGGCTGCGCATCGATTTCGGGGTCGAGCAGGAGCCTTCGCGCAAGTTCGCCTTGTGGGTGGTGATGGAGGGGCTCGGCATCGCGCCGCTGCCCGCCGAAGCCTTTGACGAGGAGCCGGCGCTCCGGGTGGCTGCGGAGAAATATCTCGACGCCGCCTGGAAGCTCGAGCGCGACTAGCCCCTGGCTCGCTTGACCGGCGGGCTCGCGATCTGAAAAACCCTCCACATGGGGGAAGCCGAATTCTGGCCGATGCTGGGCATCGCGCCTACTACCGATCAGCGCGCCATCCGTGCGGCCTATGCTGCCCGCTTGAAGGGGATTGATCCGGACAGCGATCCCGGTGCCTTTGTCGCGCTGCGGGCGGCCTATGAGCGTGCGCTCGCCGGAGAGTCGGTCGTGGCGGAGCTCCTGCCAGAGCCTGAAGAAGGGCCGGCTGATGGATTTCACGCGCGGATCGCCTTGCTGGACGGGCTGTTTCGCAATGCGGCGCGAGAGGAATGCGCCTGGCTATCCAAGGAAGCCAAGGCACAGTTGCGCGAAGCCTGGCGCGACATCGCCCAGGATCCGCGGATGGAAGATATCGCCTTCTATGCCGAGGCCGAGCATGCGGTCGCGCACCTGATTGCCGGCTGGGGCCGGCTCGCGGTGGGACTGGTGATCCCGGCCACCGAATTCTTCCGCTGGGCGGAGCGCGAGATCGACGTCTCGACGGATGACGCGATCGTCGAGGTGGTGCGGCGCTATCAGCTGGTGCGGTTCCTCCAACTCGTCCGCAAGCCGGTCAATGCCCATCATACCGCCTGGGAGGAACTCACCGCCAGGGCCTATCCTGGCTCCCGGCGCGGTCGGTGCGACCCGCTGCTGGTGCATGAGCTGCTCACGGTGATCCGCGAGATCTGGCCCGAGCTGGAGACCGAGCTCGATCCGCTGCGCGTCGAGCTGTGGCGTGACAACACCGCCGATCCCCATCATCCGGACAACCAGTTCGAGGTTCCGGCCAAATGGCAGCGGTTGCGATTGATCGTGTTCATCCTGTTCTGGATGTACGTGCTGGTGCGGCTCGGCTGGTTGATTGCCGGGACTTTTCGATAGGGGCGGGGCGCCTCAGTCCTTGCAGACCTGGACCAGCGCCATTCGCATCGGCTCGCCCCCAAAGCCGGGGAAGACCTGGTTCTCCACCGTGATGTTGCGGCACGGCTTCCCTTGCTTGTTGAGGATCACCTTCTTGCCCGCCGTCCGCGGTACTGGTGTCCGCGCGGCCTGTCTGGGCGCCGCGGCGCGGGTGGCGGGGCAGGAACCCTGCGCCACGAGCTGCTGGTAGGTCGATTCTTCCTGCGATTTCGCCCAGGCATCGGCGCCGGCGCGGCCCTGGGTCTTGAGGCGCAGCTTGTAGCCTTCGATCAGCCGCCGCTTCTCCGGTTCGGGCAAGGCATTCATCGAGCATTGGCCGGTGCGCTGGGCGGCGGGCGCGGGGCCGGCTTCCGCCATCGGGACGGGGCCGAGGATCAGCAGCGCGGCGGGCACGTGTCGAAGCATGTGTCTCTCCAGTGCCCCGCCCGCGTGCATTCTCGCCGGAGCGGAATGGTGCAGGCAATCGCGCCGCGCCCGGACAGTCGTGCAAACCGCTCGGCTCGCCCCAAAAGAAAACCGCCGCCCGGTTGCCCGGACGGCGGTGTTTCTTGCGTCAGTTTCTAACGTCGCGAGGAGATCACTCCTCGGTCAGATAGTCCCCGGCGTCGGCATCGGTGCCATGGCCCGAAGGCACGACCGAAGCGAGCGGATCGCTGCCGGTGCCTTCCGCGTCACGCGCCGAGCGGGCGTGCTCGGCTTCGCGCTCTTCCGCAGCCGAGTTCGGCGCCACCAGCGCGGTCTGCAGCGCACGCTGCTGGACGCGGAGGGCGGCGTCGCGGCTCGTCGCGGCGACACGCAGGCGGTTCATGCCCGCGCCGGTGCCGGCGGGGATGAGGCGGCCGACGATCACGTTCTCCTTGAGGCCGATCAGCGTGTCCTGCTTGCCCTGGACCGCAGCCTCGGTGAGGACGCGGGTGGTCTCCTGGAACGACGCCGCCGAGATGAAGCTGCGGGTCTGCAGCGACGCCTTGGTGATGCCGAGCAGGATCGGCTTGCCCTGCGCGGGAGCCTGACCCGGAGCCAGCTTCTCGTTGGTCTCGTCCATCTCGGTACGATCCACCTGCTCGCCGGGGAGCAGGGTGGTGTCGCCGGCTTCGGTGATCTCAACCTTCTGCAGCATCTGGCGAACGATCACCTCGATGTGCTTGTCGTTGATCTTCACGCCCTGCAGTCGATAGACTTCCTGGATTTCCGACACGAGATATTCCGCGAGCGGCTCGATGCCGAGCACCTCGAGAATGTCGTGCGGATCGGGCGAGCCGCCGATCAGGTTGTCGCCACGCTTGACGTAGTCGCCTTCCTGAACGTCGATCACCTTCGACTTCGGAACCAGATACTCCACGACCTCGCCGCCGTCCTCGGGCTGGATGCCGATCTTGCGCTTGGCCTTGTAGTCCTTGCCGAACACGACACGGCCCGAGACCTTCGCGATGATCGCGTTCTCCTTCGGCTTGCGGGCCTCGAAGAGCTCGGCGACGCGCGGCAGACCGCCGGTGATGTCGCGGGTCTTCGCGGACTCGCGCGCGACACGGGCGAGAACGTCACCGCCCTGCACGGTCGCACCGTCCTCGACCGAGAGCACCGCGCCCGGCGCCAGCATGTAGCGGGCGGCCTCGGCGGCACCTTCGCCGGTCAGGGTCAGGCGAGGACGCAGATCCTCCTTCGACTTGCTGGCCGCGCGATACTCGGTGACGACGCGCTGAGCGATACCCGTCGCTTCGTCGACCTGCTCGGTCAGCGTCTTGTTGTCGAGCAGGTCCTGGTACTTCACGACACCGCCGGTTTCCGTGATCACCGGCATGGTGAACGGATCCCACTCGGCCATGCGATCGCCCTTCGAGACGATATGGCCGTCGTCGAACATCACATACGCGCCGTACGGGATGCGATCGACTGCCAGCTCGCGGCCTTCCATGTCGAGGATCGCGATCTCGCCCGAGCGGCTGAGCACCACGCGGCGGCCACGCTGATCCTCGATCAGGCGCAGGTCACGGAACTGGACGGTACCGTCGACAGCTGCCTCGAGGTTCGAGGTTTCGTTCAGCTGCGCCGCGCCGCCGATGTGGAAGGTACGCATCGTCAGCTGCGTGCCCGGCTCACCGATCGACTGTGCCGCGATGACGCCGACGGCCTCGCCGATGTTCACCGGGGTACCGCGGGCGAGGTCACGCCCGTAGCACTTGCCGCAAACACCGATCTTGGCTTCGCAGACCAGCGGCGAACGGATCTTCATGCCCGGAATCTTCAGGGCCTCGATCTTCGCCACGGCCGGCTCGTCGAGCAGGGTGCCGGTCGGGATGACCACCTTGCCGTCCTTGTCGACCACGTCTTCCGCGGTCGTGCGACCGAGAATACGCTCGCCAAGCGATGCGATGGTCGAGCCGCCCTGCACGATCGCGCGCATTTCCAGCGCACGCTCGGTGCCGCAGTCCAGCTCCATGATCACGCAGTCCTGCGACACGTCGACCAGGCGACGGGTCAGGTAACCCGAGTTCGCCGTCTTCAGTGCCGTATCCGCCAGGCCCTTACGGGCGCCGTGGGTGGAGTTGAAGTACTCAAGGACGGTCAGGCCTTCCTTGAAGTTCGAGATGATCGGCGTTTCGATGATCTCGCCCGACGGCTTGGCCATGAGGCCGCGCATACCGGCAAGCTGCTTGATCTGCGCCTGCGAACCACGCGCACCCGAGTGGGCCATCATGTAGATCGCGTTGATCGGCTTCTCGCGGCCCTTGTTGGGGCCGTCCTCGAAGCGCTTCACAGCCTTGATCTCGTCCATCATGGCGCCCGCCACCTGGTCGCCGCAACGGCTCCAGGCGTCGATCACCTTGTTGTACTTTTCCTGCTGCGTGATCAGGCCGTCCTGATACTGCTGCTCATAGTCCTTCACCAGGGCGCGGGTCTCGTCGACCATCGCTTCCTTCTGCAGCGGGATGATCATGTCGTCCTTGCCGAACGAGATGCCCGCGCGGAACGCGTGACGGAAGCCGAGCGCCATGATCGCGTCGGCGAACAGCACGGTCTCCTTCTGGCCGGTGTGACGATAGACCTCGTCGATCACGTCGCCCACGTCCTTCTTGGTGAGGAGGCGGTTGACGGTGTCGAACGGCACCTTGTGCGACTTCGGGAGGCACTCGCCGAGCAGCATGCGGCCCGGGGTGGTCTCGAAGCGCTTGAGGTACTGCTTGCCCTCTTCGTCGGTCTGCGGGACGCGGCTGATCACCTTGGTATGCAGGGTGACGGCGCCGGCCTCGAGCGCCTGGTGCACTTCGGCCATGTCGCCCAGCAGCATGCCCTCGCCGGGCTCGCCTTCCTTGAGCATCGACAGATAGTAGAGACCCAGCACCATGTCCTGCGACGGCACGATGATCGGCTTGCCGTTCGCGGGCGACAGGATGTTGTTGGTCGACATCATCAGGACGCGCGCTTCCAGCTGGGCCTCGAGGCTCAGCGGAACGTGGACGGCCATCTGGTCACCGTCGAAGTCGGCGTTGAAGGCCGAGCAGACCAGCGGGTGGAGCTGGATCGCCTTGCCTTCGATCAGCACCGGCTCGAACGCTTGGATGCCCAGACGGTGAAGCGTCGGCGCGCGGTTCAGCAGAACCGGGTGCTCGCGGATCACTTCGTCCAGGATGTCCCAGACTTCCTTGCGCTCCTTCTCGACCCACTTCTTGGCCTGCTTCAGGGTCATCGAGAGACCCTTGGCGTCGAGGCGAGCGTAGATGAACGGCTTGAACAGCTCGAGCGCCATCTTCTTCGGCAGGCCGCACTGGTGCAGCTTGAGCTCCGGACCGGTCACGATGACCGAACGGCCCGAATAGTCGACGCGCTTGCCGAGCAGGTTCTGACGGAAGCGGCCCTGCTTGCCCTTGAGCATGTCGGACAGCGACTTGAGCGGACGCTTGTTCGCACCGGTGATGGTGCGGCCGCGGCGGCCATTGTCGAACAGCGCGTCAACGGCTTCCTGCAGCATGCGCTTTTCGTTGCGGACGATGATGTCCGGCGCACGCAGCTCCATCAGGCGCTTCAGGCGGTTGTTGCGGTTGATCACGCGGCGATACAGATCGTTGAGATCCGAAGTCGCGAAGCGGCCGCCGTCCAGCGGCACCAGCGGGCGCAGTTCGGGCGGGATGACCGGAACGACGTCGAGGATCATCCACTCGGGGCGGTTGCCCGAATCGATGAAGCTCTCGACGACCTTCAGGCGCTTGATGATCTTCTTCGGCTTCAGTTCCGACTTGGTGACCGCCAGCTCCTCGAGGAGCTCCTTACGCTCGCCTTCCAGGTCGAGATCCATGAGCATGATCTTGACCGCCTCGGCGCCGATGCCGGCCGAGAACGCGTCTTCGCCATATTCATCCTGCGCGTCGAGCAGCTCGTCCTCGGTGAGGAGCTGGAACTTCTCGAGCGGGGTCAGGCCCGGCTCGGTGACGATGTAGCTCTCGAAGTACAGCACGCGCTCGAGCTGCTTGAGCTGCATGTCGAGCAGCAGGCCGATGCGCGACGGCAGCGACTTGAGGAACCAGATGTGCGCAACCGGGGCGGCGAGCTCGATATGGCCCATGCGCTCGCGGCGGACCTTCGAGACGGTCACTTCCACGCCGCACTTTTCGCAGACGATGCCCTTGTACTTCATGCGCTTGTACTTGCCGCACAGGCACTCGTAATCCTTGATCGGACCGAAGATGCGCGCGCAGAACAGGCCGTCACGCTCGGGCTTGAACGTGCGATAGTTGATGGTTTCCGGCTTCTTGATCTCGCCGAACGACCACGAACGGATCCGATCCGGCGATGCGATGCCGATCTGGATCTGGTCGAAGGTTTCCGGCTTGGCGAGCGGGTTCGCGAAGTTGGTAAGTTCGTTCATTTTTCAGTCCCTCTGGAGGGTCAATTCTTCTGGGCGGGGAGGGGAAGGGCGCCACCCGGAGGCAGCGCCCGATCCCGTTATTCCGCCGCCTCGGCCAGGCCTTCGCCGTCCTCGGTGCCGTCTTCCAGCGCCTTGAGTTCGACGTTGAGGCCCAGCGAGCGCATTTCCTTGACGAGCACGTTGAAGCTCTCGGGGATGCCGGCCTCGAAGGTGTCGTCGCCCTTGACGATCGCTTCATAGACCTTGGTGCGGCCGACCACGTCGTCCGACTTCACCGTCAGCATCTCCTGCAGCGTGTAGGCAGCGCCATACGCCTGCAGGGCCCAGACCTCCATTTCGCCGAAGCGCTGGCCGCCGAACTGCGCCTTGCCGCCCAGCGGCTGCTGGGTGACGAGGGAGTACGGGCCGATCGAGCGTGCGTGGATCTTGTCGTCCACAAGGTGGTGGAGCTTCAGCATGTAGATGATGCCCACGGTCACCTGACGGTCGAACTTGTCGCCCGTGCGCCCGTCGAACAGGTCCGACTGGCCCGAGGTGTTCAGGCCGGCCAGTTCCAGCATGTCCGAAACGTCCGCCTCACGCGCGCCGTCGAACACCGGGGTGCCCATCGGAATGCCCGTGCGGATGTTGTGGATCAGCTCGTTGACCTGCTCGGGGCTGCGCGCCTCGATCTCGTCGGCATAGTGATCGCCATAGACCGTCTTGAGACGCTCCTTCACCGCGTCGGGCATTTCGCCCGCCTGCGCGTCCGGATTGGCTTCGCGCCAGTCCTGCAGCGCCGTGGCGACCTGCATGCCCAGGTTACGGGCAGCCCAGCCGAGATGGGTCTCGAAGATCTGACCGACGTTCATGCGCGAAGGCACGCCGAGCGGGTTCAGCACCAGGTCGACCGGGGTACCGTCCTCGAGGAACGGCATGTCTTCCTGCGGCAGGATCCGCGAGATGACGCCCTTGTTGCCGTGACGGCCGGCCATCTTGTCGCCCGGCTGCAGCTTGCGCTTCACCGCGACGAAGACCTTGACCATCTTGAGCACGCCCGGCGGCAGCTCGTCACCGCGCTCCAGCTTCTCGCGGCGGTCCTCGAACTTGTCCTTGATGCGCTTCACGGCCTCGTCATACTGGCCCTTCACCGCCTCGAGGTCGCCCTGGACCTTGTCGTCAGCGACGGCGAACTTCCACCATTCGTGACGATCCACGCTGTCGAGCAGATCGGCGTCGATCTCGGCGCCCTTCTTCAGGCCCTTCGGCGTCGCGGTCGCGACCTGGCCGAGCAGCATCTCGCGCAGACGCGACCAGGTCGCGCGGTTGAGAATGTTGCGCTCGTCGTCGCTGTCCTTCTTCAGGCGCTCGATTTCCTCGCGCTCGATCGCCAGGGCACGCTCGTCCTTGTCGATGCCGTGACGGTTGAACACGCGCACGTCGACGATCGTGCCGGCCACGCCCGGGGGCAGGCGGAGCGAGGTGTCGCGCACGTCGCTGGCCTTCTCGCCGAAGATCGCGCGGAGGAGCTTCTCTTCCGGCGTCATCGGCGATTCACCCTTCGGGGTAATCTTGCCGACCAGGATGTCGCCCGGCTCCACTTCGGCGCCGACATAGACGATGCCCGCCTCGTCGAGGTTGCGCAGCGCTTCCTCGCCGACGTTCGGGATGTCGCGGGTGATGTCCTCCGGCCCGAGCTTGGTGTCGCGGGCCATCACTTCGAACTCGTCGATATGGATCGACGTGAACACGTCGTCCTTCACGATCCGCTCGGAGATCAGGATCGAGTCTTCATAGTTGTAGCCGTTCCAGGGCATGAACGCGACGAGCGCGTTACGGCCCAGGGCCAGCTCGCCGAACTCGGTCGACGGGCCGTCGGCGATAATGTCGCCGGCGTTGACCGTCTCGCCCACCTTCACCAGCGGACGCTGGTTGATGCAGGTCGACTGGTTCGAGCGCTCGAACTTCATCAGCGTGTAGATGTCGACGCCGCTCTCTTCCGCCGAGACCTCACCGGTCGCGCGGATGACGATACGGGTCGCGTCCACCTGGTCGACGATGCCGCCGCGGCGGGCCGCGATGGCAGCGCCCGAGTCACGGGCCACGGTCTCTTCCATGCCGGTACCGACGAAAGGCGCTTCCGCCTTCACCAGCGGCACGGCCTGGCGCTGCATGTTCGAGCCCATCAGCGCGCGGTTCGCGTCGTCGTTTTCCAGGAACGGAATGAGCGATGCTGCGACCGAGACGAGCTGCTTCGGCGACACGTCCATCAGCGTCACCGTCTCCGGCAGCGCCATCAGGAATTCGCCGGCCTGGCGGGCCGAGATCAGCTCTTCGGTGAAGCGGTGATCGGCGTCGACCTCTGCCGAGGCCTGCGCGATCGTGTGCTTCGCTTCTTCCATTGCCGAGAGGTAGACGACTTCGTTGGTGACAACGCCGTCGATGACCTTGCGGTACGGGGTCTCGATGAAGCCATACTTGTTGACGCGCGAGAAGCTCGCCAGCGAGTTGATCAGACCGATGTTCGGGCCTTCCGGCGTCTCGATCGGGCAGATACGGCCATAATGGGTCGGGTGAACGTCGCGGACTTCGAAGCCTGCGCGCTCACGGGTGAGACCGCCCGGCCCGAGCGCCGAGACGCGACGCTTGTGCGTCACTTCGGAGAGCGGGTTGGTCTGGTCCATGAACTGCGACAGCTGCGACGAGCCGAAGAACTCGCGAACCGCGGCAACCGCCGGCTTCGCGTTGATCAGGTCGTTCGGCATCACGGTCGACACGTCGACCGAGCTCATGCGCTCCTTCACGGCGCGCTCCATGCGGAGCAGGCCGACGCGGTACTGGTTCTCGAGCAGCTCGCCCACCGAACGCACGCGACGGTTGCCGAGGTTGTCGATGTCGTCGACTTCGCCCTTGCCGTCCTTCAGGTCGACAAGCGTCTTGACGACAGCGAGGATGTCCTCGGTGCGCAGCGTGGTGACGGTGTCCTCGGCGTCGAGGTCGAGGCGCATGTTGAGCTTCACGCGGCCCACGGCCGAGAGGTCATAGCGCTCCGGATCGAAGAACAGGCCGGCGAACAGCGACTCTGCCGTCTCGAGCGTCGGCGGTTCGCCGGGGCGCATGACGCGGTAGATGTCGGCGAGCGCCTGCTGACGCTCCTCGGCCTTGTCGGCGGCGAGGGTGTTGCGGATCCACGGGCCGGTCGAGATGTGATCGATGTCGAGCAGTTCGACGCGATCGATGCCGGCCTTGTCCAGCTTCTCCAGGTTCTCGGCCGAGACTTCGTCGCCGGCTTCGATATAGATCTCGCCGGTCGCCTCGTTGATGAGGTCATAGGCCGAATAGCGGCCGAAGATCTCGTCGGTCGGGATCAGCAGGGTCTCGAGACCGTCCTTCTGCGCCTTGTTGGCGGCACGCGGGCTGATCTTCTGGCCAGCCGGGAAGATCACTTCGCCCGACTTGGCGTCGACGATGTCGAACGACGGCTTGGCGCCGCGCCAGTTGGTCGGGTCGAACGGAATCTGCCAGCCGTTCGGGCCGCGGACGAAGGTCACGCGGTTGTAGAAATAGTTGAGGATGTCCTCGCCGCTCAGGCCCAGGGCATAGAGCAGCGACGTCACCGGCAGCTTGCGCTTGCGGTCGATACGGACGTTGACGATATCCTTGGCGTCGAACTCGAAGTCGAGCCACGAGCCGCGATACGGGATCACGCGCGCCGCGAAGAGATACTTGCCCGAGGCATGGGTCTTGCCGCGGTCATGGTCGAACAGCACGCCAGGCGAACGGTGCATCTGCGACACGATCACGCGCTCGGTGCCGTTGATGAAGAAGGTGCCGTTGCCCGTCATCAGGGGCATGTCGCCCATGTAGACGTCCTGCTCCTTGATATCGAGCACCGAACGGGCTTCCGTATCGGGATCCACCTCGAACACGATGAGGCGAAGGGTAACGCGCATCGGCGCTGCGTAGGTGATGCCGCGCTGACGGCACTCTTCCACGTCGAACTTCGGATTCTCGAGCTCGTAGTTGACGAAGTCGAGCTCGGCGGTGCCGGCGAAGTCGCGGATCGGGAAGACCGAGCGCAGGGTCTTTTCGAGGCCGGAGACATAACCGATCGAAGGATCGCTGCGGAGGAACTGTTCGTAGGATTCGCGCTGAACCTCGATCAGGTTCGGCATCTGCACCACTTCGTGGATGTCGCCGAACACCTTGCGGATGCGGCGCTTGAACGTGCCGCCTTCGATCGCCTTGGTTGCCATGGGTGTATTGTGCCTCGTCAGCAGTAGATTTCGGTGCCCCTGTCCGGGGCCGGGACGTGCGGAAAGACGCAGAAAAAGCCGCGCGACTCCCATTTCGGGTTTCGGCAGCTTTCAGCGTCTTATGAGACCCCGACTCCAATTCGACCGATGCGCTGCGCGACGACGCATCATTTCCCGAAGCCGTGGTGAGGAGCGGGATATAGGGTCCGCGTTGGATTCTGTCAAAGGGCCGGGACGCAATAAGTTCTATGCGCTTCCGCTGTCCCTCAAAAACGTTTCGCATTGCAACGAAAGTGATGCTGCAATGCAGCGCGGGCGTAACAATCCGCCCCCACTGGCCTCCGCTTCGGGTTAACAAACAAGGGGGTTGGTTTCCATGACAAGCAAGATGAAGTTGCTCGCGGTGCTGCTGGCATCGACCGCGACGGGCGTGGCGCATGCGCAGCAGCAGGCTCCGGAGGCGTCGCAAGAGGCGACGGGCGGTAACGAGATCGTCGTCACCGCGCAGAAGATCGAGCAGCGCGCGATCGACGTGCCGATCACCATTTCGGCGCTCACCGATGCGCGGATGAAGGATCTTGGCGTCTCGGATCTCGATGAGCTGTCCGCCTATGTCCCGGGCCTCAACATCCAGGAGCAGAGCGCCAACAACCCCGGTATCGTAATCCGCGGCATCACGTCGGACAGCGGCTCGGCGCAGCAGGCGGCGCGCGTCACTCTTTACTATAACGGCATCGATATCTCGCGGTCGCGCGGCGCCTATCAGGCGGTCTATGACCTCGATCGCGTCGAAGTGATCAAGGGCCCGCAGGCAACGCTGTTCGGCACTGCATCGGCGGTCGGTGCGATCAGCATGATCTCGGCCCGGCCGCGAGCGGGGTTCTCCGGCGAGCTGAATGGCGGCCTTGGCAATTTCGACCAGAAGCAGCTCGGCGGCCATCTGAACCTGGGTTCGGACGTGATCGCCGGCCGTGTCGCCTTCGAATGGAAGAAGCGCGACGGCTATGTCCACAATCTCTCGACGACCCAGGGCGATCTTTACGCTCAGAACCAGCTTGGCGTCCGCGCCTCGCTGCGCTTCACGCCCAGCGACGCGCTGACGGTGGACCTGATCGGCACCTATGATCGCCAGCGCAACAGCGGCACGCCGTTCATCTCGAAACTGTACCCGACCTCGAAGGGCCCGGGCAATCCGTTCGGCGATGCCAACCTGTCGGGCTCGCCGGTGTCGAAGGCCGCGCTAGGCGCGGAGAAGCTGGGGCTGCACCGCAACGTCTATGACGCCAACCTGACGGCCAGCTATGATTTCGCCGATGGCTGGAACTTCACCACCGTGAATGGCTATCGCAGCTTCGACTCGCTCGAAATCTTCGACGCCGATGGCTCTGCGGCCTGGTATCTCGAATTCGCCGAAGGCGCCTATGGCTCGCAGATCAGCCATGAATCGCGCTTCGCCTATAGCGACGATCACGCGCGCGCCAGCTTCGGCTGGAATGTCTTCCACGAGAACAACCGCCAGGAAGTGCCCTTCTCGACCGAAGAGGGCATCTATCTCCAGTGCGCGGCCAATGTGATCAAGGGCCTGGGCTGCATTGCACCTAACGGCACGGTCACTGCGGCACAGGCGACGAGCTTGCTTACCGGCGGCAAGGCAACGGTTATTCCCTATCGTTCGATCTTCACCAACAAGGGCATCAACGACAGCTACTCGATGTTCGGCGAAGTGACCTGGATGCCGACCCAGCGGCTGGAGCTGACCGCCGGCATCCGCGCGCTGATCGAGCAGCGCAAGTCGGGCTATTATGCGGTGGCGCCGAAGTCGGTGCTTTCCGGCGCTGCGCTGATCCCGGGACAGGTGACGACGAAGGGCACCCTCTGGTCGGAGGACAGCTTCCAGGCGTTCCTGCCGCGCTTCAATGTGCTGTATCGCCTGAGCGAGGGCTTGAACCTCTACGGTACCGTCTCGAAGGGTCGCCGTTCGCCGACGGTCAACCAGGGCGCCGCCGCCACGTCGGTGATCCCGGAGGAGACCGTGTGGAATTATGAGGGCGGCATCAAGGCGTCGAAGGGCATCGTCTCGGGCTCGCTCGGCGTCTACTACCAGAAGTACAAGAACTTCCAGGTCTCGCGCACCGTCACCGAAGCCAACGATCCCTCGGGCCGTCCAGTCGGATCGAGCGTCACGGAAAGCGCCGGCAGCGCGAGCAATCTCGGTGTCGAGGCCGAACTGCTGGTGCGCCCGGTGTCGTGGTTCAGCATGTTCGGCAACATCGGCTATATCGATGGCGGCATCGACAAGACCAAGGCGAACGGCATCTATGCGGGCAACAAGTTCCGCCTGCAGCCCGAAGTCCAGGCGGCTGCCGGCTTCACGGTGGATGCGCAGCTCGGCGGCGGCGTGCGTTTCTTCGCGACCCCGAGTGTGACCTATCGCAGCAAGATCTATTTCGAGGTGCCGAACAAGGAAGCGATCTCGCAGGATGGCGTGGTGCTGGTGAACGCGAAGGCGGGCGTCAGCTTCGCCGAGAGCCGTTACGAGATCGCCGCCTATGTCCGGAACGCCACCAACAAGCGCTATCTGCTTGACGCGGGCAACACCGGCGGCGGCTTCGGCAACCCGACCTACATCCCGGCTGAGCCGCGTTTCTACGGCGTGCAGCTGACCGGACGCTTCTAGGCATCCGTCCAAGGGCCTGGCGGAGGGATGGGGCGCTGCCTCATCTCTCCGCCAAGGTCAGCTTCTCACCTTGCAGATTGAAATGGCGGAACTTTTTGCCCGTCTGTAAGTGCTGCATAAATCTGCAATTAATCCCAGATGAACGATGCTGTTCGTCGTTCATGACGTGCAGTTCACCGCAGTTTCGAGCCTCCTTCGCGACGGAATCCGGGTTCCATTCATTGAACCTGCGACATGAAGGAGAGACCCGTAATGCGTACCACCCGTGCCGCGCTGTTTCTCAGTGCCGCTTTCCTCGCCATTCCTGCCTTCGCGCAGGACGCTCCCCAGCAGGTGACGCCGCCGCCGATCATGACGACCCCGGCGCCTGCGCCCGCACCGGCGGCCCAGCCGCAGGTGGTGATCCAGCCCTCGGCCCCGGTCGTCCAGTCGATCCCCTCGGTCGAGGCGCAGCAGCGCGGTGCCGCCGCGGCGGATGCGCCGGCTCCGGT
>JAEXLC010000336.1 GCA_023445495.1 Pseudomonadota bacterium | reverse complement strand
CCCGGAGGCGATGCCCGGGCCGAAGATGCCGAGGCCGAACAATGCGAGGCTGGCGAGCACGAGGCTCATCGCCTGGCCGATATCGGGCTCCTTGCCCTGGAGGGCCGAGGCGAACTCGGTGAAGAAGCCCGACCCGATGCCGACGATGACGGCGAGCACCATCACCTTGATGCCCGACGAGATGACGTTGCCGAGCACGCGCTCGGCGAGGAAGCTGGTCCGGTTCCACAGCGCGAACGGCACGAGGATGAACCCGGCGAGCGTCGTCAGCTTGAACTCGAGGATGCAGACGAACATCTGCACCGCGAGGATGAAGAAGGCGACGATCACGATCACCCAGGCGATCAGGAGCACCATGATCGTCATGAAGTTCTCGAAGAAGGTCGTGAAGCCGAGCAGGTCGCTCGCCTGGTCGAGCAGTGGCCAGGCGGCCTGGAACCCGGTGCCAGCGAGCCGGCCCGGGCGCAGCAGGTCGTCGGCGGAGAGCGTTCCCCCGCCGGCGGTCAGCCCTGCCTGGGCGAAGGAGCGGAAGATGATGTCGGCGAGCGCCTGGAAACGATTCAGGATCAGCGCGAACACGCCGATATAGAGGATCTTCTTGAGGAAGCGGCCGATCATGTCGTCCTCGCCGCCCATCGCCCAGAACAGGCCGGCGAGCGTGATGTCGATGCCGATCAGCACGGATGTCAGGAAGCCGACATCGGGCCCGAGCAGGCCGAACCCGCTGTCGATGTAGCGGATGAAGTCGGCCATGAACCGGTCGATCACGTTGAGGTCGTTCACGGGGTCTTCCTTGGATCTGGGTGCCGCGGGGCCCGGCCAGGGGGAGCGGGTGGCCAGGCCCCGCGGGCTGCGACCGCGGCGGCAGGGGGCTCGTTCCGCCGCGGCCGGTCTCGCTATTGCCGGGGCGTGTAGGCGGTGCCGCTACCGAGGAACCTGCGCGTCGCGGCGCGCGACGCCTCGGACTCGGTCAGCTGGCGCTGCTTCTCGAGCGCGTCGGCGCGGAACTGCGCGGCCATCATCTGCTGGAGGGCCATGCCCTGCTTGGCGGTGAGCGCGAGCAGCTGGTTGGTCGCCTGGCCGACGGCGAGTGCGCCTTCCGCGCCCTGGCTGCGCGCCGCGATCTCGGCCAGCGCCTCGGCATCCTCGCGCGCCTGCTGCACGATCCCGCTCTGGACGGTCATCGTCCGCCGCAGCGCATCGGTGCTCGCGTCGTAGCGCGCCCGGGCCGCCTGCAGCCGCTGGTCGCGCGTCGAGCCGGGGTCGAAGCTGCGCGGATAGAGCGCCTTCAGCCTCGCCTCGAGCTGGTCGACCTCGAAGTCGACGCTCTGCGCCTGCCGCATCAGCCGGTCGATACCGTCGAGCTTGTCGAGCAGCGCCTGGAGCTGCGGAAAGGCGATGCCCGTCAGGTTCCTGTCCAGCCGGAGCAGCATCTGCGCCTCGTTCTGGAGCGACTGGATCTGGTTGTTGACCTGCTGGAGCGTGCGCGCCGCGGTCAGAACGGTCTGGCTGTAGTTGCTGGGGTCGAACACCGTGATCTGCGCGTGCGCCGAGGTGGCGAAACCCATTGTCAGCGAGCCCAGGGCGCCGAGGCCCAGCGTCGTCGCGATCAGGTTCTTACGGGTGAGGATACGCATCACTTCTACTCCTTCGCTTGGGGATCGGGGAATTGGGCGAGCAGCGCCGCGGCCCAGTCGAGCCCGGCGTCTTCGAGGAAGTGCGCGGCGAATCCGGCCGGGCCGTGCGCGGCGAGCAGCGCGTCGATGCGCGCCTGGGTGGCGGGATCGGAGGCACCGCATAGCGCGAGCGCTATGGGCCCGAGGCCCAGCTCGAAGAGACGGTTGCCGGCCGCGGACTGTAGGTAATAATGCCGCTTGGGCGTGGCGCGGCTGACGAGCTCAATCTGCCGGTCGTTGAGCCCGAACCGCTGATAGGCAGCGCGGCCCTGCGGCTCGATCGCCGCGGCATTGGGAAGCAGGATGCGCTGCGGGCAACTCTCGATGATCGCGGGTGCTATGCCGCTGTCGGCAATGTCGGCGAGGCTCTGGCTCGCGAAGATCACCGCGACATTCTTCTTGCGCAGCGTCTTCAGCCACTCGCGGATGCGCGCGGCGAAGAGCGGGTGGTCGAGGAACTTCCAGGCCTCGTCGAGGATCAGCAATGTCGGGCGTCCGGTGAACCGCGCCTCGAGTCGGTGGAAGAGATAGGTCAGGACGGGCGCGACCACGCTGCCGGCGCCCATCAGCGCCTCGGTCTCGAAACACTGGACATCCGCCATGCGCAGATCGTCCTCGGCCGCATCGAGCAGACGGCCGAACGGGCCCTCAAGCGTATAGGGCGCGAGCGCCGAGCGGAGCGCCGTCGACTGGAGCAGCAGCGAGAGGCCGGTGAGCGTCCGCTCCTCGATCGGCGCGCTCGCCAGGCTGGTCAGCGCCGACCAGACGGCTTCCTTCACCTCCGGCGTGACCACGACCTTGTCGTGCGCGAGCAGCGCGACGATCCATTCGGCCGCCCAGGCGCGCTCTCCAGCGTCGGCGATCCCGGCGAGCGGCTGGAACGCGATCGTCTCGCCGGCGTCGCCGCCGAGCCCGAGGCCGTGATGCGCACCGCCCATCGCCAGCGTGGCCGCGCGCGCCGAGCGGCCCATGTCGAAGATATAGAGCTGGCTCCCCGGATAGCGGCGGAACTGGAGTGCGATCAGCGCGAGCAGGACCGACTTGCCGGCACCCGTCGGCCCGACGATCATCATGTGCCCGACATCGCCGACATGGGTCGACAGCCGGAACGGGGTAGACCCGCTGGTCTCGGCATGGAGGAGCGGCGGCCCCTCGAGGTGCCGGTTGCGCGCAGGCCCCGCCCAGACGCTCGACAATGGCATCAGGTGCGCGAGGTTGAGCGTGTGGACGAGCGGCTGGCGGACATTGGCATAGGCCTGGCCGGGCAGGCTCGAGAGCCAGGCCTCGACCGCGTTCAGCCCCTCGCGGATGCAGGTGAAGCCGAGCCCGTTGACGATCCGCTCGACCGCGCGGACCTTGTCCTCGACACGGGCGCGATCCACGTCGGCGACGGTGATCGTCGTGGTGAGGTAGCCGAAGGCGACATGGTCACCGCCCAGCGCCTGGAGCGCGAGATCGGCGTCGGCGGTCTTGTTGTCGGCGTCGCTGTCGAGCAGCTGGACCGGCTGGTTGTAGATCACCTCGCGCAGCATCGCGGTGACCGACTTGCGCTTGTTGAACCATTGGCGGCGCAGCCGGGTCAGCGCCCTGGTCGCGTCGGTCTTGTCGAGCGAGATGAACCGCGTGACCCAGCGATAGCAGAAATCCTGGTGGTTGAGCGCGTCGAGGATCCCGGGCCGGCTGAGGCCGGGGAAGCCGAGGATAGTCAGCGTCCGCAGGTGCAACGACCCGAGCATCGGCTCGAGCCCGCCGGTTACGGCCTCGTCGGCGAGCAGCCCGTCGAGATACATCGGCGTCTCGGGCACGCGCACGCCATGGCGTCGCGTCGAGATCATGCCGTGGAGGAAGGCGAGCGTCTCGGCATCGTCGAGCGCGGCGATCTCGGGCATGAAGCCCGAAAGGAGGTCGAGCGCGCGATCGGTCTCCGCGACGAACCCGGCCAGCGCCTGGCGCCAGTCGCGGCCCTGCGGCGCATCGGCACGCTCGACCAGCACCCGGCCGGCGCTGTCCGCCTGGTCGGGCGGCGGCAGGAAGGTCAGGGTGAGATGGTGGCGGCTCTCGAAATGGGCGCCCGCCGCCTCGAACGACGCGCGCCGCTCCTCGTCGACGAGCCAGGACGCCGCGTCCGGGAAGTCGCTCGCCGGATAGCCCGGCGCCTCGCGGCGCTCGGCCTCGATGTGCAGTGCCCAGCCCGAGCCGAAGCGCTTGAGCACATTGTTGGCGCGCGCGCAGGCGGAGACCAGCTCGGCCTCGGTCGCCGATTCGAGGTCGGGGCCGCGGAAGCGCAGCGTGCGCTGGAAGCTGCCGTCCTTGTTGAGCACCACGCCGGGCGCGACCAAAGCCGCCCAGGGCAGATGATCGGCCAGCCGGTCGGCGCGGCTGCGATATTCGCGCAGGTTCAGCATGCGAGATATCCCCGCTGCCGCAGGTGGCGCGCGAGCACCGGAGCGAAGTCCGGGTCGCGCTTCGCCGCGAACACCGCGATGGTATGCCCGACGGCCCAGACCAGCACGCCCGCGATCCATTGCTGGAGTCCGAGACCCAGCGCGGCGGCGACGGTGCCGTTGACGATCGCGATGGCGCGCGGCGCGCCGCCGAGCAGGATCGGCTCGGCGAGCGACCGGTGGAGCGGCGCCTCGAACCCTTCGAGATGCTGGCCGTCTCCGATCACGCCAGCAGCGCCCCGCCGCCGAACGAGAAGAAGGACAGGAAGAAGCTCGACGCCGCGAACGCGATGCTCAGGCCGAAGATGATCTGGATGAGCCGGCGGAAGCCGCCGGCCGTCTCGCCGAACGCCAATGTCAGGCCGGTCACGATGATTATGATCACCGCGACGATCTTCGCAACCGGGCCCTGGACCGACTCCAGCACCTGCTGGAGCGGCTCCTCCCACGGCATGCCGGTTCCGGATGCCCAGGCCTGGCTCGCAGCCAGGACGGCGATGGCGGCGCCGGCGAGCAGGCGCGGCTTGGTGGGCGAGGCAATGGTCTTCATGGTCAGGCTCTTTGGCTGGTGGGAAGGTGGAAGGGGGCGAGCGCGTAGGCGCCGCTGTCGGGGTCGACGCCGGCAACGCGCGCGATCGCGTCGACCGAGCGATGGGCGCCGCGTCCGGCGATGAAGACGACGAGGTCGATCGCCTCGGCGACGAGGCGGCGGGGCACGGTGGCGACCGCTTCCTGGACGAGCTGCTCGACGCGGTAGAGCGCGGCCTCGGCCGAGTTGGCGTGGACGGTCGCGATCCCGCCGGGGTGGCCGGTGTTCCAGGCCTTCAGCATGTCGAGGGCCTCGGGCCCGCGGACCTCGCCGACGATGATCCGGTCCGGTCGGAGGCGCAGCGTCGAGCGCACCAGGTCGGTCATCGACACGATTCCCGGGCGGGTGCGCAGCGCAACGGTGTCCGGTGCCGGGCTCTGCAGCTCGCGCGTATCCTCGATCAGGATGACGCGGGCATCCACCCAGCGCATCTCGGCAAGCAGCGCATTGGCGAGAGTCGTCTTGCCCGAGCTCGTCCCGCCGGCGATGAGGATGTTGAACCGCTGGGTGACCGCCGCCCTGAGTGCGTCCGCCATCACGGCGGACATGATCCCGTCGGCGACATAGTCGTCGAGCGTGTAGAGGCGCTGGGCGGGCTTGCGGATCGAGAAGCAGGGGCCGGTCGAGACGGGTGGCAGCACGCCTTCGAAGCGTTCGCCGGCCCGGCCATCGAGATGCTGCGGCAGCTCGGCAGAAATGATCGGCTGCGCCGCATGGACCTCGGCACGGGCATGGCTCGCAATCAGCCGGACGATTCGCTCGACCTGCGGCGCCTCCAGGACGATGCCCGTATCGATCCGGCCTTCGCCGAGCCGGTCGAGGCGCAGCGACCCGTCGGGATTGACCATGACCTCGACCACCAGTGGATCGGCTAGCGCCGAGGCGATGTCGGGCCCCATCGCCGTACGCAGCATCGCGCGTCGGCGGTCGGAGGAGAGGATCTCGCTCATCGCTCTTCCTCTCCGGGGAGGAGCGTGCGCCTGCCGGTCGCGACGGCGCGTCCGACCTGCGTCACGAACGCCTCGAAGCGCTCGCGCGCGAGCGCGCGGCCCGCCACGTCGTTCTCGGCGAGCGGTGCCTGGATCGAGAGTTCGAAGCGGATGAACAGCGCGAGCGTCTCGAGCACGACCTGGCCGTCGCGCTCGATGCGGCCGAACGCATTGGACATCCGGTCGAGCCGCAACGCGAAGCGATCCTCGAGCTCGGAGGTCCCCCGGCGGTTGAGCCAGGCGGTCACCGCGTCGGCGAGGATCGCGGACTTGGTCGCGCCGGGCGCTGCGGCGAGTGCCTCGAGACGGTCGCTGACCGGCTTTGGGAGGAAGAGCTGGTGGCGGACGCGCTCGGCCATCTCAGAAGTCCAGCTCGAAATTGCCGGGCCGCTTGTCGGCCATGTCCAGGGCATAGGCGCGCCGCGCGGTGCCGGCGGTCGCCTGGTCCATCGCGCGCTTGTCAGCGGCAGCGTCGCCTTCGTCCTCCCCCAACCCGAGCGGATCGGCGGGTGCCAGATCGACGGGTGTCGCGGCGACGATTTCCTGGGCGGGATGGCGCGCCTGCTCGAGGCCGCCGGCCTCCTCCTCGTCTTCAGCCGCAGCCTCGGCGAGCCGCGCGTCGATGGGGCGGGCACGGTCCTGCCAGTCATGGGCGCGGTGCGGCGGCAGGTCGGCTGCCCCGCCGCGTCCGGGAGCGGGAGGCGGCAGCACCCGCGCCTTGAACTGCGCTTCCTCGAAGTAGCGCAGTTTCCGGGCGCGGACCGGCGGGTAGCCCGCGACCAGCACGACCTCGTCGGTCGGCGGCAGCTGCATGACCTCGCCGGGCGTCAGCAGTGCG
Organism: Pseudomonadota bacterium; assembly: GCA_023445495.1. GTDB lineage: Bacteria > Pseudomonadota > Alphaproteobacteria > Sphingomonadales > Sphingomonadaceae > Sphingomonas. The sequence goes on along the minus strand of JAEXLC010000336.1, from coordinate 10,198 downwards.
CGGGCGGTTTCCTGGCGGCTGACCATGACGTGCGCGAGCCAGGGCGCGAGGCGGTGGCCGGCATAGTTGCGCATGGCGCGCTGCTCGGTCGCGGTGCCGAGCGCGTCGGAGATCCGCTTCGCGGTCCGCTCGTCGTTGGTCGCGAAGGCGACGCGGACATGGCAGTTGTCGAGGACGGCGTTGTGCTCGCCGTATGCCTTTTCGATCTGGTTCAGGCTCTGCGCGATCAGGAAGGCGCGCACGCCATAGCCGGCGAGAAACGCGAGGCTGGTCTCGAAGAAGTCGAGGCGTCCCAGCGCCGGGAACTCGTCCAGCATCATCAGCAGCTTGTGGCGCCCCGGAGCGCCCGCGGCATGGAGCTGCTCGGTCAGGCGCCGGCCGATCTGGTTGAGCACGAGCCGGATGAGCGGCTTGGTACGGCTGATGTCGGAGGGCGGCACGACAAGGTAGAGCGACACCGGATTCGGCGCGGCGACCAGATCCTCGACCCGCCAGTCGGACGCGGCCGTGACCGCCGCGACGGTGGGATCGCGGTAGAGGCCGAGGAACGACATCGCCGTGGACAGCACGCCCGAGCGCTCGTTGTCGGACTTGTTGAGCACTTCGCGCGCCGCCGATGCGACGACTGGATGCACCAGCGGCATCTCCTGGGTGCCGAGGTGATTGGTCGTCATCATCGCGCGCAGCGTGGCGACGAACGGGCGCTCGGGATCGGACAGGAAGGTCGCGACCCGCGCGAGCGTCTTCTCCTCCTCGGCGTAGAGGATATGGAGGATCGCGCCGACCAGCAGCGAATGGCTGGTCTTCTCCCAGTGCGAGCGCCGCTCGAGCGCACCCTCCGGATCGACCAGGATATCGGCGATGTTCTGGACGTCGCGGACCTCGTCCGCGCCGCGGCGCCCCTCGAGCAGCGGATTGTAGCGCGCGGAGCGCGCGTCGGTCGGGTTGAAGAGCAGGCAATGCGAGAGGCGAGCGCGCCAGCCGGCGGTGAGCTGCCAGTTCTCGCCCTTGATGTCGTGGACGACCGTCGAGCCGGTCCAGCCGAGCAGGGTCGGCACGACGAGACCGACGCCCTTGCCCGAGCGCGTCGGCGCGAACGCCATGACATGCTCCGGCCCATCATGGCGCAGGTACCGCGACGCCGCGCGGCCGAGGAACACGCCGGCCTTTGCCGCTAGGCCGGCGGCTCGGATATCGCGAGTACCCGCCCAGCGCGCCGACCCGTAGGTCGTGACGTTGCGCTGCTGCCGCGCCCGCCAGACCGATCCGGCCACCGCCGCGCCGCAGCCGAGCAGACCGCCCGCAGCCGCGATTGCGCCGGCCTCGTCGAAGACGACCGGGGCATAGGCATCGAAATGAAACCACCAGGGGAAGATCGACCAGGGCGCGTAGACCGGCGTTGCGCCGAGCCGGAACCATGGCGTGCCGAGTTCGGGCTGGTAGGCCAGCGCCGCCGCTGCCCACTGGGTCGCGAACCAGATGCCCGCCACGACGATCGCGGCGACAACTAGCATCTGGCCAAGGAGGAGCTTTGTCGGTGTCATGCGGGCCTCCGCCCGCGCGACTCAATGTCCGGGGCTCGGCCTCAAGACTCGCTCTATTTTCAAACCGGCATCAGGTCTTCGCTGGTGACTCAAGGTGCCTCGCTGGTGCCATTCGGACCCCTGTCTTCAATTGGGCCGTTAGCTGATAGGCCGCTGTTGATGCACAATCCTGCGAAGCGACCATCGTTCGGCTCACCCAACTGGGCCGCGTCTCGTGACTTCCGGCTAGTTGGATACTGCCGGTTCGGCGTCAATGGCATTTGACCGGTGCGCCTTGGTAACACTAATTTTTCTTCCAAGGTACCGCGTCCAATCCCCTCCGCTAAGGCAATCATGGCGTGAGAACACGAGACCGAACATGGTTACCTGTCAAAGCAATTTGCTTACTCGAAGATGCTGACCCGAAATTCGGAAGCGTTCACAACTGCTCGTCGGGCGGGCGTTGCGCGGCTTTCCAGCCGCGCCACCTGCCGGCAACATCCAAATAGTGCCGCTAGCGCGGGCTAGCTCTCATCGTGAATTGGGGTGGTTCCCGCAATCGGAATACGCACCGTGAAGGTGCTTCCAAACCCGGCCCCATCGCTCGCTACTTCGATCGCGCCTTGATGGAGTTCGACAAGTTGGCGAACCAGCGCCAAGCCGATACCCAGACCGCCGGTGGCGCGATCCTGCTGCCCCTCGACTTGTGCGAAGATCTGAAAAATCCGCTCCTGCATTTCCCGCGGAATGCCAACCCCGTTGTCTCGCACCTCGATGTGAACTTCTTCGGCGGTGGCCCCCGCGCGGAGATGGATCGCGCCACCAGGCGGGGTGTAGCGCGCGGCGTTGTTGAGCAGATTGGCGACGATCTGGGCGACACGCGTATGGTCCGCCACCAGCCAGACCGGTTCTTCGGGCAGTTGCGCCGTGAAGCTGTGCCCGGAGGCATCGATATTGGTCTGGCTCGCCTCTATCGCTGAATTTAGAATCGTTGCCAGGTCGATGCGGTCCTTCCGCAGCGAAATCTTGCCTTCGACGATGCGGGAAGTGTCGAGCAGATCGTCGACCAGTCGCCGCAGGTGAGCAAGCTGCCTCTCCATCCGTTCGCGGATATAGGCGGCTTGGTCGGTGTCGGCGCGCTTCTGGAGAAGGTGCATACCGGCATGCAGCGCGGCGACGGGATTGCGCAACTCATGCGCGAGGATGGCGATGAACACGTCCTTGCGGCGATCAGCCTCCTGCAGCGCCAGCGTCGCGGCTTCTAGCGCGTCGCGCTGCGCGGCGACGATCTGGCGCTGACGGCAAAGGTCGAAGAAGACTTCAGCCTTGCTGCGCAGAATATCGGCTTCGATGGGCTTCTGAATGAAGTCGACTGCGCCGGCCTCGTACCCACGGAAGCGACGCTGCGCATCAGCGGTGCCGGCGGTTACGAAGATGATCGGGATGTGCCGGGTGCGCTCATTGCCGCGCAGGAACTCGGCGAGCTCGAACCCATCCATCCCCGGCATCTGGACGTCAAGCAGCGCGAGCGCGACTTCGTGCTGGAGCAGCAACTCGAGCGCTTCCTCGCCCGAGCGGGCCTTCAAGATCTCCAGTTCGTCGCGCGCTAGCAGGGCCTCGAGCGAAAGCAGGTTTTCCTCGAGATCGTCGACCAGGAGGAACTTAACCGTCTGGGTCTTCATGCGGAGAGATCTTTCATCAGATGGTCAGCGATTGCCTCGAGCGTGAGGACGCGCGCCGACGGGCAGGCTGCGATCGCGGCGCGCGGCATCGCATCGGCATAGGCGGTCTCGGGTTCCTCGATCAGCGCGGTGCCCCCGGCGTCGCAGATCGCGCGGAGTCCCACGGCGCCGTCGGCGCTGGCTCCAGTGAGCACGATCGCAGTCACCGCATCGCCAAAGGCGTCGGCGGCGCTTTCGAACAACACGTCGATCGAGGGGCGCGAATAGAGCACGGCCTCTTCGGTCGAAAGCGAAAGGCTGCCATCGGCTTCGACAAGCAGATGATAATCGGGCGGGGCGAAATAGATGGTGCCGGGCAGCGCAGGCTCCTTGTCCTCCGCCTCGCGTACCGCCATCCGGCATTTCTGCTCGAACAACGGCGCCAGGATATTGTCGCGGTCGGCGGGAATGTGGACGACGATCAGCACCGGCCAGGGAAAATCCCCGGGCAGTTCGGGCAGGATCAGAGACAGGGCCTGGATCGCGCCGGCGGAGGCGCCAATCACCACGGCGCGGGTGGCGTCGCCGCTCATCCGTCGCGCCTCTGATAGATCTTCTCTGTGCGCACGAAGTCGCTGAACCCCTCGGCATGGGCGGAGAAGCGGAGATTCTCCTTCGACCCGAGCCCAAGAAAGCCGCCGCGGACCAGCGAACCCCGGAAAAGCCCCACCGCGCGGTCCTGCAGCTCGCGATTGAAGTAGATCAGCACGTTGCGGCACGAGATCAGGTGCATCTCGGCGAAGACCGCATCGGTCACCAGGCTGTGATCCGAGAACACAACCCGGTCGCGCAGGCTCTTGTCGAACACCGCACCGCCATAGCCGGTGCTGTAATAGTCGGAGAGCGAAGACTTGCCGCCCGCCAGGCGGTGGTTTTCGGTGAAGCTCTTTATCCGGTAGAGCGGATAGATGCCGCGGGACGCCGTCTCCAGCGCTTCCTGGCTGATGTCGGTCGCGTAGAAGAGCGTGCGCTCCTCCAACCCTTCCTCGCGGAACAGGATGACGAGCGAATAGAGTTCCTCGCCGCCGCTGCAGCCCGCAATCCAGACCTTGAGCGAAGGATAGGTCTTGAGCACCGGCACCACCTTTTCGCGGAGCGCCAGGAAATAGCCGGGGTCGCGGAACATCTCGCTGACCTGCACCGTCAGATAGCCGAGCAGGCGCGGCAGCATCGCCTTGTCGTGCAGCAGCGCTTCCTGCAGCGCCGAAAAGGTCGGCAAGCCGAGCTGCTGCCGCGCCTGCCGCAGCCGCCGCTTGATCGAAGCCTGGGCATAGTTGCGGAAATCGTAGTGATAGCGCTGATGGAGCGCCTCCAGCAGCAGCCGGATCTCGATATCCTCGATCGCGTCGGACAATGGGCAATCCTTAGCGCGGCATCCAGACACGGACGAGGGAAAGCAGCTTGTCCACGTCGAGCGGTTTCGCCATGTAATCGCTGGCACCAGCCTGGATGCAACGCTCCTGATCGTCCGGCATCGCCTTGGCGGTCAGCGTGATGATCGGCAGCTTCTTCCAGCGCGCATCCTTGCGGATTTCGCTTGTGGCCGTCAGCCCGTCCATCACCGGCATCATCACATCCATCAGCACGAGGTCGATTGCTGAACTGCCATCGCCGCCCGATTTCTCCAATGCTTCGATCGCTTCCTTGCCGTTCCGCGCGATTTCCACCGAAGCGCCGTGCGGTTCGAGGATGTTGGTGAGCGAATAGACGTTGCGCACGTCGTCCTCGACGATGAGGATCCGGCGGCCTTCCAGGATCGCATCGCGGTTGCGCGCGGTCTGGATCATCTGCTGCTGCTCGGGCGGCAGGTCGGTCACCACCTGGTGGAGGAACAGCGAGACTTCGTCGAGCAGCCGCTCGGGCGAGCGCGCGCCCTTGATGATGATCGAATCCGAATAGCGCCGCAGCCGCTGCTCGTCGGCCGGCGAAAGATCATGGCCAGTATAGACGATCACCGGCGGGAAGCTGTGCGCCTGGTCTTCCTGAAGCGTTTCCAGCAGGGCGAAGCCCGAGGCGTCGGGCAGGGTGAGATCAAGCACCATGCAGTCGAAGGTTTCGGTCCTGAGGCGTTCGAGACATTCGGCGACGGTGCCGACACCGACGGTCTCGACTTCGCCCGAGGCGAGCAGCTTCGCGACCGCATCGCGCTGGACGGGATCGTCCTCGACGATCAGCACACGCCGCGCGCTGCTCGACAGCTTGGCGGCCAGCGCCTCAAGCACCCCCGCGAGGTCCTCGCGCTTGACCGGCTTCACCAGATAGCCGATCGCGCCGAGCGACAGCGCGGTCTGGCTGTGATCGGCCGCCGAGACGACATGCACCGGGATATGCCGCGTCTCGACGTCGCGCTTCAGCCGGTCGAGCACGGCGAGGCCCGACTGGTCGGGCAGGCCGACGTCGAGCACGACGGCGCTCGGCTTGTACTCGCGGGCGAGTTCCAGCGCTTCCTCCGCGGTGCCGGCGACGAGGCACTGGAAGCCCATCTCGTGCGCGAGGTCACGCACGATGCCGGCGAAATTGCTGTCATCCTCGACGACGAGCAGGATGCGCTCGCCGCCGCCGAGCTTGTCGCGGTCATCTTCCACCTTGCGCGCGGGCTTCGCCGCCTTCCGCCGCTCGGGCTTGGCCGGTGCCGCCGGGGCCTGGACCGGCGCGGCGATCGGCTCCTCGCGCTCCGCCACCAGCCCGGGATCATAGGCGAGCGGGATGGTGAGTGCGAAGCGGCTGCCTTGGCCGGGGGTGCTGCTGAGCTCGATCATGCCACCGAGCAGGCGGGCGAGTTCGCGCGAGATCGAGAGGCCAAGCCCGGTGCCGCCATATTTGCGGCTGATCGTGCCATCGGCCTGGCGGAAGGCTTCGAATATTTCGCGCTGCTGGTCCTCGGCGATGCCGATGCCGGTGTCGATCACGCCGATTGTGACCATGTCCTGGGCGGCAGGCGCGATTTCGAGCGTCACGCTGCCCTGCTCGGTGAACTTGAAGGCGTTGGACAACAGGTTCTTCAGGATCTGCTCGAGCCGCTGGCGGTCGGTATCGACCGACACCGGGCTACCGTCCGCGACCCGGATCTCAAAGTCGAGCCCGCGCTCGCCGGCGATCGGTGTGAAGACTTGGCGCATGTCGCGGGTGAGCCGGTCGATCGCCACCGTCTCCGGGCGGATCTGCAGATGGCCCGCCTCGATCTTTGACAGATCGAGAATGTCGTTGATCAGCTGGAGCAGATCGTTGCCGGAGGATTGGATTGTGGTCGCATATTTGACCTGGTCGTCGGTAAGGTTGCCCTTGGGGTTGTCGCCGAGCAGCTTGGAGAGGATCAGCAGCGAGTTGAGCGGCGTGCGCAGCTCGTGTGACATGTTGGCGAGGAAATCGGACTTGTAGCGGCTCGCCTGTTCGAGCTCGCGCGCCTTGAGCTCGACCGCTGCGTTGGAGCGGGTCAGATCGTCGCGCTGGTTTTCGAGCTGCTGCGCTTGCTCCTCGAGCTGGGCATTGGTCTGCTCCATCTCGACCTGCTGCTGCTCGAGCCGAACCTGCTGCTCCTTCAGCGCATTGCCCTGTTCCTCCAGCTCCTCGTTCGAGACGCGAAGTTCCTCTGCCTGGACCTGAAGCTCGTCCGACTGGCGCTGGGTTTCCTCCAGCAGGTTCTGCAGGGCGGTGCGCATCTGCGCCGAGCGCAGCGCCACGCCGACCGCGCCCGCCGCCTGTTCGAGGAAGGCCAGCACATCGGGTCCGACCGGCTCGAGGAAGCCGAGCTCGAGGACGCCGAGCACGCCATCGTCGGCGATCGCCGGCGCGATGACCAGGTGGCGTGGCTTGTCCTGGCCAAATGCCGAACCGATGGTGAGATAGCCGTCCGGAATATCGGAAAGCAGGATCGCGCTGCGGTCGGCGGCGACCTGACCGAGCAGCCCGTCCCTGGCCGCGAAATGCTCGGGGATCCCGGCGTCGGCGGGAACGCCCAGCGTAGCGATGCGGCGATAGAAGCTGCCGTCGCTAGCAAAGATCGCCCCGCCCCTCGCGCCCAGAAACTTCGACAGGAAGGTCAGGATATTCCCCCCAAGCTCTTCCGCTTGTTGATCGCCGAGCATTGCGGCGGAAAGCCGACCCTGCCCACCCTCGAACCATTGCTGGCGCTCGCGTGCCCTGGTTGCGCGGCGGAGCAGTTCGCCTACGATCAGCGTCAGCGCGATACCGACCAGCGCGGCGAGCAGCCCGGTCAGCCGCGCGGACTGGTAGGCATTGGCCATTTCTTCGAGCCGCTGCGCGCGCAGCCGCGCTTCCTCTTCCTGCATCATGTCGAGTTGGGCGCGAATCGCATCCATCTCCACCTTGCCATGATCGCTGTTGACGACCGCGAGCGCGGCCGCGGAGCCGCTGCTGCGGCGCAGGTCGATCGTCTGCTTGAGTTCGGCGAGCTTTGCGCGGACATAGCGCCGTAGCGGCTCCATGCGGGCCTGTTGGGCGGCATTGTCTCGGGTCAGCTCGGCAACGGCGTCGAGCTTGCCGCTGACCTGCGCCACCGCCTCGCTATACGGCGCGAGATACTGGTCCCGCCCGGTCAGCAGATAGCCCCGCTGCCCGGTTTCGGCATCCTGCACGGTCGACAGGATCTCATCGAGCCCGGTGATCACCTGGTGCGAGTGCCGGATGCTGGCGTCATTGTCGCGCAGCAGGGTGATGTTCCGATAGGCAATCGAGCCGCTGACCAGGAAAAACAGAACCACCAAACCCAGCCCGATCGCGGTGCCTAAGTGCATGCGGGTGCGAGGAGTCGTCGAACCAGGGCTTGAAGATTCCGCCATTTCGTCCCGCTTCTGAAATTAGGTCGCGGGAGGCTATCTGCGATTTCTCCAGTCGAATCAAAGGCTATCGAGCGAGCCATGGTGCCCACCGTAGGCGCCGGTCACGTCGCCTCCGACTGCTCGCTCAGTAGTATCTCCAGGACATCAGTCCGAACTTCGAGTTCCACCGAAAGCTACTGGAAGAGATCGCCTGCTTGTCCGCCTCTTGCCCTACGGCTGTCGTTCGAGTCGTCCGTGTTAGAAACCTGAACGTATGGCAGGTTCCAGCAAATTCGATGTGGTTGCTGAACGGCGATATTTAGGGCACGAAGCGGTCGCGACAGTCAAGGGATTTGGGGACCGGCACGACTCCGGCCGAACTGCCAGCTGATTCCCTCGGTCCGCATGATGCCAGCCACCGGCTTGCCTAATTGTCGCTCGAGCACCGGCCGCCACGGAACCAGACTGAACTCACGACTGCGCTCGACCAGCCCATAGCGTCCGCCCGCCAGCTCGACCTGGCGCGTGAGCCGGCCCTCGATCCTCTGGTCCCGGACCGGCTCGACGAATGCCTTGCCAAGCTCCTCGCGCAAGGTGTCCGCGACGCAGAGCAACTCGCGGCGTTGCAGCGTTGCCAGCAACCCTCGCTTCAGCCTGACGACATCGTCGCCCTCGGCATCGGCGAGCTCCTGCTCGACCAGCCATTGCCGCCGCGCGGCGAGCGCGCCTCGCACCTCGCGCCCGAACCCGGCGTCGCGCGCTATCGCGGTCTCCTCGCCGGCCAGCGTGCGATCGAGCCAGGTGGCGGCATCGACGGCGGGCAACCGTTCCAGCGGTATGACGGACAGCGTCTCGATTGCGACGGGCCGGTCGCGGAGCTGGCGCGCCTCATAGGCGGCGGCCCGCTCGACATGGTCCTCCGCGATGGCCCAGCTCCCGTCCGCCAGCCGTTCGGAGAACCCCGCCCGCCGTATCGCCTCGAGGCGGCGGGCATGCGCCTCGGCGAACGCCCGGCTGGCCTGCGGGTCGTTCTCGAGATGGCGCTCGACCGAATAAAGTCCGCCATTCGATGCGGCCACCGTAGCAATCGTGCGGTCGACCTCGCGGACCTCGGCCGTGCGAGGTGCCACCCGGACGATGGCGCCTTCCGGGGTGGGATCGGTCGCCGAGGCGCGGCCGATATCAAGATAATGCACCCGCCCATCGATCCCGTCGACGATCAGGTAATGGCGATCACGGTGCTCGTCGGAAAACCCTCGCCGGACGACACGGCCGATGACCGGCTCCCGCAGTTCACCCTCGATGACCCGGTCGGCCTGCGCCCGCTCGAGTCGGCGCGCGGTCAGCTCGCGCTGCATCAGCCGGATGATGTCGCCGCGCTCGCCCATGCGGCGCAGTGTCTCCTCCAGCCCGTCGGCGAGCCGCCAACGCCCGCTGCCCAAGTCCTCGGCCAAGCCCATCGCGGAGAGCTTGCGCAGCCTGCCCGTGGCCACCGCCTGCTGGAACGGATCGTTGTGCGCGGGGCCGGTGATCCGGTCAGCATCCATCCGGCGAAGGAGCCGGCGGTCGATCGCGGTCAGTCGCTCCTGCTCGACATCGTGGCGCAGCCGGTCCTGGATCTCGCGATCGGTGCGGGGGCCGAGGTCGAGCGTGGCGAGCTCGGCGGCGCGCTCGCGAAGCCCGTGCGCGATATATTCGCGGGCGATGACGAGGTTCTGCCCCTGGTCGTCGATGCCGCGCAGCATGATGTGGGTGTGCGGATTGTCGGTGTTGAAGTGATCGACCGCGACCCAGTCGAGGCGGGTGCCGAGGTCGTGCTCGGCCTGCGCCATCAGCCGGCGGACATAGGGCTTGAGGTCGGGATATTCCGCGCCGTCCTCGGCCGAGACGATGAAGCGGAACTGGTGGCGATCGCCGGCGCAGCGATCGAGGAACGCCTTGCCATCGGCGGCGTCGACATCGCGCCCATAGAGCTCGCCGGGATTACCGTCGCGCGTCACTCCGTCGCGCTGGATATAGCGCAGGTGGGCGCGCGCTGCCGCGAGGCCGGTGCCGGCCATCCTGACCAGCCGCACCTTGACCATCGCCCGGCGCGCTCGGGCACCGGCGAACCGGTCGCGGCTCGACAGCAGCCGGCCGATGCTCGCGCCGCGGCCGATGCGGCTGCCGTCGAAGC
>JAEXLC010000158.1 GCA_023445495.1 Pseudomonadota bacterium | reverse complement strand
GGGCCACGGCGCTGGCCGAGAGCGCAGCGGTCTCCAGGCAGGAGGCCGAGGACCGGAGCGCAGCGGGCCGCTCGGGGGCCGCCGCCGTCGCCGCGGCCGAGGCGAACGTGCGCCGGCTCCGCCTTCTGAGGTCATACGAGAACGTGGTCGCCCCGTATGATGGCGTGGTCACGGCGCGGACGGTCGAGATCGGCACCGTCGTGGGCGCCCCGGGCGCGCAGGATCCAGAGCTGTTCCGGATCTCGGACGACAGCCGCGTGCGGATCCAGGTCGCGGTTGCCCAAGCCGATGCGGGTCGGATTCCGATCGGGATGCAAGCCAGGGTCGGCGTCGCCGGCGCACCGGGCGATGCGGTCAACGCGGTCGTGGTCCGGACGTCGTCCGCGATCGACACCCAGTCGCGGACCCTCCGCGTCGAGCTGCGGCTCATGGAGGGCTCCCGCGCGGTGCTGCCCGGCAGCTTCGTCGAGGTGACCTTCATGATCCCGGGTGGCGCGAACTCCCTCCAGCTTCCGGCGAACGCCGTGGCCTTCGATGGGGACGGGGTGCGGGTCGCGACCGTCGGACGGGGCAACCGCGCGACCTGGAAGGACGTCCGGCTCGGACGCGATCTCGGGACGTCCCTCGAGGTCCTCGGCGGACTGGCGCCCGGCGACCTCGTCGTGGTCAACCCGCCGGCGACACTGCGGAGCGGCGACGTCGTCGAGATCGCGCGCTCGTCGCGGACAGGCGCGGTCCGGTGAGGCCCCCACCCTGGGCGCCCGCGATCATGGCCGCCGCCCTGTGCGGCTGCGAGCTCGCCCCCGGCTACGCCCCTCCGACGATCGCTCTCCCGAACGCCTATCGCGAGGCCGGCTGGACCGAGGTGACGGCGGCTGGGAACGAGCCGGACCGGGCATGGTGGAGCCGCTTCGGCGATCCCGAGCTGGACAGGCTGGAGGCTGCCGTGCTGCCGGGGAACCAGGACCTGAAGGCCGCCCTGGCGCGCTACGACGACGCCCGGGCGCTTGCCCGCGAGACGGAGGCGGAGCAGTTCCCCGAAGTCGACATCTCCGCCGGCGGCGAAGAGGGGCGGCTCTCGCAGGCGGTGACCAATCCGCAGCGCCGGGCCCGGTATTCGGACGTGAACGCGCGGGTCGACATCGCCTACGAGCTCGACGCCTGGGGACGCATCCGCGACCGCGTTCGTGCGGCGGCCGCCGAGGTCCGGGCGGACTCGGACGATCTCACCGCCACGACGGTCAGCGTCCAGGCGGAGCTGGCTGGCGACTACTTCGCGGCAAGGGCTCTCGACGCGCAGATCGGCATCGCGGACCAGGCCCGCGACTCTTTCGCCAGGGCGGCCTCGCTCGTCCGCCGAAGGCTCGACGCGGGCCTCGCCGCGGACGCGGGCCTTGCAGCCGCCGAAACGGCGCTCGAGGGCGCGCGCGGCAGAGCGGTCGAGCTCCGCCTGCGCCGCGCCCGGCTTGAACATGCGATCGCCCTGCTCGATGGCGTCGCGCCAGCGGCCTTCGCGCTCCCGACGCGTGACCTGTCCGGCGACCCGCCCTCGTTCGGCGTCGCGCTTCCCGCAACGCTCCTTCAGCGCCGGCCGGACGTGGCCGCGGCCGAGCGCCGGGTGCAGGCCGCAAACTACCGCATCGGCGTCGCGCGTGCGGCGTTCTTCCCGAACTTCGATCTCCTGGCCGGAGCGGGCGGCCGGGCGTCGACCCCGGCGGCCGTCCTCTCCGCCCCCGCCGAGGTCTGGGCGCTTGGGGCGTCGAGCGTCCTCCAGCTGCTCGACGGCGGTCGTCGGCGGGCCGACCTCGCCAGGGCGCGGGCCGAGCTTAGGGAGCGGGCCGCCGAATACAGGTCGACCGTGCTGCGCGCACTGGCCGAGGCCGAGGACGCCTTGGCCGCGGTCAGGGATCTGCAGGAGGAGGAGGGCGGCCAAACGAGGTCGGTCGCGGCCGCTGCGAGGACCACGGCGGCAGCCGAGAGGCGCTACCGCGGTGGCTTCGCCTCGCGGCTCGAGGTCCTCGATGCGCTCCAGGCGGAGTTGGGGGCCAGGCTCGGCCTGGCCCAGATCCGGGCCCGGCGCTTCGAGGCGGCCGTGACGCTCGTGAAGGCGCTGGGCGGCGGCTGGCGCGGCCCGGATGCAAGCGCCATAGCCGGCGACAGGATGGGCCAATGACGACCTAGACGGCAATCTCGTGACGACGCGCAAGCCCGGGCGACATCGGGCTATCGCGCCGGCACGGCAAATCGCGAGATAGCCGAGAGATCGATTGCAAGGCTGCGCGCGTCCTCCCCTTCGGCTCCCACCCGCTTCAGCATCGCGAGGAACGCCTCCGGATCCGGCTGCCCGAGCGCGAGGCGGTAGTAGAGCAGGTCCTTGAGCATCTGCTCCTTTCTGGCGGACCTCAGACTGAACCGCCAATCGAAGCTGATGCTGTCGGGAAGGCCGACGTCGGGCAGCCACCAGCGTTCCAGGCCGGTGTCGCCCGAGGGCTGCTCCCGGGCGACCTGTAGCAGGCTGGAGAAAGGGCTGCCCTTTTCCGCCCGTGCCAGTGCGGCATCGCCGTGGCTGCCGGCGAGCGACTGCCTGACGGCGAGGCTGCCGAACCGGGCTATCCGACCTTCCCGCTGTTCGAAGTCCACCGGGTCCGACGGAAGGTCCCAATGCACGATGCGACGGCACCAGAGGTGGAAGTCGAGCCCCTCCTGGCCGACGGACGTCGTGCACAGGACATGTGGCCAGAACGGGGAGTTGAAGGCGCGGCGAAGCGTGTCGCTGCGCAGCCTCCCGCCCTTCTTCTTACCCGTGCGCCTCTGCTCGCCTCCAGCGAATGGGGCTACCGCCTGGACGGGGACCCGGTGCTTTCCCTTTCCCCGCTTGAACTGCACGAGCCCTGGCCGGTCCAGCAGGCAGCTGGAGAGTTGCTCCACGATCTCCAGTCCGCGAGCGTCGCCGAGTTGGCCGACCAGGCAGATCTGCTCGTCCAGCACAGCCTCGAAACCGCCCTTGAGCATCGCCTCGCACAGTGCGTCCGGATAGCGCTGGCGCTTTGACGCAGCGAGGATCAGCTCTGCGAAGGAGCGATGTCCGAGATAGCTCCGCAGCCGGTTCCACGCGAAGTCGAAGACGCGCGTGTATTCCCGCTTCAGGTTCTGCGGGATGCCGTGTCGGTTGATGCAGCGCGCGACGATCGACCCCGGCGCGGAGAGGATGTGTTCTGCGAGCGCCGCGAGCTCGGCCCGCGAGATGGTCCCGATCGGCTGGATCGAGCTCCAATCCTTTGATTTGCCACCGGTCCGCGCGCCTGCAGCGAGCGAGACGACGCGGTTGAACGCCGATATCGAGATCCGACGCTCGATGCCGCACGCGACGATCCAGGTCGGCCGCTTCTCGTCGCCATCGAAGGTCACGCCCTTGCCGGCGAGGAATTCCTCCAGCTGCTCCGCCACCTGCCGCCGCATTGCCGACAGGCCGCCCCGGCTTGCCTTTACCGGGTCGATCGCGAGCGAGAGGTTCGGCCATTGCATGAAGATGCCGACCAGAGCGCCTGTCTCGCTGCCGCCGGGCCTTAGGAAGGGCGCCTTCTTGCCGTGCCCCCCGACGCCGCCGGTCAGATCTATCGATAGCAGCGCTGAGATGGAGGTTGGCGCTCCCCGCCACTTGCTGAATAGCAGCGTCTTCCCCGGATGGGTCCGCTTCGAGGACCAGGGGCCTTCCAGGCGCCACCATGGCACCGTTGGAGGCTGCCACGGCAGCGCGAGGCTCTCGGCTCCGCCCACCATGTCCGAGAGCACGCGCAGCTGAGGATGCGCCAGCCTGCCCCGGCCGGAGCCCGCCTCGAACGGGGGCGGTTTTGCGACGGACACCTTATCCCAGACCTTGTATCCATGCAGGGTCTGGGCGGGATAGGGAATCGAGCTCCACATCGCGGGCGCCCATCCTGCGAATTCCTTGCCGCAGCTCTCGGCGAGGTGCCGGAAGAGCATCAGGTCGCGCGCCTCGATGTCGACGGGATGGTTGTCGCGCTTGAACAGGTCCTCCTTGTGGACGAGCGCACGTTCGGTGCGTGCCATCAGCGGCGCCAGCAGCGCCTCCAGCCGAGATTTCGTCTTGAGCACTTGCTCCCTCACTGCGCTGGGAGAGCCAGGCGTTGCGAGCGCATCGTGATAGTCCCGCATCGCGGCCTCCACGGTCACACGGCAGCCGGGATCGTCCGCGAGGAACACGGCCAGGTCGACCAGCGCCCGGTAGTGCTCGACGGGATGCATCTCCTCGCCGGTGAGCCGGCGAAGCCGGTAGGGTGTCGCGGAGAGCAGAAGGACCGCGGGTTTCTGCTCGCCGTTCAGGAGTGCGTCCACGAGAAGCCCGTGCACCCGCGCGCGCTCACGCTTGAGCCTGTCTTCCGACACCTCCGGCCGCGGGATGATCAGGTCGGCGTAGCGATGGAACTCGTCCAGGATGACGAGGTCGGGGCGGACCGCCTTCGAACGCAGGGCGGCCAAGGCGAGAGCGGCGCGGAAGCGGGCGATGAATTCCGCGAGATCGACCTGCTTCGGTTCGAGCCATGCGATGATCGCCTTCTCGAGGTTCCCGGTCTGACAGTCGAAGACGTCGCGGAGAGCGCGTTCGATGCCGATCTGGGTGTAGCCATCCAGGCTTGTCGCCCGCTCGTCGAGGAGCGGTCGTGCCTTTGGTCCCCTTTCGCGGTCGAGCCGCATGGCGATCGGCCTCAGGCGGTCGAATCTGTCGAGCACCCGGCGGATTACGGCACGCTCGGCCTTGCGGCCGGTCCGGGGACCGGGCTTCCAACCAGGTAGGCTGGTCTCGGGCGTGAAGGTGAAGATGCGGTAGCCCTCGCCCTCGCCGGGGAGCGCGCCGGGAACGAGCACGAGCCGGTCCTCGCCCGTCTTGTAGTCCTTCTCGTCGATCTCGGTGAGCGACACGAACTTCAGCCGGTTCTGCCCGACGATCTCCAGACTTGGGCAGAGATACATGACGTTCAGGCGGCGGCGGTTCCTTCGAAGTCCTTCGGCGACGGAGCGGGCGATGACCGTCTTGCCCAGCCCCACCTCGTCGGCGACGAGAAAGCGTCTCGGTCCATCCGCCTCGAGGCGTTGAAGCGCGACCTGGACGGTCCTCTCCTGGAATTTCGCGAGCGTCGTCACGAGCCTGTGCCGATCGCGTCATGGACGGCCTGTAGGAACGGCCGCACGTCCTCCACGTCCGCGAGCGCGGCCATTCGCTCCCCGTCGTCGGGGATCGACGCGAACACGTCCGCGAAGGAGTCCAGCATCGACATCATCCCCGCCACGCGGCTCTCGAACGCCTTGTGGTCGCGGGCCCAGGCCGCGAGCATCGTCTCGAGCGTGAAGATCTGGGCCAACTGGCCTGTTGGGTCCCGTGGACCCGACGGAACGCCGGGATCGGACCAGCGCTGGCCGCCGGTGCCATCGACCCCGTCGAGAAGCGACCGCAGCCAATCGCGGAACCTGTTCGCCCCGACATAGCGCGCGAGCAGGGCGCGATCCCTCCGCTCCAGATCGACGCCGTCGACGTCAAGGGTCTGGACCCAGGCGCGGCACGCTTCCGGGCCGGCGAGGCTTCGGGCGCGGAAGTTCACGAGGCATGTCTGCTCGCTCGTCGGCGGCCCGTTCGCGAGCAGCAGGATTGACCGGGCGCCCGGCTCGATGACGGACCAGGCATCCGGGTCGAGGAACGGCGACACCTCGAACCGTGCCAGCCGCAGCGCCTCGTCCGCCCCGTCGCCGATCAGCAGGTGCAGGCCGTCCTCCCTGTAGGAGAGGCTGAAACCGACTTCGAGGAACTGGCTGATGAGGTCGTCGAGCTCACGTTCCGCGCGCTCCTTTTCCTTCTCCTCGGCGGTGTCCACGTCGACGGCGGCGAGGTCGATGCCGCCGTGGACGAACCCGTAGAGTGAATCCGCCAGGGCGGGATCGGTGATGTCCAGGATCGCGACGGCCTCCGCGTTGGGCCCCGTCAGGCCTCGCCCCGTCAGGTTCGCGCTTCCCAGCATCAGTGCGGTGCGGCTGCCCCTCGATACCGCGAGGAGCTTGGCGTGGATTCCGGTCGAGGGAGGATCGTCGAATTCGCCGACCGCCTCGTCCTGCTGCTGCTCGACGGAGACGGGGGCGGCTGGCTCAGGTGCCGCGTCGACGTGGAACCGGACCCCGTCCACCGGTGCGCACCCCGCTCCGGCCAGTTCCGTCGTCAGGAGCGAGAGGCGGGGCGCGCCGGCCTTCAGCACCTCGGCGAGGCCACGCCGGTCGATGAACGGGCTGACCGCGCAACCGCGCTCGGCGCGCGCCAGCAGTGGCGTGTCGATGAAGCGCCGCGTCTGGCCATGGCGGCGCCACAGGATGCTGCGCACGCTGGTGGCGGGAGGGGCCAGCCAGCGCGCGGACTTCAACTCGGCGAGTTCGGCCGCGGCGAGGTGCGCGTCCGACAGCAGGTCCTCGGCGAGCCCGGCGATGTCCGGCACCGGCCGCGCGGTCCTGGCCTTGGACGTCACCAGCAGCAGGCCCGCGTCCCGGTCGGTCGATCCCGTCAGGTTTCTGCTGCCGATCCAGAAGCGCCACTCGACGCCGGCGTCCGAGGCATACCTCACCAGGGCCGTCTTGGGGTGCCAGCTCTCCTTGCGTTCGTTCGAGGCGACGGCGCGCACCATCGTGTCGAGGAGCGGCAGCACCGACCTGTGCGCGCTGGGCGCGACGACCCGGCTCAGCTGGTGCAGGACGAGGAGCTTCCCGCGCACCCTGTCGAACGCCTTCACCAGCCCCAGGGGCGAGGCCTCGAATTCCGTCTCCGCGTCGCCGCCGAGCGCGAGCACGAGGCCGAGCATCGCGATCAGGTCGAGCGAGTAGGTCGTGACCACCGCGCGCGACACCGTCTGGCCGGTGTCCGGGCGCAGCGCTCCGAAGATTGAGACGCGGTCGTCGCGCCGCCCGAAGGTCACGAGGCCTCCCTGACGCACTGGATCATGCCGCGCACCACCGGCCATCGGTAGTCGAGCGGGGTCGCGATGCCCTTCTGCCAGTCGCGGCGGCGCTGCTCGTTCACGAGATAGGCCCGCACGTCCTTTAGGTCGCGCTCCCTTATAGTCAGCGCGTTTGCGATGGCGTCGAGGGGGCGTCGTTCGCGCACCCATTCCATGACGGTCTCGATGAACGCGGCGAGGTCGTTGTCGATGTGGGTCTCGGTCCGGAGCGCTGCCACGTCGAGGTCTAGCGCCATGTCCCGGTGCTCTTCGATGAGCCCGGGCAGGGCGTCGGCGTGGCGGTGGTCCTCAGTCTTTCGATCCGCGTTACGCCGCCGCTCGATGAGTGCGGAGTGCGCGGCCCGGGCGATGCACGCCACCGAAGCCGCCCTTTCGGCGAGCGCGAGGGCCTCGCGGTCTGGCTTCGTCGCGGCGTTGCGGACCTTCGCCGACCAGAGCGATTCCGTCGTCACCCCCTGCTCGGTCAGTCTGCTGAGGAGGGGCTGCGTGCCGCCTTTTCCGGCCACCTCCCAGAGCCGCCGCAGGTATCTCGCCTCGCGCGCGAGAAGGGCGAACTCGAGCTTGCCCGTCTTGTTTCGCCAGCCGGGCGGCGGTGCGGGCAGGCCCTCGAAGAGGTCGGCCGTGCTCGACTTGCCGTCGTCGCCATCCTCCCTCGTCACCAGGCGCGGCCACAGACCCCTTAGCTGGGTCTCGGTCGGGGGTTCGCCGAGCCCGGCGACGGGGGTCGCCATCCGCCACGAGCGGAGCGCGGTCCAGTAGATGGTGCTCGCGCGCACGACCGGACGCTGGTCCGCCTCGTATTTCGTCCAGCCCGAGATGCCCGAACCTTCCAGCGTCTCGACCGACTTGATCAGGCGGCGCGAGTATCGCTGCTCGATCTCGAACAACCGGTCGATCGAGAACCGCTCGCCGGCCGTGCTGGAGAGCAGTTCCTGGTAGGACCATGCGACGAAGAACACGTAACGGAGCTGGGCGTGCTGCACCGAGGTGCCTGGGAAGAAGCGGTCTGCGAACGCGAAGTGGATCGGGGCGAAGCCGAGCTCGTCGCGCGTGCCGTCGGAGGACGCGCTTGCGAGCAGCCGGTTGGCGGCGGCCCGGTCCGCCTCCGACAGCATGAACCAGCCGATCGCGGGCTCGGCGCTACGCAACGTCCGCTCCCGCTTGGCCATCCGCGAGCGAACTGTGCTGGCTGACTTCCTCGCGGTCGAGCTTGGGGGCCGCCTCGTCCGCCGTCAGGAGCCCGGATTCCGGCGACAGGCCGTAGATCACAGCAAGGCCTCGGCCTCGGTGGTAAGAGGATGTCAGACCGATAGCGGTAGTTCTAGACAGCCTTCGTGGAGCACGCGGTTCCCCCCCCGAGAACACCGTGAAGATGTCGGGACCGAGTTGACCGAAGAGCTGCGGACGCGCCGCGTCCGGCAGAGAAGCCAATGCGGAGCTTGCCAAGAATCACACCCCCGCCGCGAGTAGGCCGCAAGCTCCTGATCGGGTCAACCAGGACGTTTTCGTTTTCAATGGATTACAACAGAATCGGATCGATTTCCGAATGCATTGGGGACTTCGCGCGAGTCGCTCGACGAGATCATCGGTAGCGGTGATCGCGTTTGCTTGCGTTTTAGCTGTCGGACGGTGATGACTGGGCCGTGGGGGAATGACCGATGAAGGGCGTGTTCGAGATCAGTGGCACGTCCCGCTACGACGACCTCATTGCGGAGCGCTACCACTTCCCGCGAGTCTACCTCCGGGTCGCGGAGCGCTTCGTCGGCGACTGGATAGTCTACCGCGAGACGGGATCGGACGGCGGACGCAAGGCCTACGTCGCGGTGGCCCGCGTGGAGCGGATCGATCCGGATCCGAACGACGCCGGCCTCTTCTACGCACGCGTGGCCGACTTTCTCGAGCTCGATCACGCGGTGCCCTATCGGGACGACCATGGCCGCTTCGCGGAGCGCTTTCTCCGGGAGCTGCCCACCGTCTCGGTCGTCGGACGGGCGCTGCGGGGCCGCTCGGTCCGCGAGATCGACGCCGCCGATTTCGTGGCGATCGTGGATTCCGGCCTCAGCCGGACGCTGGATCCGCAGAACGCGATCCGTCTGGAGCTGGAACCGAGGTTCCTCGACCCGGCGACGGAGAGCCTGATCCAACATCCGCCGACCGAACGCCGGATCGAAGAGATGCTGGTCAACCGCAAGATTCGCGACGCCGCCTTCCGCGGTCTCGTCCTCGACGCCTACGACAGCACCTGCGCCGTCACTGGCCTGCGGATCGTCAATGGCGGCGGCAAGGCCGAGGCTCAGGCCGCGCACATCTGGTCGGTGGCCGACGGCGGGCCTGACGAGGTCCAGAACGGCATCGCGCTATCCGCGACGGCGCACTGGCTATTCGACCGCCACCTGATCAGCCTGGACGACCAGTTCGGGTTGCTCGTCTCGCACAACAAGGTCCCGGCGGAGCTTCGACAGCTGTTCCCGTCTTCCGGTCGTCCGATCCGGCTGCCGTCCGACGCGCGGCTGCATCCTCGGACGGAATACGTCGCACGGCATCGCGAGCGGTTCGCGAGCGGGGCCTGAGATGGCGGACGAAGCTGAGACGATAGCTGCATATGACGGCGCGGCGGCCGAGTTGGCCGAGAGCTACGACCGGCCCGAGCTCATTGGAATCTACGCGAGCATCGAGAGCCTTCTCCGCGATCCCGTCGCGGGAGGGCTGGCGCTCGACGTCGGCGCCGGGTCCGGCCGCGACGCGCAGTGGCTGGCGGACCTCGGATACGAGGTGGTGGCGGTGGAACCGGCCGCCGCGATGCGCGCGGAAGGTGTCAGGCGGCATCCATCGGAGCGCATCCGCTGGATCGACGATCGGCTTCCGGCCCTGGACGCGGTCCACAGGCTCACGCTCGCCTTTGACACGATCCTGGTAGCCTGCGTCTGGCAGCACGTCGCGCCTGGCGGGAGGGAGCGGGCCTTCCGGAAGCTCGCGACGCTTCTGAAGCCGGGCGGTCTCATGGTGGTCACGCTGCGGGATGGCCCTGCGCCACCTGGGCGTCCGATGCATGCAACCCCGCTCGGTGAGATGGAGGTGCTGGCCCGCTCCCACGGGTTGGAGATCTTGCGCGTCGAACGTGCGACGGACGCGATGGGCAGGGCCGATGTGTCGTGGACCACCGTGGTCCTGCGCGTGCCCGACGACGGCGGGGGTGCGCTGCCTCTGCTGCGCGGCATCATCCTGTCGGACGACAAGTCCTCCACCTACAAGCTGGGACTTCTCAGAGCGGTCGCGCGCGTCGCCGAATACGCACCGGCCACCGCCCGTCCGTGCGGTGACGCCCTCGATCCGGACGCCGTCGAGATACCCCTGGGTCTCGTCGCGGCGAACTGGATCCGGATGTATCTTCCACTGGTGCGCCTAGGATTGCCGCAGGCTCCGGGAAACAGCGGCCCCGACGGTCTCGGCTTCGCGAAGTCGGGGTTCAGGGCTCTCGTCGAGTTCGGCGCATCGGCGCAGGATCTTCGGCCTGGCGCGGTGCACTCGGGTGACCAGGCGGCAATGGTCAGGGGGGCGATCGGCGAGGCCGCGGCGACGATCGCGTCGATGCCCGCCAACTTCACGCGCTTCCCCAACTCGGATCGGCGGGTCTTCGGTGCGCAACGCGCGCGCGGGCGTGGACCACAGGGGACTTTGGTTCTCGACGTGCCGACGCTTCGTGGCTGGGGCACGATCACGGTCCCGGGGAGCGTGTGGCGCGCGATGACGCGCTTCGGCGCCTGGATCGAGCCGGTCCTCGTCGCCGAATGGGCCAGGCTCACGCGCCGCTATGCCGCACGGATGGGGATGGCGGTCGAACCTGGACGGGTGGAGGCGGCTCTCGAATGGCAGGAACCGCTGCGGAGCACCGTCGCGGGGCGTATGGCCGCGCAGCGGCTGTTCGCGTCAGGCAGGACTGTCGAATGTGTCTGGAGCGGCCGGCGACTTACGATGGCGAGCCTCGACGTCGACCACTGCCTGCCCTGGTCGGCGTGGCCCTGCGACGACCTGTGGAACCTGCTGCCCGCCGACCGGCGCCTGAACCAGCACCAGAAGCGCGACCTCCTGCCGTCGGCCGCCCTCCTGGCGTCGTCGCGCCCACGGACCGTGGCCTGGTGGGAGGACGCCTGGCTCGAGGACCCATTGCTCGGCGAGATCTTCGTGCGGGAGGCGGCCGCAGCGCTCCCCATCGAGACCGCCGCGACCCCGGCGGATGTCTTCTCCGCCCTGGAGTGGCGGCGTCTCCGATTGCGTCAGGATCAGCAGCTGCCGGAGTGGCGACCAGTCTTCTGACTGCTGGCGACAATCAAAGACTGGCTTCGCGCTCCGTCTGCGCGGTTGCCACTCGTCATCGAGCGCCCAGGGTGGCATCCGACGTCGATGACGCCGCGAACAGTCTATGATCTGACCGCCTTGGGCGCCTGGCTCGAAGAGCAGGACTCGCATCCGGATCTCGTTGAGGCGGTCAGGCGGGCGACGGACGTGTCGTCCGCCCACCGCGACCTCGACGAGGCGCTATTGGCCTTGCGGCTGCTACGTCGCCTCACAAGCGGCCGCGACGAGACGGCGCTCGAGGATGCGGATCTCACCACGATCGTTGGGTCGTTGATGACGAACGCCATCATCCTCTACGCGCGCGCCACCGACACCCAGCCTATCGACCGCAGACCGTGGTTCGGCATCTCGAAGCTGCCGCAGTCCCTGCGCGCAGCGCACCGCGAGCTGATGCAGCTGAGGAACAAGGAGGTCGCGCACTTCGGCAAGGGTGAGCCGGTCGATGGCGCCCCGCTGCTTGCCGAGGCCCTGGTGCTGAGGCCTTTCGACAAGGAGCACCCGATCGGCCACCTCTCGAGCCGCGCCCACAACCGGGCGGCGCTCGCGAAGCGGGCCGAGAGCCTCGTCGAGCGGGTGTTGGCGCTTGCCACGCAGGCCGTGAGCGAGCGCCACACCGAGGTGTTCAGGGCTCTCACCGAGCTCGCGAAGAAACACGACCCCGTGATGGCGCGGCTGCGCGGTCTGCCCCTCGGCGACCTCCGGCTTCTGGCGGCCGAAGCCCACAGTCAGGAGGGTGCGACCAGGTCGACCTCTGCCAGGAACTTTAGCCGCGTCGCGGTGGTCAAGATCCACGACGACGCCGCGCCCGACGACGAGTCCGGTCCAGTCTGATCGACAGCGCCCATCGAGATCCATGTTGCAGCGCCACCGTGCCGCGCTAGTCTTCCGTCATGTGCAATCTCTACACTGTCCGTAAGAGCGCCGCCGAGGTCGCGGCCCATTTCGGCGTGGCCAACCCCGTCCAGAGCAACGCCGGCGAGGAGGTCTATCCCGGCACGCCGGGCGTCGTCGTCCGCGAGCACGAGGGCGCGCGCGTGTCGCAGTCGATGACGTGGGGCTTCCCGCTGCGGCTGAAGGGCATGTCGCCGACTGCGAAGCCGAAGCCCGTCAACAACATCGCCGACCTGCGCAAGCCGATGTGGATCGGCCTCGCGCGCAAGCCGCAGTGGCGTTGCCTGATCCCCCTCACGGGTTTCGCCGAGGCGGAGGGTCCCAAGGGTGCGAAGACGCGCACCTGGTTCAACGTGAAGGACCAGTCGATTTTCGCCTGGGCGGGTCTGTGGCGCATCAGCGACGAGTGGGGCCCGGTCTATTCCGGCGTGATGACCGACTGCAACGAGGCGATAAGGCCGATTCACGACCGGATGCCGGTGCTGCTCCAGCCCGACGAATACGACCGGTGGCTGAACGGTTCGTTCGAAGACGCGCTGGCTTTCCAAGAGCGCTGCTATCCAGACGATCTGATCGAGATGACGCGGACCGATGAGCTGTGGGTGAAGCGCAAGGCTCCTCCGTCGGCTGAGGGGCTGGCGCTCGCATGACGCCGAACGAGGAGCGGTGGGCGGAGGCCCTCGCCGTTCAGCGTCGGCACGGCGAGGGCGCCCCGGTGTTCGTCGCGGAACGCATCGGGACGCTGGCGCTCGAAGGGGACCTGCCCGGCATCCGACGCTGGAAGGAGATCGCGGCTCGCCTCGACGCCTTGGCTGCCGCGGCTCCGGTTCCGCAGTGACCGGCTCGGCATGACGATGCGCTGGATCGACACCACGACCGAGGACGAGGTCGTCCGCCGCGACGAGGCACTTTGGGAGCCGGTGTGGACGCCGACCGAGACCGGGATCGAGGGACATACGCCCGGGCCTCGCGAGGACGGCGGCGAGTTCTGGTATGAGATGCTCCAGCGCTCGAAGGACGACCCGCGGCTTCGATACGAGATCGCCGAGCGCCACCTCCCGCTTCCGGCCGCGTGGCGCGAGATGGCAATCGCGTTGCGGGCGATGATCCGGCAGGCGCGCAAGGACGGCGCCGACGCGGAACCGGCTCTCCGAAAGCTGCACGGCCTCGCGGCTTTGTGGAGTTTCGCGGTGGAGACGGATGCCGACAAGGGCATCGGCTACGGCCTGTTCGAGATAACGCCGTATTCCCGGTTCGCCGGCCTCGATCTGTCATGGGAGCGGATCGGCTGCGACGAGCTCGTCCTGCTCAATCCGACGGACCGCAAGTGGATGCGCGCGGCATGGGGCGAGCCGCCGGCGCACGGGACGGCCAAACGTCTGGAACCGGCCCTCTATCAGTCTGTCAGCAAGCGGGTGCGCGAGCTCAACGAGGCCGAACGGGAGCGGCGCCACGCCGAGGCAATGGCGCGCATCGATGAGATGCTGCGCGACGACGATACTGACGAGCCGCCTGTTCCAGCGCCTCCGGTCAGGCGCGGCCTTTTCGCACGCCTGTTCGGCCGCTGAATCCTAGCGCAATTGGCTGTCCTTGCTGCCCCGGCGGTTGATGCCGGACAGCGCCGGTCGCTGGTCGCGGTCCGCCTGGCAGGCGACGCAGGTCCGAACCCCGGGCAGCGCCTCCTGCCGGCGCCGCGGGATGTCGTCCCCGCACACCTCGCACTCCTCCGCGCTTTCGCCGGACGGCATGCGGGCGCGCGCGGCCGACACCGCGTCCTTGACCGTGTCGTCGATCTGATCCTGCACCGCGCCGTCTGGCGCCCAGCCGTTGGCCATCCTCTAGATCCTTCAGGTTTCTCTTGAGGTTTGAACCACACGACTCGCCGCGCGTTCCCGCGGAAGTGACGAAGTTGGAGGATGCCATGTCCAAGCGTGAACTGATCGATACCGGGAGCGACAAGCGCTACGTCCGCCGCGACGACGAGGGGAAGTTCAAGGAATCCGACGATGTCGGGAAGTCGCTGTCCCAGGACGTGCGGCAACATGCGAAGACCAAGGCGAAGCCCGGCGAGGGAGACCGCGGCGACCGCTGATCGTTCAGTCGAGGGCGGCGAACCAGTCGGCGTAGGGTGTGTTCTTCGCCATGTGCCGATTGTAGTCCGGCGCTCCGTCGTCCCACCAAACCGTTCCTCGCTCGCCGAGCGCGCGCTTCGCGTCATCGACGGAATCATGCGCCGCGGACTCCGCTTGGCCATCGTTCGCCCGCCGCGCCGCGGCGACAGCGCGCCTAGCCGACATGAGCTCCCTCACGAGACGCTCGCGCTCATCCTCGCTGAGGCCGGGGTTGCTATTCCGCCACAATCGTCCGCGCACCACGAAATAGCGACCATCCGGCGTAACCGGATGGTCGGCGCGACTCACGTGGGTGCTCCTCGTGTGGGTGGATGTCATAAGTCGGCAACGCCGGGCGGCACGGTCCGCTACCGCGCGAGCGTCCGGAACGTGATCGAGCGTCGGGGGACTTCCATCTCAGCGATGCTGTGCTCCCAGTCGCGCCGCGCCTCTCCCGACAACCGGTAGAGCGATCGCGGCATGGCCTCGAGCGAGAAGCGCTCGAAGCCGCGGTCCGTGCGGCGGCGGAAGCGGAGCGTCGCCGGATTGCCGAGCGACAGTCCGACGACGTGCTCGAACACTGGACGGTCCCTGTGCCAGCCGATGCCCGCGCCGGGGTCGTAGCGGATGAGCAGGGCCTGCACGAGCTCGTCCGCAGGCACGCCGGTCGCCGCGGCAACCTCGTCACGCACCGCGCTCAGCCACGTCGGCATCGGCTCGCCTTTCGCGAAGCGGCCGGTGTCGAAGTCGTAGGTCCAGCCGTAGGAGCGCGTCTGGCGCTTACCCAGCCATCCCTGGAAGCGGAACGGGGACAGCTCCGTAGCATCGATCTTTGCGATGAGCTCCTGCTCACGCGCTGGCGTGATCGCTTCCGGCCAGCTCGAAAGGCCCGGCAGCTTGGTTTCCTCCACTGGACCGAATAGATCGGCGACTGCGCTCATGGTCGCCTCAGATGAGGGCTAGCTGGGGTGACTGCACGTCGGGACGCGGCGGTCCCTTGCCGCTGCGCCACCGGTCCTCCGTCGGCTCGACGACCATGCGCGATGCCTTGATCGGCGCCCGATACTGGAACTGGATCACGTCCTCGATCGAGCCATGCAGCCATCGATCGTATTCGCTAGGCTCCAGCAGCACTGGCATGCGGTCGTTCGTTGGCGGGATCGCGTCGTTCGCCTCCATCGTCATCCCGGCGTAGGCGGGTCCCAGATCGGGGATGTTCCGGCAGAAGCCGGCCCAGGCCACGATCGGCTGCTCCTTCACCGAGAACCACGTGCGGGTCTTGGCCCCTGCTTCCCCATCCGGGTTGGCGAAGTGGGTGAGCGGGATGAGACAGCGGTATTTCGGTTCGACCACCATCTCGTCCCACATCGGGTTGGTGAGGTCGGCGACGAGGCCGATGCGGCCAGGCTCCTCGCCGCGCGTGTGCGTGGCGCGGGTGAACCGTGGGAAGCCCCATGTCATCGCCCGGAGGTGGCGCTTCCCGCCGCTCTCGAAGACGACGAGGCCCGGGAGCCCCTCGACCGTCTCGACGGGCATCTCGATGCTCGGGACCGTTTCAACGCCGAAGTGGCTCGCTACCTCGGCTGCGGTGGTGGCGACTGCGTGCAGCCTCGACATTCGACCTACTCGTTTCGACTCATAGGAGCCTTCTTATCATGCGAACGAAGTAAGAACAAACCGTCGGGCGGGAGTCGGCCTAGAACTCCGCCGAGGGCGCTGAATAGGCCTCGCTCTGCTCTCGCCTCCGTTGGGCGAAGACGAAGCCGCGCAACCGTCTGTCCTTCAGCGGATCCCCCGACGGGACGCGGCTGCGCGCGATCAGGTTGGCGAGCGGGATCGCCCCCAACGGCGTGGCGAACAATCCTATCAGCACCGCGAGCGGCGACATGAAGTGCAGGCCAAAGATCAAGCGAAGCAGGGCCGTGACGACCAGGAGCACGACCAACGACACCGCACCGACGAGCCACTTGCGGATGGCCAGCATCCAGCACCAGTCGGCAGCGGCACGGATCCAGATCACCAGAAGCACAGGCGAGCCGAACGCAAGAACGAGCGCGAGCACAAGCACCGCAAGATCGATCGCCGTGCTCATGCCGCACCTTCCTCAGCGCCGTCGGCGCTCGACTCTTCTTCTGCTTCCTGCTCGACCTCGTCGATGACGACGTCCGGGACGTTCTGGATGACGATGTTTCGGATGACCGCGCTCTCGAGCACGACGACGCCGCCGACCCATTCGCGGTCGTGCGTCTCGATGTGAGGGGCGAGTCCGGGCTCGTCGGCCTTTGCGTGCACCACCTGGTAGACGAAGCGTTCCGGGTCGGCGAGGCTGATCGACTTGAGCTCGCCGTTGTCGCCTTGGCGGATGTCGGCGACGACGCCCTGGTAGCCGATTCCGTATTCGCCGTGGGGCGTGTTGGTGAGGATGTAGGCGATGGGCTTGTAGCCATGGCGGAGGGGACGCACGACGTGCTGGAACACCCAGCCCTGCGAGCGGACGTCGAATTCATCGAAGACGATGTCGAGGCCCTGCGACGTCACGAGCTGCCAGGCCAGGACGCATTCGAACAGGATGGCGAGCGCGAACGCGAAGATGGAGGACGTGGCCGGCTTCGAGGGTCCGAGAGCCAGCGCGACGGCCATGTCGTAGGGGTTCTGGATGAGCGGGCCGAGCGGATGGCGCATGGAGTCCCCGACCTGCGCCGCGGCGGCCCAGCCGAGGCTGACGAGGCCATAGCCGAGCAGGTGCAGCACCAGGGCGATGCCCAGCGAGGCGAAGAGCGCCGTTACGGATGTCAGCTGGAGTTCGGGGCGCTTGGCGCCGTGGTGGACGTTCTGAAAGTTCCAGCCGACGAGCGCCGTGATCCCCGGCAGAAGAAGCACGAGCCCTGCGAGAAGGGCGAGCGTGAAGTTCAATTGACGCTATCAGCCTTCGCGGTTGCGCCGGACGCCCCAATGGCCCGTGTTCGCGTCGCGAGTGACCGTGCTGCCCTCGGAATGGCGCCGTTCGTTCGCGAGGCGCACGAGTTCCTGGTAGCCCCCGACGCGGCGGGCGGCTGCGGCGGTGTCGCGCTGATCGCGGCGGGTGGTGATCGTCGACATGTTGGAAAGATAGGTCTTCCTGCTGTTCACGTAAAGGACTTGGTCTGCTTGGAGTGTTGGCGGGCGGTCCTTTCCAATCACACCTATCGACCGAGATGCGAGAAGTATTGATTGCCGGCAGCGTTCCTGGCCGAAAGCAGTTAGACGCGATGCGTCGGGACGATCAGCAGCAGGTAGCGAAGTTGGCGTGTGGCTTCGGTCCAGGCGAACTCGTAGTCGTTCCTGAGTGTGATCGATGCCAGCTTCGAACCCGGAGTCCGGTAGGTCATGGTGGTCCCGCCCGTGTATTGGCGCCTGTGCCGGAAGTCGAAGTCGGCGGTGTCGGGAGAGTAGGAATCCCAGTCTACGTAGTGCTTGTGGTTGGTCGCTACGAGCATGAAGCCGACGTCGGCGATGTCGCCGCACCTTTCGAGACGGGCGATGTCCAGCATCGCCTTGTGTCGGTTGACCGGTTCGGCCTGGCTAGCCTTCTTGAAGAACTTCAGCTCCATCGCGCACCGCCACTCCCGATCGTCGTCGGTCGTTAGTCGAAACCAGATATCGATCCTCCCGCGCCCGGACCCGCCGAGCGGCTTCTCCAGTTCGATCGAGAAGGTCTCGCGCGGATGGACCATCTCCAGGTCGGCGACCGTCATGATGATGCGGCCGAGGTGGAGTTGGAGGGAGGCCTCGCTCTGGACCGGCACGCGCCCGCCCTCGATCTGGTCGAACAGGATCGGGACCGCCGTCTCCACGATCCGCTTTAGACGTTCGATCGACATCACGTCCTCTCGTTATGATCAGCTAGCTTGGATCATCGGTCCGGAGAGCTACACCTTGCCGATCGGTCTACAGAGCACCCACATCTCGTCGTGGGCGAACGTTCCACCGGGAATGATGGGCATGTAATGGTGCCCGACGACCTCGAGCTGCAACTGCTGTCCTTCGACCGTCTCCGTGATGTGCTCTCCGATCTCGGGCGGATTCTCCCCTTCACGAGGGCCGCATGGCAATGGGCCGGACGGTGCTCGCACCAATAGGTGATACCTCATTTTGACCTCTGACTGCTGTTGGCGAAACTAGTCGGGCGATGCTCATCCGTCTCTACGAAAGATCAGTAATCCATGATCGCGCACTGCCGGCGCCACGACTACGTCATCATCGAACATCGACTGGGCATGCACCTTGGCGGGTAGGAGGGTTTGAAGCTCGGCGCGCCAGACCGGCAGCAGGCAGATTGCGTTCCCTAGTTGCTCGCCATCATCCTGTCCGTCGACGACGAATGCGAGGTCCAGGTCGCTATCAGGCCTGTAACCTCCACCACTCTTGAACCGAAGGCATGAATCTCAAGGACGAGCGGTTGGCGCACAGCCCAAGCGCGGATGATTTCCGACCAATGCGGTTGCAGTCCGCCACTCATTCTTTATCGCATTCCTTTTCAGGCCACTTCTGGGAAGGCTAGCGGTGGCTTACGCTGCCTTTTGCATAGCCAGTTTCGAACGCTGCGCGCGCGGAATCTGCCGCGACCTCGGACTTCATGAATAACTCAAGGTTCAACGGGTGGACGCTGATCTCCTTGTAGAACTCGGCGTCGGCCACGACTGCGGCGTTGATCTCCTCCGTGATCTCGTTGAGTCTTTCGTGGTAGATGCCACGCATGAGCGCCAGGGCTACCTCGACCTGCGACCGGGCCCTCCGAACCAAGTTCCTGTCGACGGTCTGTCGGCGCGTCACCACCCCCGGTTTCGCGTCCTCGCCGCTGAACTGGAGGATCACGAGTTCGGCTTGCCACTCTCCCTCGTAACTGCCGCCTGACCCGAAGTGCGCTATCGCGCTGTCGCGTAGGTCGCTGAGTTCGCGGTGAACAGCCTTCTCCTCTGTGCTGAAGCGGGGGCGCAGGTCGAACCCGCCTCGCTCTTGCGATTCTGTTTTGGTCGCCCGGACATAGAGGACGAGCGCGTTGTTCAGCAGCGCCGACTCGGTGATGAGCTTCTGATGATCATCAGGATCGGTGTCGACCTTTAGCTGCACGTCGAGAGCGTCGAGGCTCTCCAGAGCCATGAGGAGGTCAGTAGAGAGCGAATGGAGGTCGCGTGCGCGGCGAATCTTGCCTGCGAGCGGCAGCATCCGCTTCTCACGGAATAGGCGGTCCGCGAGAGCCGAGAGGTTGAAGGTTGGGTCGGGTTTCGCCATTGTGCGGATGTAAGGTTGGGCGAACATCATTCCAACTTGCGCAAGGGTCGAAGCATTCGTTGACCGATCTTCCATTCATCTTTCTCGATGCGGTATTTCACGTCGGGGCCCCGCTTGCGGTCGGTCATCGTTTTGTCCCTCGTGAAATCAAGAATTGGGATTTTGAATTCGGCCTCTTGTCCGTGTCGCTCGACCCTGATGCGTGGCGCCACGCTTGGGCGGGTTTAAGCGCCGTGATTTATGAGATCACGACTGACCGCCAACTCTGCTTCATCGATGCGGACGCGACACTGACTAACGCTCGGCACGCGCTGGAGCACGCGGCAGTTACTCAGGGGTTGGCAGCGTCAACGGCGACCGGCTTCGTTGCAACCCCTCTCTTGTATGCATGTCTTCGGCTTACGCCTGGCTCGCTGACCCCATTGACTGGCCGCCCCGACAGCGATCAGGTTCTGCAAGCCGCGCTCGCGGTCCTAGTCAGCTTCGCAGGCGCCGATAGCTGCGTGGACGGCCTTTGGTGGTCCGATGATCTCGGCGGCACCATGCGGACCGAACGCGGCGGCGTCTTCCAGCACAAGTTGTCCACTTTTCAGGTGAGCGCGGTGAGCGCGCCTGCGCCTGTCATTCCGCCCGTCGCGGTCTGGCAGACGTCGTCTGTCATCTGACAGGACGCTGGAAGCCTTTGGTCGTGCGCCCGCGCTCACCGGAAGTCTCGGGTCCGGACCTTAATCCCCTCGACCGGCTCGCCGGGTATGATGCCCGATCCCAACCGCAGGTCCGGGATGTAGATGTCGCGCGCGCCCTTGCCGAGATGGCGCTCGGCGGGGTCGCGCGGGTCCGGGCCCATGCCGTGCTTCACCACGTCGGCGCGACTGACCCGGTAGACGTCGGCGACGTCCGCGCGGCCGCCGACGCTGGCGAGCAGCGCCGACATGTCGTCGAGCCGCCGCGCGATCACGTGGATCACGTCGCCCTCGCGCTGGACCTGCCCGCGCACGCCCATCATCGATGCGCCGAGCACCGTGCGGCGGTTCGCCTCGAAGATCTTGGTCCACACGACGAGGTTGGCGACGTCGGTCTCGTCCTCGAGCGTGATGAACATCACGCCCTTGGCGGAGCCCGGCTTCTGCCGGACGAGCACGATCCCGGCGAGCTCGACGTAGCGTCCGTCCTTCACGTTCTGCAGCTCGGCGCAGGTGATCATTCGGCGCGCCCTAAGCTCGTCGCGCAGGAAGGCGAGCGGGTGCGCGCGCAGGGATAGCCCCGACGCACGGTAGTCCTCGACCACCTCCGCGCCTTCGCCCATCTCGGCGAGATCCACCGCGGGTTCGATCGCCTCGCGGCGCAGGCGCCCGTCGCGCTCGTCGGCTGCGGCGAACAGCGGTAGGGGAGCGTCGCCGAGCCCCTTCACCTCCCACAGCCCCGCGCGCCGGCTGGCGCCGATTGACTCGAACCCGTCGGCGTCGCCGATCCTGTCGAGCGCGCCACGCCCGACGCCGGCGCGGCGCTGCACCTCCTCGACGGACGTGTAGGGCTCGTCCCCACGCGCCGCGGCGATCGCCGCACCGTCGGCGTTCGACAGGTCGCGCGCCATCCGCAGCCCGAGCCGCACAGCCTTGTAGCGCCCGTCGCCGTCCTCGAGCGTGCAGTCCCAGCGGCTTGAGTTCACGTCGATCGGGCGCACCTCGACGCCGTGCTGCCGAGCGTCGCGGACGATCTGGGCGGGGGCGTAGAACCCCATCGGCTGCGCGTTGAGCAGCGCCGCGCAGAAGGCGTCGGGGTGATGGCACTTCATCCACGACGAGGCGTAGGCGATCAGCGCGAAGCTGGCGGCGTGGCTCTCCGGGAAGCCGTAGGAGCCGAACCCCTCGATCTGCTTGAAGGTCTTCTCGGCGAACGCGTGGTCGTATCCCCGGGCCACCATCCCCCCGATCAGCTTGTCGCGGAAGTGCGAGACGCCGCCGGTGAGTTTGAACGTCGCCATCGCGCGCCGCAGCAGGTCCGCCTCGCTGGCGGTGAACCCGGCGCACTCGATCGCGACGCGCATCGCCTGCTCCTGGAACAGCGGCACGCCGAGCGTCTTCTCGAGCACCCGGCGCAGTTCCTCGGTCGGATACGTCACTTCCTCGAGGCCCGCTCGGCGGCGTCTATATGGATGGACCATGTCGCCCTGGATCGGGCCCGGACGGACGATCGCGACCTGGATGACGAGGTCGTAGAAGGTGGTCGGCGCCATCAGCGGGATCGACGCCATCTGCGCGCGGCTCTCGATCTGGAAGACGCCCAGCGTGTCCGCCTTGCGGATCATCGCGTAGGTCTCGGGATCCTCGGCCGGGATCGTGGCGAGGTCGAGCGCCACGCCCTTGTCGTTCTCGAGGAACTCGAACGCGCGCCGCATGCACGACAGCATGCCGAGTGCCAGCACGTCGACCTTCATGAACCCGAGCGCGTCGATGTCGTCCTTGTCCCATTCGATGACCTGCCGGTCGTCCATCGCGGCCGGTTCGATCGGCACCAGCTCGTCGAGCCGGTCGCGGGTCAGCACGAATCCGCCTGGGTGCTGCGACAAGTGCCGCGGCATGTTGATCAGCTGCCGCGCGAGTTCGAGCGTCAGGGTCAGGCGCTTGTCGCCGAGGTCCATGTTCAACTCTTCGGCATGCTTCTCCTCGACGCCATCGCGGCTGAAGCTCCAGACCGACGACGACAGCCCGGCGGTCATGTCCTCGCTGAGACCGAGCGCCTTGCCGACCTCGCGGACCGCGCCGCGCGCGCGGTATCGGGTGACGACGGCGGTCAGCGCCGAGCGCGTGCGACCGTAGGTCTCGTAGATCCACTGGATCACCTCCTCGCGGCGCTCGTGCTCGAAGTCGACGTCGATGTCGGGCGGCTCGCGCCGCTCCGCGCTGACGAAGCGCTCGAACAGCAGCTCGGACCGGACGGGGTCGATCGACGTGACGCCGAGCACGTAGCAGACCGCGCTGTTCGCGGCGGAGCCCCGCCCCTGGCAGAGGATGCCCCGCCGCCGAGCCTCGGCGACGATCGAGTGCACGGTCAGGAAGTAGGGTGCGTAGTCGAGTTCCCCGATCAGCCGCAGCTCGTGCTCGAGCTGGGTGCGGATCTTGCCCTCGATGCCTTCCGGATAGCGGATCGGCGCCTTCTCCCAAGTCAGGCGCTCGAGTTCCTGCTGTGGGGTCCGTCCCGGTTCGGCGATCTCGTCGGGATACTGGTAGCGCAGTTCGGCAAGGCTGAACCTGCAGCGCGCCGCCATCTCAACGCTGCGCGCGACGGGCGATGCGTCCTTGAGGTAGCGGCGGAACAGCCGCTCCATCTCCTCCGCCGTCTTGAGGTGCCGGTCCGCGAAGCGCTCCCGGCGGTCACCGAGCTCGTCGACGGTGCACTTCTCGCGGATGCAGGTGACCACGTCCTGCAGCAAGCGGCGGTCGGGCGAGTGGTAGAGCACGTCGTTGGTGGCGATCGTCGGCACGCGCGCCGCGGACGCCATCGCCGCCAGGTCGCGCAGCCGGATCGCGTCGCGCGGCCGCCTGCGCACCGTCAGCGCCATGTAGGCCCGGTCCCCGAAGATCCGGCGCGTCGTCGCCAGGGCCTGCTCCGTCGTCGCGTCGGCGCGGTCGGGCAACAGCATGGCGATCAGACCGTCGCTCCATTCCTCGACCTCCGACCAGCCGAGGTGGCAGGCGCCCTTGCCGGCGCGTGTCTTGCCGACGCTGAGGAGCCGGCACATCCGGCCATAGGCGGCGCGGTCGGTCGGATAGACGCAAAGCGCCGTGCCGTCGGTCAGGTCGAGCCGGGTGCCGACGATCGCGCGCACGCCGGTCGTCTTCTCCGCATCCCAGGCGCGCACGATGCCGGCGACCGATCCCCGGTCGACGACGCCCAGCGCGGGCAAGCCGAGCAGCGCGGCGGCGGCGAACAGTTCCTCCGGGCTGGATGCGCCGCGCAGGAAGCTGAAGTGCGTCGTGACCTGCATCTCGACGTAGCGTCCCTCGGCCGACCCATCGGTGGCGGCTAGCGGCATCGTCCCGCCCCTGGCGCGACGGCCGCCGGTCCCGCTGCTATGTCGGGACACGCCGCCCGACCAGCCGAGTCCTTGCACCGATGACGAAGAAGCCGAGCCAACCAAAGAAGCCGAATGCGAAGCAGCCCTGGGTCGACGCGGTCGAGTTCGCGCTCACTGAATGCGTGCGCTTCGCCACGATGGTCAACGACGCCATGCGCGACAAGACGTTCTCGCAACTGCCCGGGAGCGAGTTTCTCTATGAGCTGAGGGGCGCGGACGGCCGCAAATACACCTACGGCCGGGAAGCGCAGCGGCGGCTGGAGGAGGCGGCCGAGAGCGCGCTCCGTGCGAGCAGGTTCGGGGAGACGGTCAGCTTCGAGCGCTACATGAAGGCCCTCAAGCCGGCCATCGTCGACCGCTTCATCACCAAGGGTGTGGAAGTCGATCTCGCATCGGTCGACAGTGCGTTCTCGAGCGCCCTCAACGATGCGGCCAAGGCGCGCGGCGACAGCCGCCACTTCATCCCCTGCCAGCTGATGTTCCAGGCGGAGCCGGACAGCTTCTCGATCGGGCCGGTCACCTTCCGCAACCGCGAAACCTTCAAGCCGGTCTTCGAGGAGCTGGTGAAGGAAAACCGGGCCAGGGAGACCAACACCGGCAAGCCGACGATCGCCGACGAGGTCATCGGATACTTCGCGAACTTCACCTGGGTGGCGGAGGTCACTGTGAAGGGCTGCGACCGGCAGATCGGCAAGGAGCGCGCCATCCAAGCCGTGGGGGCCGCCGTCGACTTCATGCACGTGATGTTCGGCCACTACCACTCGCGCAACATGGTGGTGGGCGGTCCGGGCCTCGACGCCGACATCCGCGCCGAGATGGAGGTGCGCGACGGCGAGACCAAGCTCGGCTACTCGATCGGCTCGACCTCGGCGATGGGCTTTCCCGACGGCTGGTCGTCGATGCTCGACGAGCCCGAGGCGAAGGGGCTCATCAACGCGGCTGGGCGCGCGATCGAGGCCGTCACCGACCCGGCCCGCAGCCGTCCGCTCGCGTTGCGTTTCGTCGACGCCGCAGCATGGCACGGTCAGGCGGTGCGCGAGACGTCCGCGGCGGCGAGCATCGTCAAGTCGGTCACCGCGCTTGAACGTCTCGTGACCGTGAAGAAGGGCGCCGACACGACGAGGATCGTCACTGAGCGCAATGCGGCGCTGAGCTACGACCCGCGGGGCACCGAGCGCTTCGCCGACGTCGTGAAGCGCATGGAGGGCATCTACGACCTGCGGTCGCGCCTGGCCCACGGCACGCTCTCGCCATTCGACCCGGAGGTCAGGCACCGCCGCTACGAGGTGCTCGCGGCTGCGGAGAAGTCGCTGATCAACGGGCTGGACCTGTTCGACCAAGACGGGCTGTTCGACCGGACGCTCAGCAAGCGCGAACTCACCGAAGGGCTCGAGAGCTTGGTCGACTGGGTGAAGCGGGTCGATGCGCAGAAGGCAGCCACCGCGGCCGCCGAGGCGGCGCAAGTCAAGATGACGTCCGAAGCGGAGACCCACTGAGCGGGACGGGTTCACGCGAACGCCCCGTGGATGAACCACTTCATCGGCCCGGTGGACGGGTTGATCCCGTCCCCGAGGCGGAAGAGCCAGTATCGGCCGCCGGTCGTGGTCTCGACCTGGTAGTAGTCGCGAACCGTGTAGGGCTGCTCGCCCTCGACTCCGCCGTCGCGCCACCACTCGCCATGGAGTCGCTCGGGTCCGTCGCCGCGCGCCACGGCGAAGCGCCGTCCGCGCCACACGAACATGCGCGGCGCGTCGTCTGGCAGAAGCGCGATCACGTCGACTGGCTCGGGCCGCGCCAGCATGCGTGCCGGGCGTGGCAGGTCGTCGTCCCACGCGGCGTCGCGCGGCCGCGCCAGCGGGGCGGGCCTGTCGATTGACCGCTCCGGCATCGCAGCCGCCCGGGGAGCGGTCCGGTGGAGGCTGCCGCCGCCAAAGCGGTTGGTGAGTGCATCGACCAGCGTGGCCAGGTCGGGTCCGCGCCGGCCGAGCGATTCCAGGCCCTCGCCCTGGCGGGAGGTCATGGATTCGACGAGAGGCACGACCAGCGTCATCGCCTCGATGCCGAGACCCGGCTCGACGGTCTTGACCTTGGCGCGCAGCAGCTTCGCGAGGTGTGCTGCGTCGCGCGAGGGTGTCGCCGTGCCGACCCGCACGGCCTGCACGTGCCCATCGACGCGGTGGAACAGGCAGTCGAGCCGCCGCGCGCCCTTGCCGATGCGCGTCAGCTGGTCGACGGCGTCGGCGACCAGGTCGCCGATGACGCGCCCGAAGGCCTCGGGCGTGGCGATCGGCTCCACGAAGCCGCGGCGCGCGCGCGGCAGATGCTCGGGGAACACCGGCTCGATCGGCTCCGGCACGTTGCCGAGCGCCTGGTCGAGACGTCGGTGGAGCCCGCGGCCGAAGCGCTTGGCGAGCGGCGCCCGTGGCGCGCCGATCAGCTGCTCGATCCGCTCGAACCCGAGCTTGCGCAGGCCGTCGACGGTTGGGCCGTCGAGGCGGAGCGCGGATACGGGCAGGAGCGCGATCGCCTTTCGGTGGTCCCCGGGCTCGACCGTGACGGGACGTCCGGCCGGCACGTGCCGCGCGACCGCGTGCGCGCAGCCGGGGGTGTCCGCGACCGCGATCTGCACGGTCAGCCCGAACGCCGACGTGCGCCGGTGCAGGTCCTTGAGGAGCGCGCGCTCGGTCGAGAACAGCGACGCGCAGCCGGTGACGTCGAGCCAGACCCCGTCCGGCGGGTTGGGCGCGACCAGCGGCGCGTAT
The DNA here is from genome assembly GCA_023445495.1 of Pseudomonadota bacterium. GTDB lineage: Bacteria > Pseudomonadota > Alphaproteobacteria > Sphingomonadales > Sphingomonadaceae > Sphingomonas. The sequence goes on along the minus strand of JAEXLC010000158.1, from coordinate 22,562 downwards.
CTGGTGCCCGCCCACAAGGCGAGCCGGCGGAGCCCCTCCGCGTCGGCGTCCGGCTCGGCGTCCACCACCTGGAGGGCGGGGGCGAACGTCCGAGCCTTGGTGACGGTCATGCCCGGCGTGACGCCGAGCGCGCGTGCGGCCGCATCGACAGCCGCGATGACGCGGCGGCCATGGTCGGGGATCGCGGTCGCGAGCGGCCCGTCGGTCAGGGCGCCGTCAGGCGGCGACTTGGCGGTCTTCCTGCGCAGCCGGTCGGTCGACCAGGTTGGCAGGAAGAGCGATACGACCCTGCGCATCGCACCCCTCCACGATCCAGGCGTGCGGGTTGCCGCCGCGCACGCGTTCGAGTTCCACCCGCCAGCGCGGACGGCCGAGGCTTGGGATGCCGAGATCCTCGCTCGGCGCGGCGGTGATCCGCCAGCGCGTTACCGCGGCCGTCCCCTCGCTGGACTGGTCCACCTTCGACGCGCGCCGGAAGACGAACGCCGCGACGCCCGACCCCTCGGCCGCCAGCTGCAGGCGCTTCGACGCGGTGGTGGAATACTTGCCGACCTCGCCGACGACCCCGGCGATTCCGGCGTGCCGGAGGCATTCCTCCATCGCCAGCAGGACGTTCGCGTCGCTGCCGGCCTCGACGTGAATCACCCGGTCGGGATGCAGTCCCGCGAGGTGCAGTGCGGGTGCGAACAGGTCCCGCCACCGCAGGCACCAAAGGACCGGGCCATCGATCCGCGCCAGGATCCCGGCGAGGAAGATCGTGGCGCTGGCGTCGTCGGCTAGCTCCGTCCCACCCGCAATCTCGTGGAGCGCGCCCGTCGCGATGCCGCCGCCTGGCAAACGCGAATCCAGCGGATCGATGCCGAACGGTATCGCGCCGTGCCGCACGCCGGTGCCCTCGATGCGAGCGATGCGCGCGCGCAGATCTTCGAGGACGACGGATTGGCGCATGGCATCGGTGGACTCGCGAGCAGGTTGATTCGTTCCTTATTTGTTCTTATCGATGTTCGTGAGTCAACGGGTGTCCGGAATAAAGATCGACGCATGTGCAGCTCGCGTGTGCCAACTGGCCGCGAGATGATTGAGGAGGTAAGCTGATGCCGACGCATCCCGAGGATCTGCTGAGCATCGATGACGACGTGAAGATCCGCACGCTCCAGATGGTCATGGGGACGGTGGAACGCGAATTTCGCGCCGCGGCGGGCCGGCCACCCAAGGCGGACGACGTGCTCGACTTTTACGCTCTCGCGATCGGGGCCCTACTCGACGCGGACACGCACCTGCAGACGGACGAGGACTTCCAGCTCGGTGCACTGACCGCGGCCGGCCACATCAAGTCGCGGGCCCTCCAGATGCGCGCCTCGCATGACGAGCACGGCCGCAGTTTCTACGAGGCGGTCACCGCGAAGATCGACGAAATCATTGAGCAGAGTTCACGGCCGCACTGATGGCCTCCGAGCCATTCTAACGAGATGACCACTGCCTTCGCAGCGGGACGACGAGGTCCTCGACGAGGCTCGTGCGGTCGAGCCGAAGCGCCGCACGCCGCTTGAACGCCGTCACAGGCGGGCGCTCCCCGCCACCCATGCCCATCGTCATCGAATTCGGGCTGGCGGCGTGCTCGGCGCGCGTCCTCCAGCCGAGATAATCCGAACCGGTGATCCGGACAGCGACTGCGACGTGCGTGATGCGCTCTGTCCGGTCGAGCTGCTCTAGTTGCGCGGCCGCGAATCCGAGGGCCGTGGCGATGCGCGCCTGGACCGTCTCCTCGATGATCGCAGGCAGGCCGCCGAAGGTGTCACGGTTGCGCGGCTCGCTTGCAAGCAGCCGCACCGCCATGGATCCGTCTTCGTTGAGCCGGAAAGACGAGCCCCGCTGCTGGGTGATGACGAGATCCGGGCCGTCGATTCCGCTGTCGGTGCCGACCGCGCGATCGAAGAAGCGATCGGAGCCGAACAGGGCATCCTGCAGGATGCGGTCCGCAAGATCCGGCGCCTCCATCTGCACCGGTCGGAGCAGCTGCTGGCGCGGTCCCCCGGCGATCGCGATGTCGACGAATGGCCCCTCGACCGAGTTCCGGTTCTGGCGTGGCAGCAGCGCGAGCGCCCGGCCGATGATCTCCTGCTCGTCGACCGGTCCGGTGGCGCTCGCGAGCGTGACATCGTGAAGTGCGCGGATGATTGAGGCTTGAAGGTCGTCGGCGTCTCGGAAGCCGCCGCGGAACAAGCCGCCCTCCCACGCCTGAACCTCGGCGATGAATGCCGCTTGCTCAGGCCCCGGCGTGACACCTTCCTGGACGAACGCGAGGATCGGCTTGCTGTCGCGCGCCTCGCGATACTCCTCGTGAGTGGCCGAGAGGCCGGAACCGGGCTGGACCGCGCCGTAGTGTTCGCCGAGGACGAGCACCACCAAGTCCGATGACCGGAGGCCCTGAAGGCAAGCGACCTGCGGCGAGTTCGGCTGCGCCCCGAAGTCCTCCGCCATGACCGGCTCGAACCGCAATGTCTCGACGGCGCGGCGGGCGGCGCGGCGTTCCGCTGCGAAGTTCGCGATGAGCGAGCTGATGAATATCCTCATACCACCGAAGATAGGCTTGGCACGCTTCGACTTCGAGGGCGCGGCCTTGGAAAGTCAGCCTTGCTCTTCGGGTCGGCGCAATCGGGCGATCGCTTCCGGTTTAGGGTGGAACGGTCGTGCGCTGAACGAGTCTATCCTAGATGGCACGCACGAAGAATTCATCCGCTGGCCGGAAGTTGCCCAACGGAGCGAATCCGGGTGTAGGCATAAAGCCTCCGCCGTTCAAACCGGTGCAGCTTGCGACGCTCGTGGACACGGTGCCGACGGGGTCGCGCTGGCTCCACGAGATGAAGTATGACGGCTACCGGCTCCTTGTCGCGGTCGGTGGCGGCTCTGCCCGGGCCTACACGCGCTCGGGGCTCGACTGGTCGGAGAAGTTCGCGGGCGTCGTCGAGGCGGCAGCCGGGCTCGCGGTCAAATTGGCCCTCCTCGACGGCGAGGCCGTCGTCATGGATGCGGACGGCCGCTCCAGCTTCCAGGCGCTGCAGGGAGCCTTGAAGGGCGCGCCGGCCAGCATCGACTTCATCGCGTTCGACCTTCTCGAGCTCGATGGCGAGGACCTGACCGGCCTGCCGCTGACCGAACGCAAGGCGATGCTGCGGAAGATACTGCCGGAGGGCGGCGACCGCATCCGCTACTCGGAGCACATCGAGGGCAATGGCGAGAAGCTGTTGCACGGCTTCTGCGACGCCGGCCTCGAGGGAGTGATCTCGAAGAAGGCGGACGGCCGCTACGTCGGATCGCGCTCGGGCGGCTGGCTGAAGACGAAGTGCATCAAGCGGCAGGAGTTCGTCGTCGTCGGCTGGACGCCGTCCGACAAGTCGCGCCTGTTCCGGTCGCTGATCCTCGGCGTGCACGAGGACGGCGTGCTGCGCTACGCCGGCAAGGTCGGCACGGGGTTCGGCAACGACGAGATCATCCGGCTGATGGAGACGATGGCGCCGCTCGAGCAGGACGCGCCGACGGTCAAGGCGCCGCGCGCGGAGGTCCGTGGCGCGCACTGGCTCAAGCCGCGGCTGGTGGCCGAGATCGCCTACACCGAGATGACCAACGAGGGCACGCTGCGGCATCCGAGCTACCTCGGTCTGCGGGCCGACAAGAAGCCCGAAGCGGTGGTGCTCGAGGTCGAGCAGCCGGTGGCGCAGGTGGCGGCTCCCGCGGCGACGAAGGTGAAAATCAGCAACCGCGACCGCGTGATCTTCCCCGAATCCGGCACCACCAAGGGCCAGCTCGCCGACTACTACGCTGCAGTGGCCCCGATCATGCTGCCATGGATCGGCAGCCGGCCGATGAGCCTGGTCCGCTGCCCGCAGGGCCGGGGCAAGAAGTGCTTCTTCCAGAAGCACGACGCCGGCAGCTTCGGCGACACGGTGAGGCACGTCGGCATCATGGAGAAGGACGGGCACGAGGAGCCCTACCTCTTCATCGACACAGCGGACGGCCTGCTGACCTGCGTCCAGATGGGCACGATCGAGTTCCATGGCTGGGGATCGCGGATCGAGGACGTCGAGAAGGCCGACCGGCTGGTGTTCGACCTCGACCCCGACGAGGGGCTCGACTTCGAGGCGGTCCGCAAGGCGGCGTTCTACTTCCGCGACATCCTGAAGTCGATCGGCCTCGAGACGTTCCCGATGGTGACGGGCGGCAAGGGCGTGCACGTCATCGCCCCGCTGGTGCCGAAGGCCGAGTGGCCGGAGGTAAAGGACTTTGCGCACCGGTTGGCGCAGGCGGTCGCGCAGAGCGATCCCGAGAACTTCACCGCCGCGCTGCCGAAGGTCCAGCGCAAGGGCCGCATCTTCGTCGACTATCTGCGCAACCAGCGCGGCGCGACGGCCATCATGCCGTATGGCGTGCGGGCCCGCGAGATTGCGCCAGTCGCGGTGCCGATCACGTGGAAGGAGATGGAAAGCATCGACGCGCCGAACCACTTCCACATCGGCGACGCGGCGGAACTCGTGAAGCGCGCGGGATCCAAGGCGCTGTCCGGATGGGGGCGTGCCAATCAGGTGCTGCCGGACCTGTGAAGATCGCGACCTACAACGTGAACGGCGTCAACGGCCGGCTGCCGGTGCTGCTGCGCTGGCTCGAGGAGAGCCAGCCCGACGTCGTGGTTCTGCAGGAGCTGAAGGCGCCGCAGGACAAGTTCCCGGAAAAGGCGATCCGCGACCTCGGCTATAACGCGGTCTGGCACGGCCAGAAGAGCTGGAACGGCGTCGCGATGCTTAGCCGTGTCGGCGAGATCCACGAGACGCGGCGTGGCCTGCCGGGCGATCCCGACGATACGCAGAGCAGATACATCGAGGCCGCGGTCAACGGCATCCTGATCGGCGGTCTCTACATGCCGAACGGCAACCCCCGCCCGCGACCCAAGTTCGAATACAAGATGGCCTGGTTCGAGAAGCTGATCGAGCACGCCGCCGGACTGCTCGAGTCCGGTCTGCCGGTGATGCTCGCGGGCGACTTCAACGTTATGCCGACCGAGCGCGACGTCTACAAGCCGGAGCGCTGGCTGGAGGATGCGCTGTTCGCGCCCGAGGTGCGCGAGGCGTTCTTCCGCCTGACCGCGCAGGGCTGGACCGACGCCCTGCGCACGATCCATCCCGACGAAACGATCTACACCTTCTTCGACTATTTCCGTAACGCCTACGCCCGCAACGCCGGGCTGCGGATCGACCACCTTCTGCTGAGCCCCGCTCTGGCCGACCGCTTGGTAGATGCGCAGGTCGACCGCGACGTGCGCGGCTGGGAGAAGACCAGCGACCACGCGCCGGTGTGGATCGAGCTTTCCGACAAGCCGAAGCGGAAGCGGCGCGCGTGAAGGATGGACCGCATCCGCTGGCTGGAACCGAGCCGATGGAGGCGAAGCTGGTCGAGGCCCTTCCGGCCGAGGACGGCTGGCAATACGAGCCCAAGTGGGACGGCTTTCGCGCGATCGCCTCGCGGCTGGGCGACGGTGTCGAGCTCATGTCCAAGTCCGGCAAGTCGCTGGCGCGCTACTTTCCCGAGATCGTCGCCGCATTGCTGGGGACTGGCTGCGGGGATTACGTCCTGGACGGCGAACTCATCCTCCCCATCGGCGGCGTTCTCTCGTTCGACGCGTTGCAGGCCCGGCTGCATCCAGCGGAAAGCAGGATACGGCGGCTGTCCGGCGAGACCCCGGCGCAGCTGATGCTGTTCGACTGCTTGGCTATGGACGGCGAGCCGTTGGTCGAGCGGCCGCTCGCCGAGCGACGCGCGGCGCTCGAGCGGTTCCACGCGCGGGATGGAACGGACACGCTGCGGCTATCGCCGCGCGCACCCGATCTCTCGGGCGCGGAGGCTTGGCTCGCCGCCAGCGGCGGCGCGCTCGACGGCGTGATCGCGAAGCGGCTAGACGAGGCCTACCGACCGGGCGATCGGGCGATGCTCAAGGTGAAGCAGCATCGAACCGCCGATTGCGTCGTCGGCGGGTTCCGTCGGGCGAAGGACGGCCCGCTGGTCGCGTCTCTCCTTCTCGGGCTCTACGACGATGCCGGTCTGCTCAACCACGTCGGCTTCACGTCGGCGCTGGCGAAGCAGGATCGCGCAGAACTGACCGAGAGCCTGGAGGCGCTGATCTCGCCGCCCGGATTCACCGGGAAGGCGCCGGGCGGTCCCAGCCGTTGGAACGACGGCAAGGAGAGCGAGTGGTTCCCGCTGAAGCCGGAGCTCGTCGTCGAGGTCAGCTATGACCAGGTGACCAGCGACCGCTTCCGCCACGGGACCGGGATTGTGCGATGGCGCCCCGACAAGTCGCCGCGGCAGTGCCGCATGGAGCAGCTCGACTACGCCCTCCGGCCTTCCGACCTCGCGGACGTCGGCTAGCCTCCGGCCTCGCCGGATGGCGCCGATGGCGGACCGTTCTGGACACCCACCCGCGGCGCTCGCCCAGCTCCGCTAATTGAACCTGCATCTTCCGCTGCGCGTTCTTTTTTGCGATCGCAACAAATGGAGATGATCATGGCCGAGCTCAGCACGGACGAACGTAAGAAACTGGACGAGGGATCGTTCGCCTTCCCCGATCAGGAGAAGGAGCCGCTCGAGAACGCCAGCCACGTGCGGAACGCGATCGCGCGCTTCAACCAGGTGAAGGGCGTTAGCGACGACGACCGCGACGCCGCTTGGAAGCGCATCAAGGCGGCAGCGAAGAAGTTTGACGTCGACGTCAGCGAGAAGAGCTGGCGCGGGATCGGCAAGTAGGGCCAGGGAGTCTAGCCCAGACGCCGGTTTGGCAGACCGGGACGATGCGGGCGGGTCGCTCGATTGTGACCGTCCCTGAGCCTTCGCTGGTTGGTCGCGGCTCCCCATCGACCAACCGGCGGCCGTGGACCGCTGGGGCGACACCAGCTACATTCCCGCTCAGGACGAAGCCGCGACCGCAGAAAATAATGTTGGCCGCAGATTCCGGGGGCACTAATGGGGGCACTGAAAATGAGCAATTTGAAGATATCCGAAATATATCAATCAACTAACCAATCAGTATGACTCCCTCCGTCTCCGCCACCGCTGTAACGCGCTGATATTGCTTGCATTTTTGACAATATCGCGCGGAAGCGGCGGGTGATTCGCGGCTCTTGGCAGTCGCGGCTAAAGTGCTTAGGCAGGGGCATGCCCAGCAGGCAGATCAAAACGACGCTCCCGCGCACAGAGAAAAAATCCCGAGCCCGCAAGCCACGGCCCCGTTCGCTGCGCCTGCACGGCACCGTCGCGCGCACCCTCGGCATCCGCATCGTCTCGGGCGAGATCGCACCGGGCGAGATTCTCGAGGGCGAAATCGCCGCGAGCGAGCAGTTCAAGGTTTCCCGCACCGCCTATCGCGAGGCGATTCGTATCCTGGCAGCCAAGGGCCTCGTCCATTCGCGCCCCAAGATCGGCACCCAGGTCAGCCCGCGCCGCGAATGGCATCTGCTCGATCCCGATGTGCTCGGCTGGATCTTCGCCGGTGAACCCGATGATTCGCTGATCGAGAGCCTGTTCGAGCTGCGCCGAATCGTCGAGCCCGATGCCGCCCGCCTTGCCGCGCTGCGCCGTACGCCCGAGCAGCTGGCTCGCATGCAGCAGGGTCTCGCCGGAGTCGATCGGCACGGTTTCGATTCGGAAGAGGGGCGCTGCTGCGACGAGGCGTTTCATTCGGCCCTGCTCGAAGCTTCGGGCAATGATTTCATCATGTCGCTCACCAGCGGCGTCGCTGCCGCGATCGAGCTGACCACGGCGTTCAAGCAGCAGCATCTGCCCGCGCCGCACGATGCTCTCCCGGTTCACCTCGCGGTGCTCGAGGCGATCGAGGCGCAGGACGCGGACCGGGCGCATGACGCGATGGCCCGGCTGGTCGAGCGCGGTTTTCAGGACACGATGGAAGCGCGCGATCCCGCCAACAACGCGATCGGTCGCCGCCGGGCCTGCTGATCCGCGACAGCTTTTCTATCGCCCGCAGCAACAACCTTGCTGACAAGCGCATTTGCATTTTGCCATGGCGCTGCCTAAGTCCCGCGCGAGCGATGTTACCGCTAACTTAATTCGAAAGACAGGAGAGCAGGCATGGCGCTGACCGGCGATTTGTTCATTGCATCGAAGCGCGTCCACCGCGACGGATCGGGCTTCCAGGCCGTAGCCGCGTCGACCGGCGCGCCGCTGGAGCCGCGCTTCAGCATGGCGACCAAGGAAGACGTCGAAGCCGCGACCGCCGCCGCCGAGGCCGCCTTCCCGATCTATTCCAACCTGCCGCGCGAGAAGCGCGCCGAATTCCTCGAAGCGATTGCCGAGGAAATCGATGCGCTGGGCGAAACCCTCACCGAGCGCGCGATGCAGGAAAGCGGCCTGCCGCACGCCCGCCTCACCGGCGAGCGCGGCCGTACCTCGGGCCAGCTGCGCCTGTTCGCCAAGGAACTGCGCCTCGGCGAGTATCTGCGCGCCCGCATCGACCACGCCATTCCCGATCGCCAGCCCGCTCCCAAGCCGGACCTGCGCCTGCGCATGATCCCGGTCGGCCCGGTCGTCGTTTTCGGCGCCTCCAACTTCCCGCTCGCCTTCTCGGTCGCCGGTGGCGACACCGCCTCGGCGCTCGCTGCGGGCTGCCCGGTTATCGTGAAGGGCCATTCGGCGCATCCGGGCACTTCGGAGCTGGTCGCCGGTGCGATCGAGCGTGCCGTGGCGAAGACCGGCATGCCCGCCGGCGTGTTCTCGCTGATCAACGGCGCCGGCAATGAAGTCGGCTCGGCGCTGGTCAGCCATCCGGTGGTCAAGGCCGTGGGCTTCACCGGCTCGCGCGGCGGCGGCACGGCGCTGATGAAGCTCGCCGCGAGCCGCCCGGTGCCGATCCCCGTCTATGCCGAGATGAGCAGCATCAACCCGGTCTTCCTGCTCCCCGCCGCGCTCGAAACGCGCGCCGAGGCGCTGGGCAAGGCCTATATCGGCAGCCTGACCATGGGTGCCGGCCAGTTCTGCACCAACCCGGGCCTGGTCCTCGCGCTGGAGAGCCCGGCGCTCGATCGCTTCCTCTCGGCCGCGACCGAGGCGGTGTCGGGTGCGGCAGCACAGACCATGCTCACCCCGGGCATCCTCAAGGCCTATGAGCAGGGCGTTGCTCGCTGGGCCGCCGCGCCGGGGCTGAACCAGGTCGCGCAGGGCCAGGAAGGCTCGGCAAGCTGTGGCCGCGCCGCGCTGTTCACCATGACCGGTGCCGATTTCATCGCCGATCCGAGCCACGCCGAGGAAGTCTTCGGCGCCGCTTCGCTGCTGGTGCGCTGCGCCACGATCGAGGAGCTGCTCAAGGTCGTGTCGCTGCTCGAAGGCCAGCTCACCGCGACGCTGCACCTCGACGATGCCGATACCGAAGTGGCGGCTCAGCTGCTGCCGCTGCTTGAGCGGCTCGCCGGGCGCATCCTCGCCAATGGCTGGCCGACCGGTGTCGAAGTGACCGACGCGCAGGTCCATGGCGGCCCGTTCCCGTCGACCGCGGATGGCCGCAGCACCTCGGTCGGCACGCTGGCGATCGACCGCTTCCTGCGCCCGGTCGCCTATCAGGACCTGCCGGCGGCGCTGCTGCCCGCGGACCTGCGCGACGGCGATGCGGGCATCCCGCGCCGCATCGACGGCAAGCCGACCCTCTGATCCGCCAATCTCCGGTCCGTTCGTCCCGCCTGCGGGACGTTCGGCCCGGACCGGGTGCATGCCGGGTCAACCGACGCTAATATGAAGGCCTTCCCGCAACGGAGGGTCTTCATGCGTTTCCTGCTTATCGCCACCGCTCTCAGCTTCGCCGCCCTGCCTGCCCAGGCCCAGGAAAGGGACGAGGCGGGCGCCCGCGCCGCGGTGAACCACTATCTCGCCGGCCACGCGACCGGTAGCGCGGCCGAGTTCACCGCCGCCTTCCACCCCAAGGCGATGCTCTACTGGAACCGCGACGGCGCCTTTGCCGAGCGGACCCTCGCCGACTTCATCGCCGCCGCGGCGACCGGCAAGCCGGCCGCGGACGAAGCGCAGCGCAAGCGCTTGATCGAGATGCTCGACGTCACCGGCAATGTCGGCATGGCCAAGGTGGTGCTTGATTATCCGAGCGTCCGCTTCGTCGACTATCTCTCGCTGGTGAAGGCGGATGGTGAGTGGCGGATCGTCAACAAGATCTTCCAGGCCGAGCGCAAGGGAAGCTAGGGCTCAGCCCATGATGGCGCGTATCTAGCTGCAGCGTGCAATCAGGATATGTGCGGATCCGGCCCGCACGGCGCCGAGGGAGGCAAATTAGCGCGTCGCCGGCTGATCGACGCCGAGCACGCTGGATGCGGTCAAGGCCGGGGCCAGAATTGCGATATCGTACCCCAGTGCGAGTTCGCGCCATTCCTGCGGTGCGGACGCAAGACCCTCGCTCCTGAGCTTTCGGAGATCGACCAGCATCCACGACTCCGGCGCTGCGTCGGCCGGCCGCGCGAGGGTGACATCCTTGCGCCAGTCCGGGGCTTCGTCCTTCATGTCGAAGGTGCGCACGACGGCGGGCCGGCCTACGCCGGCATAGCCGGCCTCCGAACCCCGGGCCCCCAGCACCACAATGTGCAGGGCGGAGACGCCTTCGCCTTCGGCACGCTCGGCCACAAAGGCGCCGAGGTCGCGCTGATTGAGCGGGTTGATCGACTTATAGGCATGGTTGGCGCCGAACTTGAGCAACAACCTCGCGCCGGGATTTGCAGCAAGCTGGGCGGCCAGCGTGCGCTTCATCAGCCGCGCGCGGCGCCCGTTGGGATCGCCCTTGCGCGCTCGCGACGCCTGATAGATCGCACGGGTCTCGGTCAGCAGGCCGAACAGATAGCGGACGCGCTTGCCGCCATCCTGCGTGATCGCGACGCCGGCCCGATCGAGATCGTCCTGACTGGCCGAGAGCAGGAAGAGATCGAAGGGAGAGCCCGATGCGAGCGCAGCGGCAGTCGCTTTGCGATCCTTCTCCGCCAGACCGGCCAGCGCGGCCCTGGCGAGCGGGCCCGGTTTGGAGGCCAGCATTTCCTGGAGCATAGGGCCGCTCGATCCGAGGAACTCCTGGTCCAGTCCCCAGAGCTGGAACTTCGGGCCAGCGGCAGCGGCGCAATTGCCTGCCATCCGGATTTCATCCCGCCCGTTGAAGAAGGCGATGCTGCTCGGATGCGCGCGCAGGAACTTGTCGATCCGCGCCTCGCGGTCTTCCGATCGCATGGCGGCATCGATGACGCGGGCCGCTTCCGGGCCGGTCTCGACGACCATCGCGGTCAGGCCGGAGGGCGCCATCAGGCGACAGATCTGGGTCGTGAACGCCGGGATCTCGCGGCTCATGTGGCTCTCGCCGATCAGGACATAGCGGCTGGCGGCGACGGCCTCGGACAGGATGGGCGCGCCCGCCCCCGAAAAGCCGTCCGGATTGACGTCCAGCGGCGCGATCGACTGGGCGAGGCGGGAAGCGAAAGGTATGGGCGCCGCCTCCTGGGCGGACGCCCCGGTAGCAAGGGCGCCCAGACCGGCCAGAATGACGGCCGACAGCCCCTGATGAATTTTCTGCACGCGCCCCTCCGAATAGGATCAGATGGAGTATCCTCTAGCGGGGACGGCAGGGGATAGCGATTGGAGACCGGAGAGTATTGGTCGATAAATCAGGGCCTCGGCGGCCGTTCCTGCGATTTCGCCTGGTTGCTGCAGCTATTTGGGATTCCGCTCCCAAATAGCTGTGGGGCTGCAACCGGGCCAGAATCCGCCATTGCGCATTGATCCTGAACGTCCGGAATTACGGCGCTTCGCGGTAAACAGCTTTACTGGTCCACGACCTGGTCAAAGGCTTCTGCAACACTCGCGGCGGTCCGGAAGCGGAAGGCGATGTCGTGGCGATAGGTCTCGCCCGGATCGAGCCGTGCCGAGGGGAATTCCGGCCGGTTCGGGCTGTCGGGGAATTTCTGCGGCTCGAGGCACAGCCCCTGCCGCGTGACATAGACCTTCCCGCCGGTGCCCGGCGCGCCGCCCGCAAGGTGGTTGCCCGAATAGAATTGCAGCCCGGGCTCGCCGGAATGGAGATCGAGCACTCGGCCCGAGCCGGGATCGAACAGGGTAGCGACGCAGCGCGGCGCGCCGTCGATCACGAAATTATGGTCATAGCCATGGCCGAGCTTCAGCTGCGCATCGTCCGCGCCGATCCGCTCGCCGACCCGCCGCGGAGCGCGGAAATCGAAGGGCGTGCCGGTAACCTCGGCGAACCCGCCCGTCGGGATCAGCCCCGGGCCGACCGGGGTGGTGCGGCTGGAAGATATCCGCAGCAGGTGATCGAGGATCGTCGCGCCGCTCGCTTCGCCCGCCAGGTTGAAATAGGCGTGGTGGGTCAGGTTCACCACCGTCGGCGCATCGGTGGTGGCGGTCAGCGCGATGGCGAGCCCGTCCTCCTCCATCGTGTAGCGCGCCTCCACCGCCAGCGTGCCGGGAAAGCCGTTATGCCCGGCCGGGCTGACATGGCGGAAGGTGACCGAATCCGCGGTGCGCGCGACGATCTTCCAGATCTGCTGGTCGAGCCCGAACGGCCCCGAATGGAGGCTGTTGGCGCCGTCATTCGCCGTGACGCGGTGCTCGACGCCGTCGAGCGTGAAGCGCGCGCCGCCGATCCGGTTGGCATAGCGGCCGGCGATCGCGCCGTAGAAGCGCGGATGGCCGCGATATTCCTCGATATCCGCGAAACCCAGCACCACGTTCGCCGGATTGCCGTGCCGGTCGGGCACCTCCAGCAGGCGCAGCGCCGCGCCGAGCGTGAGCAGCTCGGCGCGGTAGCGGCCGCGGGCAATCGCGACCGTCTCGATAGGATCGCCCGCGACCATCGTCACTTCGGCGTACCCGGGCAGATCGAGTTGGCCGGATCCGAGACGATCCGCGCGTCGGACAGGCTGAACACCAGCGGATCGGAGGCGGTCACCACCACCGGTGCCGACACCGCGTTCATGTCGGTGCCGTTCTGCTGATAGCATTTGAGCAGGATCTTCACCGTGCGCCATGTGCCGGTCTCGCCGGTGAACAGGCTGGTGGCATCGAGTCCCTTGCCGTTGCCCATGGCCAGCGTCACCGGACCGCCCGCCGCGCGGTCGAGGCGATAGGTGAGGGCGAGCGACAGGTCGCCATTGGCTTCGCGGCCGAGGTTGATCGGGGCGCCGCCGATGCTCAGCCGCGCCGTGCCGCCGGTCCAGCTCAGCTGCTGCGCGCCTTCCTGGGTCTGCGGCCCGTCGATCGGCGCGCGGGTGATCTTCGATTCGGTGGCGAAGGAGAAGGGCTTGGGCGTCACGCCCTTGGCGAAATAGACGCTGGTGTTGAGCGACGAGGCATCGAAGCCGGCCACTTCGCTGAGCGCCGCGACCTTGCCCGGCTTGGCATAGCTGAGGCCATAGCCGAGCGCGAACAGCGGGTCATATCCCGGCTTGCCCTTGTTGAGCGTGAACTGCCCGGCGGTCTTCGGCCAGCTGAACGACAGCGTGCCGTTGAAGTCCTTGCGCGGCTTGCCGGCCTTGTCGCCGATAATCACGTCGGCCACGCCCGCGCCCTCGCTGCCCGGCAGCCATGCCGCGACGAACGCGTCCGAGGCGTTGATCTCCGGGTTCACCCAAAGCGGCCGGCCCGACAGGAATACCGAGACGGTGGGCACGCCGGCGGCCTTGAGCTTCTTGAGCAGCGCCAGTGCCTGCTTGTCGCCGGGCTGGAATTCCAGCGTCGGGATGTCGCCGCGCATCTCGGCATAGGGCTGCTCGCCGAACACGACGATCGCGACATCGGGCTTGGCGGTGAAGCTGCCATCGGCCGAAAGCGTCGCGGTGCCGCCGCCAGCCTTCACCGCTTCGGCGATGCCCGAGAAGATCGTCTGGCCATTGGGGAACATCGAATTGTCGTTGCCGTCGCCCTGCCAACTCAGCGTCCAGCCGCCGGTCTGCTGCGCCATCGAATCGGCGCCCGGGCCCGCGACCAGCACGTTGGCGGAGGCCTTGATCGGCAGCACGCCCGCATTCTTGAGCAGCACCAGCGACTTGGCCACCGCCTCGCGGGCGACCGCGCGGTGCTCGGCATTGCCCAGCACCCCGGCCTTGCCTTCATAGGGCCGCGCCGGATCGAACAGGCCAAGCTTCACCTTGACGCGCAGAATGCGGCGCACGGCGTCATCGATGCGGCTCATCGGGATCGTGCCGTCCTTGGCGTGGCGTACGGTGCTCTCGAACAGGCCCTTCCAGCTGTCCGGCGCCATCGCCATGTCGAGCCCGGCGTTGAAGGTCTGGGCGCAATCCTCCTTGGTGCAGCCGGGCACCTGGCCATGGCCGTTCCAGTCACCGACGACAAAGCCTTCAAAGCCCATCCGGCCCTTGAGCACATCGGTGAGCAGCGACTTGTTGCCGTGCATCTTGGCGCCGTTCCAGCTCGAATAGCTGGCCATCACAGTGAGCGCGCCCGCCTGGATCGCCGGGACATAGCCCTGAGCATGCGTCTTGATGAGCTCATCCTCGGAGACGCGCGTGTCGCCCTGATCAACGCCCTCGAAGGTGCCGCCATCGCCGAGGAAGTGCTTGGCCGACGCCGCGACCAGGCCTTTCTGAATGCGGTCCTTCGTGCCCGGCGCGCCCTGCAGGCCGAGGATCATGTCGGCGGCATAGGAGCGGACGACCGCGGGGTCTTCCGAATAGCCTTCATAGCTGCGGCCCCAGCGATCGTCCTGCGGGACGGCGAGGGTGGGGCCGAACGCCCAGTCGGGTCCGGTCGCGGCAGTCTCTTCCGCGGTCGCCTTGCCGATGCGGCGGATCAGCGCGGGATCGTGCATCGCGCCAAGGCCGACATTGTGCGGGAAGATCGTCGCGCCGATCACGTTGTTGTTGCCGTGCACCGCGTCGATGCCGAAGATCAGCGGGATCGGGGCATGCTTGCCGCGCGGCTCCATCGCGACGGCGCGGAAGGCCCTGGCGGTCTCGACCCAGGGCATCTGGGGCGAGCGGTCCGGCGCGCCGAGCGGCGGCGAGCTGCCGCCCGCCAGGATCGAGCCGAGCGGATACTGGCGCAGCTCCTCGGGCTTCATCGCGCCGATATCGGCCTGGATCATCTGGCCGACTTTCTCCTCCAGCGTCATCTGCGCCATCAGCTCGGTGATGAACTTCTCGGTCGCCGGATCGACCAGCCCTTGCGAGCCGGCGGTCGGCCATTTGGCGGGATTGGCGACCTGTTGGCCAGACAGCGTTGTCGGCGCGTGCTGCGCAAAAGCGGGCGATGCGGCCCAGATCATGGTGGTCGACAGCAACAGCTTCAGGCCAGGCCGCATTTCACTCTCCTCGTTTCTTATATCTGGTAGCGATAACAGAAGTTCATCGGGCAAGTCCACGCTCCAGCCAGCTTGCGGCTTCGTCGGGACTTGATTTGTTACTGTCGCGATCGACCATATAGTTGGCCTCGCGCATCCGCTCGACGGGGATCGCGCCGATCAGCGGGCGGAGCGCCGCCTGGAAGCGGACATCGTTGGCGCGTTTCGGGGCGAGCAGCAGGATCGCGTCATAGCCGGGGATCGCGCCCTTGGGATCGCTGAGTACCGCGAGCTTGTCCGCCGCGATCCGGCCGTCCGACGAGAAGGCCGGGATCACGTCGGCGGTGCCGCTGGCCAGCGCGCGGTACATGAAGGTCGGCTGATAGGGATGGGCGGACCGGAAGCTCAGGCCATAGGCCTTCTTCACCGCCGCCCATTCGGGCCGCTCGAGAAACTCGACATCGGTGGCGAGGCTTAGGCTGCCGGCGATCGGCGCCAGGTCGGCGATGCTGGTGATGCCGCGCTTCCTGGCATCGTCGCCGCGCATCGCGAAGGCATAGGCGTTCTCGAAGCCGAGCGAGCCGAGCAGCGTGACCCTGTGCTTGTCCCGCGCCCATTGGGTGACGCCGGCGACGATCGCGTCGCGCGGCGGCACGTCGCTGCGGCGCATCTCGTTGGTCCAGATCGTGCCGGAATAGTCGACATAGACGTCGACATCGCCGCTCGCGAGCGCGCTGAACGCCACCGCCGATCCCAGCCCTTCGCGGTAGCGGACCTTGTAGCCCGCTGCCTCGAGCCGGTGCCCGATCAGCCGGGCGAGGATATACTGCTCCGAAAAGCCCTTGGCGCCGACGGTTATCGTGCCGCGCGCCGAGGGCAGGGCAGGAACCAGCGCCACGGCGACGGCGACCAGCAGCGTGCCGAGGCTTGCCCAGGCGAGCATCCGCCTGCGCCTGGCGATGCCATATTCGGCCAGCCCGAGCAGCCCGTCCACCGCCAGCGCAAGGCAGGCGGCGGCGATGCAGCCGGTCAGCACCAGCGACCAGTTCTGCGTCTGCAGCCCGGCGAAGATCAGATCGCCCAGGCTCGGCTGGCCGACGGTGGTGGAAAGCGTCGCCGCACCGATCGTCCATACCGCGGCGGTGCGGATGCCGGCCATCAGCACGGGCAGCACCAAAGGCGCCTCGACCAGCCATAGCTTCTGCGCCGCGGTCATGCCGACGCCGTCCGCCGCTTCGATTACCGCCGGGTCGATCGTCGCGAGCCCGGTCACGCCGTTCCGTAGGATCGGCAGCAATGCGTAGAGCGACAGCGCGAGCAGCGACGGCAGGAAGCCGAGCGCCGGGATGCCGCCGCCGACCAGCGCCGAGAGCGAGAGCAGGATCGGGTAGAAGAGCGCGAGCAGCGCCAGGCTCGGGATGGTCTGGACCAGGCTGGCGAAGCCCAAAGCGATCCGCCCGGCGAACCGGTTGCGCGCGGAGAGTACCGCCAGCGGCAGCGCGATCACCAGCCCGAGCAGTAGCGCGGCCAGCGCCAGCAACAGATGCTGGGCAAGCAACTCGGGCACCCGGGCGAGCGCGCCGCTCATTTCTCCAGCTCCGCCAGCCGGTGCGCCTGCTCGCGCGGCACCGCGACCAGCGCGTCCGCCGCCGCGCCGCCCTTGCCCGCCAGCAGGTCGCGCGGCGTGGCATCGGCGACGATCCGGCCCTTCTCCATCACCAGCACACGGTCGGCGAGCAGCAGCGCCTCCGCCATGTCGTGGGTGACCAGGATCGTGGTCAGCCCCATCCGGTCGTGCAGCGCGCGAATCGCCTTGCCCAGCCCGTCGCGCGTCACCGGATCGAGCGCGCCGAAAGGCTCGTCCATCAGCAGGATGCCGGGTCCCGTCGCCAGCGCCCGCGCCACGCCGACGCGCTGGCGCTGCCCGCCGGAAAGCGCGTCCGGCATCCGCGACGCCATCTCCGCCGGCAGCTCGACCAGTTCCAGCAGCTCGGCCACCCGACCCGCGCTGTCCTTCCCGCCCGCCAGCCTGAGGCCGATCGCGACATTCTCGCCGACGCGCATGTGCGGGAACAGCCCGACATTCTGGAAGACATAGCCGATCCGCCGCCGCAGCTCCGGCGCGGGCCCGGCATCCACCGACTCGCCACCGACCAGCACCTGGCCTTCGCTCGGTTCGATCAGCCGGTTGACCATCTTCAGAAGCGTCGACTTGCCCGAGCCCGAGGCGCCGACCAGCGCGACGAAACTGCCCGCCGCGACTTCCAGCGACACCCCGTCGACAGCCTTCGCGCCTCCCGGCCAGACCTTGCTGACATTTTTGAAGGTAACGGAGCGGCTTTGCTCTGGCATCGGGCCGCTTTGTGCGGGATGAAGTGGCAAAGGTCAAAACAACAGGAGAGGCGGGGACATGGCGGCGAAGGCAATCTTCATCACCGGCGGCGGATCGGGCATCGGACAGGCGGTCGCCAGGCATTTCGCGGCGCAGGGCTGGTTCGTCGGGCTGGCCGACGTCAATGCCGCCGGGCTCGAGGAGACCAAGGCGCTGCTCCCCGCCGGCATGGCCACCACCCATGTGATGGACGTGCGCGACCGCGCCGCCTGGACCAGCGCCCTTGCCGACTTCACCCAGGCGAGCGGCGGCCGGCTCGATTTCCTGTTCAACAATGCCGGCATCGCGGTCGGCGGCCTGCTTGCCAACAACACCGATCAGGAAGTCGACAATATCGTCGGGATCAACCTGGTCGGGGTGATCAACGGCGCGCGGGCGGCCTATCCCTATCTCAAGGCGACGCCGGGCGCGTGCCTGGTCAACACCGCCAGCGCCGCGGCGATCTATGGCGGCGCGGGGCTCTCGCTCTATGCCGCGGTCAAGTTCGCGGTGCGCGGCTTCTCCGAGGCGCTCGACGGCGAATGGTATCCCGACGGGATCAAGGTCCGCGTGCTGATGCCGAGCTTCATCGACACGCCGCTGCTCGATGCGATGGCGCAGGGCAGCAACCAGACCGCGCGCGAAGTGGTGCGCGGCCGCGGCCTGGAGTTCACGCCGCTCGATATCGTCGCCCAGGCGGTGTGGGACGCGCCCCGCCAGGAAAAGGTCCATGTCCTCGTCGGCAAGACCGCCAGGCAGCTCGCCTTCGCCCAGCGTTGGATGCCCAAGATGCTGCGCAAGCAGATGCGCGCGAAGTTCGGCTGATCCCCGGGGGCAGGCGTTTTCACGGCATCCCGGCCTTGAGCCGGGGTGACCAAGCAGGAATCGTCAGGCCAGCAGCGCGTCGATCGCCTGCGCCATCTGGATGTCGCGGGTGGAGAGCCCGTCCGCATCATGGGTGGTCAGCAGGATCTCGACCTTGTTCCACACATTCGACCATTCGGGGTGGTGATCGGCCTTCTCGGCGATCAGCGCCACGCGGGTCATGAAACCGAACGCCTGGTTGAAGTCCCGGAACTCGAACTTGCGGGTGATCGCGTCGCGCTCGGAATCCCAGCTCCAGCCGGGCAGCGCGGCGAGCGATTCCTCGCGAAGTCCATCCGTCAGACGCGCAACCATCACTGCCTCCTTGCCGTAGCTCCGTTCCCCGGCCTATTCCGGGCGACATGACCGGGCAAGCCCCAGACGCCGCCATTATCGAGCGCCTCGCCCGCGCCGCCCTTGCGCGCATCCCCGAGCCTTTCCAGGGCTATCTCGCCGACATCGTGCTGGTGGTCGAGGACTTCGCCGATGACGAGACGCTCGACGCGATGGGCATCGAGGATCCGTTCGACCTGACCGGCCTGTATCGCGGGCGGCCGGTGGGCGAGAAATCGGCCTGGGACGGGGTGAGCATGCCCGACGAGATCCACCTCTATCGCCGGCCGCTGCTCGACGAATGGGTGCACACCGGCGTGACGCTCGAATCGCTGGTCAACCATGTCGTGGTCCATGAAGTCGGCCATCATTTCGGCCTGTCCGACGACGACATGCACGCGCTGGAAGACTCGGCCGAGTGACGCGCCTCGCCCTTGAGGGCGTGGCCTGCCTGCGCGGCGGGCGGCTGCTGTTCGAGGGGCTGGACCTGGCGCTGGCGCCGGGCGAGGCGGCGTTGGTCAGCGGACCCAATGGCGTCGGCAAGTCGAGCCTGATCCGCATCGCCGCGGGGCTGCTCGCCCCGGCTGCGGGCAAGGTCGAAGTAGAGGGCGATATTGCGCTGATGGCCGAGGCGCCGGCGCTCGATCCCGAACTGCCGCTGGGCAGCGCGCTCGGCTTCTGGGCCAGCCTGGATGGCCGGCGCGACGTGGTGCCGGACGCGCTGGTGGCGGTCGGGCTCGCCGACATCGCGCGGGTGCCCGTCCGCATGCTCTCCACCGGCCAGCGCCGCCGCGCCGCGCTGGCCCGGGTGGTGGCGAGCGGGGCGCCGATCTGGCTGCTCGACGAGCCGGCCAACGGGCTGGACGTCGCTTCGGTGGCGCTGCTCGAGGGATTGATCGCCGGACATCGCGCGGCGGGCGGCATCGCGCTGGTCGCGACGCACCTGCCGATCGCGCTGCCCGATGCGCGCGAGGTGACGCTGTGAGCCCCGCCAACACCGTTCGCCCTGAGCTTGTCGAAGGGCTGCTTTTCTTCGGTCGGGGAGCAAGAAGTACGGCCCTTCGACAAGCTCGGGGCGAACGGGGAGAGGCTTGGTCATGAGCCCATATCTCTCGATCGTCTGGCGCGAGCTGCGGCGCGCCTGGAGCACCGGCGGACTGGCGCTGCCGGTGGTCTTTTTCCTGCTGGTCGCGATCCTCTTTCCCTTCGCGGTGGGGCCCGATGCGAAGCTGCTGGCCCGGATCGCACCCGGCGTGATCTGGGCAGCGGCGCTGCTCGCCGCCTTGCTGCCGGTCGAGCGGTTGGTCGCGCCGGACGTGGAGAGCGGGGTGCTCGACCAGCTGGCGGTGCGCGGGCTGCCCGATGCCGGGGTCGCCGCCGCCAAGGTTGCGGGCCACTGGCTGGGCTTCGCGCCGGCGCTGCTCGTCGCGACGGTGATCGCCTCGGGCCTGCTCCAGCTGCCGGGCGCGGCGCTCGCGCCGCTGCTGCTTGCGCTGCTGATCGGCACGCCGGGGCTGGCAGCGCTCGGGGTTGCCACTGCCGCGCTGGTCGCCGGATTGCGCGGCGCCGGTGCGCTGGCGGGGCTGGTGATGCTGCCCTTCGCCGTGCCGCTGCTGATCTTCGGTGCCACCGCCGAGCAGCCCGGTGCGCTCAAGCTGCTGGGGGCGGTGAGCCTGTTGCTGGTTGCCGGCTGCCCGTTCGTGGCGGGAGCGGCGGTGCGGATGGGGCGGAGCTAGGGGCGCCCGCAGTGTCTTGTCGGACGGCTTGGCAAAGAACGCGCAGTACATGCCAGGAGCGATACAATTGGGGCAAACGCGCCGCATCTCGCAGGATCCCCACGTGCTGGTCCGAATGGGACGTATTTGTGTTTCGGCGCGCGTTTCGCACCTGATATATCGCGTCCGCGATGCGCTCCTCCAGTCTGGTCCTGCTGCCCGTTCTCGTCCTGCTCGCCGGGGCCGCCCCGGTCGTGCAGGATCGGGCGCGCGAGGCACTGATCCAGGGGTATGAGCAAGTGCTCAAGTTCTGGGACAAGGACAGCGATGGCCGGCTTAGCCGTGCCGAATGGGGCGCGATGAGCGATGCGACGCTGAAGGGGGTGGACCGTGCGACGCGCGCCCAGTTCCGCTCTGCGCTCGAACAGCAATTCGCCGCCGATGATGAGGACCGGGACGGCTTTCTCACCCGGGAAGAGCTGTTGCGGGCGCCGCTGGAAGCCTTTGACTGCATGGATGTCGATGGCGACGGCACGCTGACCCCTGCCGAGGAGGCGTCCGGCGCGAGCCGATGCGCGGGCAATGCGCCGGCGCCTGCGCCAAACCTACCCTAACCTATTCAAGCCTCGGGCGGCAGCTCGTCGCCGTACACCACCATCGCCGAGCCTTCCGCCAGCGCGTCGGCAGCCGCCGCACGCAGGATCGGGTCCTCGGTTGCGCCCGGATCTGCGAGTTCCATGCCCTTCTCCAGCCGGACCAGCATCCAGCCGGTACCGAGAGCGACGCCGGCGGCCTTGGCCTGGGCTTCCTCGAAGCTGTCGGCCGAGACATAGATCAGCATCGCGTGACGCCCGCCCGGCCGGCGGCCCTCGACGGTGTCGGCCACCGCGGTCGCCAGGAATACCGAGAGACCCATCAGCCGCGGCTCCATCGCGCGAAGATCGCGGTCGGCAGTTCGAGCCCGCGCGCTTCCTCGCGCACCGCGAGCTCGCCGCACTCCACCTTGCCGGGCAGATGCGACACATGCTGGCGCAGCAGCTCGCCGATCGCCAGCGCCGACATGCGCACGGCATAGACGGTGAGGAACAGGAAGCGCGAGTTGGCGTCGAGCAGCTTGGTCGTGTCCGCGATCAGGCCGGGCAGGCCTTCCTCGAGCTTCCACACCTCGCCGTTCGGGCCGCGACCCCATTTCGGCGGATCGAGGATGATCCCGTCATAGCGCCGCCCGCGCCGCACTTCGCGCGCGGTGAACTTGGCGGCATCGTCGATCATCCAGCGGATCGGCAGGTCCTCCATGCCCGACAGCGCGGCATTGGCCTTGCCCTCCGCGACCGACTTCTTCGAGGCGTCGACATGGGTGACCTTGGCACCCTTGGCCGCCATCGCCAGGCTGCCGACGCCGGTATAGCCGAACAGGTTCATGAACTCGGGCGCGTCCATCCCGTCGATCTGCGCGCGCATCCAGTGCCAGACCGGCGACATGTCCGGGAAGAAGGCGAGGTGGCGGAAGGGGGTGTTCTGCGCGGTGAAGCGGACTTCCTCCCAGCGCAGCGGCCAGCCCTCGCTCGGCACCGGCTTGGTGAAGTTCCAGCGGCCGCCGCCATCCTCGTCGGCGCCCGGCACGAACTCGCCATGCGCATCCCAGTTTTCGGACGCGGGCGCCCACATCGCCTGGGGCTCGGGGCGGATGAAGCGATATTTGCCGTAGCGCTCGAGCTTGCGGCCATGGCCGCTGTCGACCAGCCCGTAATCGGCCCAGGGCTCGCCGGTGAGAGTGATGAGATCCATGAGGGGTCTTTAGTAGGATGTGGCGAAGACGCCAATTCCTCCCCGAGCTTGTGACGGGGAGGGGGACCGCGACGCGTTAGCGTCGTGGTGGTGGGGCCGCCGCGGAACGCGGCGGTGCCGCGTGCGGCGAAGTCCCGCGGCGTTG
>JAEXLC010000089.1 GCA_023445495.1 Pseudomonadota bacterium | reverse complement strand
GGGCCGGGCCGCGGGGCAGTGCGACGCACTATCCTTCATGCCCCTCTCCCCGACCCTCTCCCCGCAAGCGGGGAGAGGGAGAAGAAGGAAGAAGCCCATGTGGCGCAACTATCTTACGGTCGGCCTGCGCGCGCTCGCGAAGAACCGCACCTATGCCTTCATCAACCTGTTCGGCCTGGCGATCGGCCTCGCCGCCTGCCTGCTGATCCTGCTCTACGTCCAGTATGAGCGCAGCTATGACGACTGGCTGCCCGAGGGCCAGCGCACCTATCAGCTCCAGGTCTATTATGAGAGCAAGACCAACGGCGACAAGTTCCAGAACCAGGGCGCGCCCTATGTGACCAAGGCGGCGCTGCTCAAGGATTTCCCGCAGATCGAGAGCGCCACCTATATGGGCGGCCCGCCGCTCACCCTCATCAAGGATGGCCAGGCGACGATCGTCGATGACGGCCGGCTGGTCGACAGCGCCTTTCTCGACACGATCGCGCTGCCGATGGCGCAGGGGGATCGCAACGCCCTGTCGCGTCCCGGCACGGTGGTGATGAGCGAGAGCGAGGCGGTCCGGATCTTCGGCACGAAGAACGTCGTCGGCCGCACGGTAACCCTGCTCACCGCCGGCCGGAAGGCTGATTACCGCGTCACCGGTGTGTTCAAGGACATCCCGAAGAAGTCGCACCTCACCGGCAAGATGTTCGCCCGTGCCGACTTCCCCAGCATGTTTCCGGAGGACAATGGCTATCTCACCGGCTGGGGTTGGACCTCGGGCTGGGTCTATGTGAAGCTGCGCCCGGGCGTCGATGTCGCGACGATCAACGGCCAGTTCGATGCCTGGGAAAAGCGCAACATTCCGGACGAGACCTTCAACGGCAAGAAGGTCAATGCCGGCGACGAGCGCACTTTCGCTCTGGTCGCGGCACCCGATGTCCATCTCGGCCGCGCCACCGGTTCGGGCATGGCTCCGGCCAACGACGTGCAGACCATCACCACCTTCGCGGTGATCGCGCTGCTGATTCTCGCCATGGCCTGCATCAACTTCACCAATCTCGCCACCGCCCGTGCCAGCCAGCGCGCCCGCGAAGTGGCGCTGCGCAAGGTGCTCGGCGCCACGCGCGGTCAGCTGATGGCGCAGTTCCTCGGTGAATCGGTCCTGCTCGCCACCATCGCGATGCTGCTCGCCCTCGCCGTGGTCGAGATCGCGCTGCCCTGGTTCGGCAACTTCCTCGACGCCGATCTCGAGCTCCATTATTTCGGCCATGGCGGGCTGATCCTGCCGATGATCGGCCTGGTGCTGCTCGTCGGTGCGGCCGGCGGCCTCTATCCGGCCTTCTACCTGTCGCGCTTCCAGCCGGCCCGCGTGCTCAAGGCGAACAAGTCGGCGTCCGATGCCGAGGGCTCGGGGCGCCTGCGCAGCGCGCTGGTGGTGATCCAGTTCGCGGTGTCGATCGGGCTCATCATCTGCACGGCCGTGGTCTACGCCCAGAATGTCTACGCGCGCTCGCTCGATCCGGGGTACAAGCGTGCCGGCCTGGTCCAGCTCGCCGGTGTCGGCTCGCGCATCCTCGAGCCCCAGGCCGATGCGCTCACCCGCGCGCTCGCGAAGGTCCCCGGCGTCGAATCGACCGGGCGCACGATGATCGGCGTCATCACCGGCCAGTCCTCCACCACCGGCGTGATCGTGCCGGGGCGCGAGGATCCGGTGGACATGGGCATCTACGGCGTCGATGCCGGCTTCTTCCCGACCATGCAGATCCGCACCGTCGCCGGCCGGGTGTTCGATGAGCGCGCCGCCGACGACATGACCACGCCGGTGCCCGAGGACCCCGCGGCCGAGCGGGCGCTGGTCGCGCGCGGCGGGCATATCGTCATCAACGAAAGCGGCGTGAAGCGGCTCGGCTTCAAGACCGCGCAGGATGCGATCGGCAAGACGATCCGCTACGGCGTGAAGGACGAATATGGGGGGATGATGAACCTCACCATCATCGGCGTCGTCGCCGATGTCCGCTTCCGCACCGTCCGTGCCGCGATCGAGCCGACCATGTATCTGCTCGACAAGCATAATGTGAACTGGCTGGTCGCGCGCTTCCACGGCGATCCGCGCGCGGTCCGCGCCGGGATCGAGCAGGTCTGGCGCCGTTACGCCCCCGATCTGCCCTTCGATGCGACGCTCGCCGACGACATCATCGCCAACGCCTATCAGAAGCTCGATGCCCGGGCGCAGATGTTCGGCATGTTCGCGATCCTCGCGGTGGTGATCGGCTGTCTCGGGCTGTTCGGCCTGGCTGCCTTCACGGCGGAGCGGCGGACCAAGGAGATCGGCATCCGCAAGGTGCTGGGCGCGCGCACCAGCGACATCGCCCGGCTGCTGGTCTGGCAGTTCACCCGCCCGGTGGTGATCGCCAACGTCATCGCCTGGCCGGTCGCCTGGTGGCTGATGCGCGAGTTCCTCAACGCCTTCGATGCCCGCATCGCGCTCACCCCGGTGCCGTTCATCGGTGCCAGCCTGCTCGCGCTGGCGATCGCCGTCCTCACCATCAGTGCCCATGCCATCCGCGTGGCGCGCACCAACCCCATTCATGCCCTGCGCTACGAGTAGGCGCGTCAGTTCAGGGTCATGAGGAGCGGGCGAGGGGGCAACCCCTCGCCCGTTTTTTTGGTTGGAGGAGGGTAACTCAAATCCTCCCCCAGCTTGCTG
>JAEXLC010000109.1 GCA_023445495.1 Pseudomonadota bacterium | reverse complement strand
GCGCCTTGCCGGCGGCGGGCCTGGCCGGAGCCTTGCCGGCAGCGGGCTTGGCCGGAGCCTTGCCGGCAACGGGCTTGCGGGTGCTCGGCTTGCCGCCGCTGCGGGGCGCGGGCTTGTCGCCGCTCGGGCCTTCGCCGCGACCACGCCGTTCGCCGCGGCGTTCCTTGCGGACCGACTTGGCGTGCGCGCGGGCATTGGCCTTGAGCTGCTCCTTGGTCATCGGCGGCGGACCGTCATCGAGGGGGAGCGCATCGCCCTCCGCTTCCTCGAAGCCAAGCGTGCGCAGCGATTCGGCGAAATGGTGCGGCAGCGATGCGCGCACGTCGATCCGGTCGCCATCGGGATGATCGACGCGGAGGCGGCGGGCGTGGAGGTGCATCTTGCGGCTGATGCCGCCGGTGAGGAAGGATTCGGGCCCGCCATATTTGCCGTCGCCGACGATCGGGAAACCGATCGCTGCCATGTGCACACGCAACTGGTGGGTGCGCCCGGTGAAGGGCTGGAGCTCTACCCAGGCGGCGTGATTGCCGGCGCGGGCGATCACCCGGTAGCGGGTGCGGGCGGGCGAACCCTCCTTCTCGTCGACCTGCATCTTCTCGCCGCCGGTGCCCGGCTGCTTGCCGATCGGCAGCTCGATCATGCCGTCCTCGATGCTCGGCACGCCGACGATCAGCGCCCAATAGACCTTGCGCGCGGTGCGGCTGGAGAAGCTCTTCGAGAAAGCGGCGGCCGCGCGGGCGGTACGGGCGACGAGCAGCGCGCCCGACGTATCCTTGTCGAGCCGGTGGACCAGCTTGGGGCGGCCCTCCATGTCGTACTGGAGCGCGTCGAGCAGTTCATCGACATGCTCGGTGGTCTTGGTGCCGCCCTGGGTGGCGAGGCCGGGGGGCTTGTTGAGCACGAACGCGGCATCGTCCTGGTGGATCACCATCGAGCGGGCGAAGTCGATCTGCTCCGCGCTCAGATTGACGACACGGACGCGCTTCGGGCGGGCGGGCTTGTCGGGCGAGGGCGCCTCGGCCGGAGGGACGCGGATCACCTGGCCCATCGCGACATGGTCGCCGGGCTTCGCGCGCGCGCCGTCGACGCGGAGCTGGCCGGTGCGCGCCCAGCGGGAGACCAGGTTGAAGCTGGTATCGGGCAGATGCCGCTTGAACCAGCGATCGAGGCGGATGCCGTCGTCATCGGGCTTTACGGTGAACTGGCGGACGGCGTCTGTCATGGAATGGCTCGCAAGATGCTGAGGCCGGCGAACAGCGCGAGCGCGGAGCCGACCACGGAGGCGAGGATATAGCCCAGCCCCATGCCATAGTCGCCGCGCTCGATCATGTTCATCAGGTCGAGGGTGAAGGCAGAGAAAGTCGTGTAGCCGCCGAGCAGGCCGACGCCGATCAGCAGGCGCCATTGCTCGCCGCCCTGGCCGATCCTGGCGAGCGTGCCCGCAAGCATGCCCATCAGGAAGCCGCCGATCAGGTTCACCGCCAGCGTTCCCCAGGGATAATCGGGGCCGAACCAGCCAAGCGTGAGCTTGCCGGTAAGGTAGCGCGCCGCGGAGCCGAAGGCGCCGCCGAGCATGACGAGGAGGATGGGGGGCATCCGCAGCGGTTAGCGCGGAATGGCGGTGAGGGGAACCCAGGCTATTCGGGGAGGGGACCGTGCGCTCTCATCCCTCGTCGTCATGCTGAACTTGTTTCAGCATCCAACCCTCCACCGGCGATATCGCTTTTGGCACGTTGGACCCTGAAACAAGTTCAGGGTGACGAGGACTTTGGACCGGCCGACGGCGAAAGCCGCAGCGGGGTCAGTTGTTCGTGACCATGTCGATGTCGGTCCCGCCGTCGGGGCGCTCTCGTCGTCATGCTGAACTTGTTTCAGCATCCAACCCTCCACCGGCGATATCGCTTTTGGCACGTTGGACCCTGAAACAAGTTCAGGGTGACGAGGACTTTGGAGCCGACCGACCGCGAAAATCGCAGCGGGGTCAAATCCCGTTGTTCGCGACCATGTCGATGTCGGTGCCGCCGTCGGGGCGGGTGGTGAGGAACAGGACGTAGGCTCCGCCATCCTTGTCGCGGGTGCCGCCGAGGATGTGCTCCTTGCCGTCGACCTGGTGCTCGCCGGTATAGCCGGCGCGGATCGCGTGCGTGTAATACCAGTCGAGCATCACCTGCATCGGCTGGGGCGCGGAGAAGCTGACCACGCGCAGCTGGCACTGGCCGGCGGTGCTGCCGGCGGCTTCGGTCACCCGGGCCTGCGGATAGAGCGGCAGGTCCCTGGGCAGGCGCTGCGCCCAGCCCGCGGCATATTGCAGCGAGGCGGCGCACTGGTTGCTCTTCGGATCCTTCTGGCGCGACGCGAGGCCGCCCAGCGTTACCGACTCGCGCGCCGCGGCGCACTGGCTGCAGTCCTTGGTCGCCTGGGTCGGCGCGGGGGTCTTGAGCAGCTGGCCATTGTCGACCTTGCTGCCGTTCGCCGCGACATTGTCGTTGGGCACGCCGCCCGAATAGGGCTGGGCGGGCGGGCGGATCGCATCGCCATTGGCCTGACGGCCAAGCTGGGGATCGACCATGATCTGGCCCTGCAGCGCGCTGGCCAGCGCCGGATCGGCGGCGTTGCCGCTATCGGCGTCGGAAACATCGCCCAGGCTGCCATTATTGCCGCATCCCGCAAGCGCGAGGGGCAGGGCAAGCAACAGGACATTAACGCGGCGGGCCATCTTCACACGCTCCTTCTGGCGCGTGGTTATGCCGCAGGAGGGTTAAGGAAGGCTTTGGGAAGCTGGATTTCCGTCCACAGCTGCGTTAACCATAAGCGGAACCCCGGACGGATCGTGTGCGTATTTGGCCGAACGACCGAAGGGGTATGCATGCAGCTCAACGCGAAGATGATCGGCGCCGGCGTGGCCGCCGCCGTGGCTGCCGGTGTCGGATATGTGCTGCTCCACAAGCCCGAAGACGAAGCCGAATTCTGCACCGTGACCCGCGACGGCGCGATCAGCGTGCGCGACTATCCCGGCCTGCTCGTCGCCGAAGTGGTGGTGCCGGGGCTGCGCCAGGCGGCGCTCTCGGTCGGTTTCACCCGGCTCGCCGACTATGTGTTCGGCAAGGGGCGCGGCGGCGGGCGGCTGCCGATGACCGTGCCGGTGCTTTCCGACGGCGACGAGGACGGCCGCGGCTGGCGCACGCGCTTCCTGATGCCCGCCGACGCCCGGATCGACAGCCTGCCCGACCCGCAGGCGGGCGTGCGGCTGCGCAGCCTGCCCGCGCGCCGGATCGCCGCGCTGCGCTTCAGCGGCACCGACAGCGAGGGTGCGCTCGATGCGCATGAGGCCGAGCTGCGCGCCTGGCTCGGCCGCAACGGGCTGAGCGCGTCGGGGCCGGTGGAGCATGCCTTCTACAACTCGCCCTTCACCCCGGCGGTGCTGCGCAGGACCGAGATCCTGATCCCGCTCGCTGCCTAACTGTTATATATTGATAACACACTCCCGTTAGGGTATAGCTTCGCACATGCTGAACCTGCTCTCGATCCTCGTGGGTATCATTGCCCTGCCGCTCATGCTGATCGCGCTGATCCCGCTGCTCGGCTGGCTCAACTATCTGGTGATTCCGATCGCCGTGGTTGGCCTCGCGCTCGGCGCGCTTTCGGACTCGAACGCGGGCCGCAACCTCAACATCGTCGTGGCCGGCGTCGGCTTCCTGCGCCTCTGGCTGGGCGGTTTCATCCTCTGATCGGGGCGTGCGCGGCTGTCCTCCGTCGATGAGAGCTTCGTCATGCTGAACTTGTTTCAGCATCCAACGCTCCGCACGCGATATCCTTTGAGGCGCGTTGGACCCTGAAACAAGTTCAGGGTGACGTGGGCGTTGTGGCGACGGCGTATTGAAGTCGCGCATTCGGGAATGGCCACGCAAAAGGGCCCGGCGTTTCCACCGGGCCCCTCTCTGCCTGCGTGGCAAGCTCCGTTAGCGGCAGCGCACCTCGCCGCGATCGACCGACGAGCCGATCGCCGCGCCCGCGGCTGCGCCGAGCAGCGTGCCGAGGGTGGCGTTGCGGCCGTTCGACAGCGAATTGCCGAGCAGGCCGCCGGCGACGCCGCCGACGATCAGGCCGGTCGTGCCGTCCGAGCGGCGGCAATAGTAACGCCCGTCATTGCCGCGATAGATGCGGTCGTTCCGGCTCAGGCGGCGCTCGCGATAATAGCGGCCGTCGCGATAATAGTCGGACGGGTTGTAGTAGCGCTCGCCCGGGGGCAGGCGGTTATAGTCATAGTTGCGATAGCGGCGATAATCGCGGCGCCATTCGCGGTCGTCGCGACGCTGGGCGTTGTTGATGTCGCGGCGGCAATCGCGCAGCTCGCGGCGATACTCGCCCCGGCTGTCCGAATTGCGCAGGTCGTGGCGGCAATCGGCGCGCGCCTCGCGCTCGTTCCAGCCCTGGGCGGCGGCAGGCGTCGCAAGGGCGGCCGCGGCAACCGCGGCGGCGAAAAGGATACGCATGGATTCTCTCCTTGTTTTCCCGGCCAACCAACGTGCCGGGCGGAGAGGGGTTGCGTGAACGGGAAACTACTTCCCGTTCACGCGGGCGTCATGCGTCAGATCCGGGCTTCGCCCGGATAGGCGAAGAGGATGTCGCTGCCGACCTCGGCATGGAGCTCGGCGCTGCCCTCGACCGTGACGCACTGGCCGGCCTCGAACGCCACGCCATCGACCACGCCTTCGCCGCGCAGCGGGATCAGCCAGCCGGTGGTGCCTTCGGGCAGGGTGACGCTGCGCTTGCCGCCTTCCCAGCGCTCGAGCACGAACTTGGGGCCTTCGACCAGGATCGTGCGGTCGTCGCTCACCCGGCCCGGCATCGGATGCGGCACGTAGGGCACCGGATCGGAGACGGCGACGCCCTGGTCGAGATGCAGCTCGCGCGGGCGGCCATAGTCATAGAGGCGATAGGTGGTCTCGCTGTTCTGCTGCACTTCGACCAGCGTGATCCCGGCGCCGATCGCGTGGATCGTGCCCGAGCCCGAATAGAAGAAGTCGCCGGCCTTGACCGGCTTCCAGTCGAGCAGCTGCTCGATCGAGCCGTCGAGCGCGGCGGCGCGCAGCGTCTCGTGGTCGACCGGCGCCTTGGTGCCCAGCGCGATCGTCGAATCGGGCTCGGCGGCGAGGATCACCCAGCATTCGTCCTTGCCGCGCGGCAGGCCGACGGCCTGGGCCTGTTCGTCGGTCGGGTGGACCTGGACCGACAGCTTCTCGCTGGTGAACAGGTATTTGATCAGCAGGTCCGGCGCGCTGTTGCCCGGCGTCTGGAACCAGATCTCGCCGACCGGATCGCCGTCTGCGGCGGGATCGGCGAAGCCGGGCCACAGGGTGTGGCGGCCCCAGGGCTTCTCGACACGGTGGGTGGCTAGCAGGGTAGCGGTCACAATTTCCCTCGTGAAAAACGGTTCTATACCGGAACGCGCATGCCCCCTCGAGGCTCCCGCCGCAATTGCTGTTTGGGGGTCGGTGCAGCTCTGACACAAAGAGGCCGCGAAAAGGATTGTTTGAAGCCACGGGACCGCGCTAAGACCCCCGCCCATGCGTACTTCCACCACTCGCGCGCTCGCGCTTTCCCTGCTTCCGGTTCTGGCGCTCTCGATGGCCGGTTGCGCCAAGAAGAGTGGCGGCAAGGACCTTCCCTATGTCGCGCGCGACGTCGGCACGCTCTATTCCACCGCCAAGCAGAAGCTCGACCAGCACCAGTACAAGCTGGCGGCGGCGCTGTTCGACGAAGTCGAGCGCCAGCATCCCTATTCGGTCTGGGCGCGCCGCGCGCAGCTGATGGGCGCGTTCAGCTATTATCTGAACCGCGACTACACCGAATCCATCTCGTCGGCGCAGCGCTTCCTCGCCGTCCACCCGGGCAACCGCGACGCGCCCTATGCCTATTATCTGATCGGCCTGAGCTATTACGAGCAGATCAGCGACGTGCAGCGCGACCAGAAAATCACCCAGCAGGCGCTCGATTCGCTGGGCGAGCTGACCCGCCGCTATCCGAACACCAAATACGCCGCCGATGCGCGCCTGAAGATCGACCTTGTCCGCGACCACCTCGCCGGCAAGGAAATGGAGATCGGCCGCTTCTACGAGACGCGTGGCCAGTGGCTCGCCGCGACGCTGCGCTTCCGCACCGTGGTCGACCAGTACCAGACCACCACGCACGTGCCCGAGGCGCTGATGCGCCTGACCGAGAGCTATCTCGCGCTCGGCGTGCCGGAGGAAGCGAACAAGGCGGCGGCCGTGCTCGGCACCAACTATCCGGGCACCGACTGGTATGCGCACGCCTACAAGCTGATGCAGGAAAACCAGGGCAAGGTGCAGCAGGCCCAGGCGGCGACCAAGCCCGCGAGCTGATGCTCGGGGCTTTCGTTCTCGTTAAGTTCCTGCGATAGGGGCAGGCGCATGCTTACTGCGCTGGCTATTCGCGATGTCGTCCTGATCGAGGCGCTGGACCTGGAGTTCGGCGCCGGGCTTGGCGTGCTCACCGGCGAAACCGGGGCGGGCAAGTCGATCCTGCTCGACGCGCTCGGCCTGGCGCTGGGTGCGCGCGGCGAGACCGGGCTGGTACGGAACGGCGCGGCGCAGGCGGTGGTGACCGCCAGCTTCGAGGTGCCCGCGCGGGACGGCGAAGTCGCCAATATCTTCCACCAGAACGGGCTGGAGCTGGAGCCGGGCGAGCCGCTGATCGTGCGGCGCATCGTCAAGGCCGATGGCGGCAGCCGGGCGTTCCTCAACGACCAGCCGGCCTCCGCCGGGCTGCTGCGTGAGCTGGCGCCGCATCTCGTCGAGATCCACGGCCAGCATGACGATCGCGGCATGCTCAACGCGCGGGGGCATCGCGCGCTGCTCGATGCGTTCGGGCGCTGCGAGGTGGGGCCGGTAGCGATCGCGCACCGCGCCTGGCGCGATGCCGAGGCGGCGCTGGCGGTGGCGCGGGCCGAGCAGGATGTCGCCGAGCGCGATCGCGAATGGCTAGAGCATGCCGTCGCCGAGCTGCGCGGGCTGGCGCCCGAGGCCGGCGAGGAGGAAATGCTCGCCGAGCGCCGGGCGAGCATGCAGCGCGGCGAGAAGATCGCCAGCGAGCTGCAGGGCATCGCCGAGCTGCTCGACGGTTCGGAAGGCGGGCTGAGCCAGCTGCGCCAGGCGGCACGGGTGCTCGAGCGGATCGCCGGGGATCATGACGCGCTGGCCGAGGCGCTGGCCGCGATCGACCGTGCGATCACCGAGGCGGCCGAGGCGCAGGACCGGGTCGATGTCGCCGCCGAGGCGCTGGCCTATGATCCCGCCGCGCTGGAAGCGGACGAGGCGCGGCTGTTCGAGCTGCGCGGGCAGGCGCGCAAGCACCGGGTGCAGCCGGACGAACTGCCGGCGCTGCTCGAGGAACTGTCCGGGCGGCTCGAGCGCGTGCAGAGCGGCGGCGCCGGGATCGCGAAGCTGGAGGCAGCGGTGCGCGAGACGCATGCCGCCTATGCCGATGCCGCCAGGACGCTGTCCGCCAATCGCACTTTGGCTGCGGCGCGGCTCGATTCGGCGGTGATGACCGAACTCAAGCCGCTCAAGCTCGACGCGGCGCGCTTCCGCACGATGGTCGAGCCGCAGGACGAGGCCAGCTGGTCGAGCTTCGGCATGGACCGGGTCGAGTTCGAAGTCTCGACCAACCCCGGCGCGCCCTTCGCGCCTTTGGTCAAGATCGCCTCGGGCGGCGAGCTGTCGCGCTTCATCCTGGCGATGAAGGTGGCGCTGGCCGAGGAAGGCGGCGCGCGCACGCTGATCTTCGACGAGATCGATCGCGGGGTCGGCGGCGCGGTGGCGAGTGCGATCGGCGAGCGGCTGGCGCGGCTGGCGGATAGCGCGCAGGTGCTGGTGGTGACGCATAGCCCGCAGGTCGCGGCGCGCGGTGCGCAGCATCTGCTGATCGCCAAGAGCCATGACGGGACGGTCACCCGGACCGGGGTGACGCCGCTCGACGCCGGGGAACGCCGCGAGGAGATAGCGCGGATGCTCTCTGGCGCCGAGATCACCGACGAGGCGCGCGCGCAGGCCGAGCGGCTGATCGCGGCCTGAGTTTCGGCCGTCGTCCCGGCGCAAGCCGGGATCTCGTGCGGATCTTTCGCTGCGCCTTCGCCTGAGATCCCGGCTTGCGCCGGGATGACGACAGTTTCTCGCCCTAAGCCGTCGCCACCTCAGGCACCGGTGGTGCGCGCCCGGCGATCCAGCCGGCAGCGGCGATGCCGATGCCCGCGATCCCCGCCGCCAGGGCAAGCGGCAGCGGCGGCAGCAGGGCCACCTCCACCAGCAGATGCCGCCACGCCGCCATCGGGCCGAGGAACTGGAAGAACACGCCGCCCAGAACGATGGCCGCGCCGGCGAGGAAGAAGGGATAGCCACGCCCGCCGCTGCGCAGCGCGAGGCTGAAGGCGATCGCTGCGGTGATTGCGTTGGCGAGCTGGAAGCCGGTGCCCAGCTTGCCGAAATCGGCGGGGCCGTGGATCGCGAGCGGCGGCAGGATCGGGGCGAGCCGGCCGAGGATCGGCGGCAGCAGGAAAAGCACGGTCGCCAGCATGTAGCGCGCGTGCAGCTGCACCGTCCGCCGCGTGCGCAGCGCCGAATAATAGCACCAGGCAAAGGCGGCGACCGAGATCATGTCGATCCAGGCGAGGCCCGGCGCGTACATCGTGTAGAAGGGCGAGGGCGGATCGGCGAAACGCTGGGCCATGCCGAGGAAGATCATCGATCCGCCGGCCAGGAACAGCGGGAACAGCACCAGGCTGGCTGCGCCGAGCGTGCGGTGGAGCGCGTTGTTGCCCGAATGGATCAGCCAGCTCTGGGCGACGAGCAGCGCCAGCCACAGCGTGGCGGTGACGCCGTGCGCGTGCATCTGCAGCGGCGCCGTGCCGATCGTCGAGAGATAGCCGGGCCAGAAGGCCAGCGCCGCCAGCGGAAAGATCGCAAGCAGGTACCAATGGGCATGGCGATACGGCATGTGATGGCTTCCCCCTCAGGAAGCCTGCAAGATATCGCAGATATCGGCGGCGTCAACGCCGCGCGGGGGTCAGGCGGTGGCGAGCCGGCGCATCATCTCGTGGCGGATCTCGTCCTTCTTCTCGCGGATCATGCCGGGGATCAGGAACAGGTCGATCAGCACCCAGACGAAGCCGATCGCCACGAAATAGGACAGGATCTGGAGGATCGCCGACACCGGGCGGCCCAGATAGAAGCGGTGCGCGCTGACGAACCACAGGAACAGCCAGAAGAGATAGGCGACCGCGATGCTGGGCGCGTCGTTGGTCACGCGCTGCTCGACCAGCGTCAGTTCGGCAATCGAAAGCGACATCCCAATCCCCCAAGATACTTGCGAGGAATCTAGGGCAAGCGCCCGGCGCGTCAATCGATTCCGCCGACGCTCCGGTCGCCGCGCCGGGGACTCGCTTCCCCGAATCTGAACGGAACTCGCGGTCGCGCGACAGCTTGCGACACAAAAGCGCGGGGATCGGGACAGCTATGCGACAGCCGGTCTCCATAAAGGTTTCAGGCCGCAGGGACGGCCCGGTTTTTGAAGAGGAGCGTAGTCATGAAGAAGTTCACCCTGATGCTCGCCGGCCTTGGTATCGCCGCTTCGGCGGTTCCGATGACCGCAGCGATCGCCGCGCCGCACCCGGCGCCCGCCTTCCAGGCATGGCAGACGATCAACGGCCGCCAGGCGAACCTCGAGGCCCGCATCAACCAGGGCATCCGTTCGGGCGCGCTGAGCCGCAGCGAAGCGACCCGCCTGCGCGCCGAGTTCAACAGCCTGGCGCGGCTCGAGGCCCAGTATCGCCGCTCGCGCCCCGGCCTGACGCTGGCCGAGCGCCGCGACCTGGATCGCCGCTTCGATGCGCTTTCGGCGCGCATCCGGATCGAGAAGCACGATCGCAACGACCATCGCGGCCCCGGCCGCCGCTGGTAACGGCTAGCGGGTTCCCCTTTCTCCCCCTGGGGGGAACCTGACCAGGACGGGCTCCGCCGCGAGGCGGGGCCCGTTGCCGTTTTGGGGGAGGGGCGGGTCGTCAATGTAGCGAGGCCTGGCGTCACCCTGAACTTGTTTCAGGGTCCAACTGTCCACGAACGATATCGCCGGAGGAGGGTTGGATGCTGAAACAAGTTCAGCATGACGGTGATGGGTTGCGGTGTACTCCGCCCCACTCAGCGCAGCGGCTTGCCGCTGTCCTTCCACTTGTCGAGGATCTGGGACTCGCCCTGGTCCATCGGCGACGCGCTGGGCGCGGCCCTGGGGACGTAGCCGCCGATCGGCGCGCCGCTCTGGGCATAGGCCGGCTGGATATTCTCGCGCGGGGTGGCGATCGGCGCCGTCGCCCTGGTCGGCGCCGTTGTCGCGACGGCCGGTACCGGCACCACTGGTGCAACAGCCTCGACCAGGTCGATCCGGGCATGCGGCTCGGGCAGCGGCTCGCCGCCGCGATAGGCCTGGCGGAAGGCGGCGGCAGTGCCCCACCAGCCCTTCCAGCGATGGAAGAAATGCGCGCCGAACACGCCGGTCATCACCAGGCTGCGGTTCCAGGACGGGGTGACGGCATAGGTGTGATAGTGCGTCGCCTCGCCGACCGCGCCGAACACCTGGCCCGAGAGCGCGGCGGCGGCGACCCTGGCGGCGCGGTCCCAGGCCGAGCGCATCGGGGCGCGGGCCATCGCGCCGTCACAGGCGAAGCTGAACTGGCAGCCGCGCTTCTCCGATCCCTGGAATACCACGCCGCATACCGTTGCGGGAAAGGCGGGATGGCGGACGCGGTTGAGCACCACCTGCGCCACTGCGCGCTGGCCGTCGCTCGGCTCGTTGGCAGCCTCGTAATAGATCGCGGTGGTCAGGCACTGGAGCGCGCGCGCCTTGTCGACGCCGCTGCCAGCAAGGCGGAAGGGCAAAGCGGGCTGGATCGATCCATCGACCGGCGCATCGAGCGCGTCCGCCGGGATCGGCATGTCGGGCAGGGCGGTGGTGCCGGTCGTGCCCGCGCTCACCGCGGCATCGTCGTCCACCGCATAGTAGAAGGCGGCACCGGGGAAATGATCCTCGGCCTCATAGCCGACGGCCACCGGCTTGGGATCGGCCTTGGGCCGGGTATCGGGGGCGAGCGCCTGGGCGGAGAAGCCGGCGCCGATCAGCGACGCGAGCACCGCCGCTGCGATCCCCCGCGCCTGCATCTTCGAGAAACGCCGCCAGAACACGCGTGCCCAACCCCGTACGGGCCCCTTGCCCGCGCGTGGCTATAGCCGGTTTCGATGGTTCTCGCGCCCCCGGATTTGCCCGCGTCCCATGGCGAAACACTTGATGGTAAAGGTAATTTTAACCATCAAGTATCTGGGGAAGCCCATATCGCGATCTACCCGCGCGTCTTTCACTCCCCTCCCTTGCAGGGAGGGGGATTGAACGTCGATGCGTTCTAGCCTCGACCGCCATGATAGGCGGCGCGGAAGCCGTTGGCGAACTCGGTGAGCCGGCCTTCGCCGATCGCCTCGCGCAGGTCCTGCATCAGCACCTGATAGAACCAGATATTATGCTCGGTCATCAGCATCGCGCCGAGGATCTCGCCGGCGCGGACGAGATGGTGGAGATAGGCACGGCTCCAAGTGTTGCAGACCGGGCAGGGGCAGGCGGGGTCGAGCGGGCCCTGGTCCTCGGCGAACTTGGCGTTGCGGATGTTGATCGGGCCGGTGCGGGTGAAGGCCTGGCCGGTGCGGCCACTGCGGGTGGGCAGCACGCAATCGAACATGTCGATGCCGCGCTCGACCGCGCCGACGATGTCGTCGGGCTTGCCGACGCCCATCAGGTAGCGCGGCTTGCTCGCGTCGAGCTGGCCGGGAGCATAGTCGAGCACCCCGAACATCGCCTCCTGGCCCTCGCCGACCGCGAGGCCGCCCACGGCATAGCCGTCGAACCCGACATCGAGCAGCGCGTCGGCCGAGTATTTGCGCAGCCCCTCGTCGAGCGCGCCCTGCTGGATGCCGAAGATCGCGTTGTGCTCGGCATGTTCCTCGGCGGCGAAGAAGGCATCGCGGCTGCGCTTCGCCCAGCGCATCGAGCGCTCCATCGCGGCGGCCTGGACCTCGCGGGTCGAGGTGGTGGGGACGAGCTCGTCGAACGCCATGGTGATCGAGCTGCCGAGCAGGCGCTGGATCTCGATCGAGCGCTCGGGCGAGAGCATGTGGCGGGTGCCGTCGAGGTGCGACTTGAAGGCGACGCCTTCCTCGCTGCGCGTGGTCAGGTCGGACAGGCTCATCACCTGATAACCACCCGAGTCGGTGAGGATCGGGCGATCCCAGTGCATGAACTTGTGCAGCCCGCCGAGCCGCGCGACGCGCTCGGCGCCGGGGCGCAGCATCAGGTGATAGGTGTTGCCGAGGATGATGTCGGCGCCGGCGGCGCGCACGTCCTGCGGCTTCATCGCCTTGACGGTGGCGGCGGTGCCGACCGGCATGAAGGCGGGGGTGCGGATCTCGCCGCGCTGCATGGCGATGGTGCCGAGGCGCGCCTTGCCGTCGGTGGCGTGGATGGTGAACTCGAAACGGGACATGACGTGTCCTTGGCCCGAGAGGC
The DNA here is from genome assembly GCA_023445495.1 of Pseudomonadota bacterium. Classification (GTDB taxonomy): domain Bacteria; phylum Pseudomonadota; class Alphaproteobacteria; order Sphingomonadales; family Sphingomonadaceae; genus Sphingomonas. The sequence continues at coordinate 1,552 of JAEXLC010000109.1, read as the reverse complement.
GCGATGTGTCTACTCTCCCGCTCCCCTTGGGAGCGGGAAGGGGCCCGCGAGGCAAAGCCGAGTGGGAAGGGTGAGGGTGGCCTTGCCTCTCGACCCTCACCCTTCCGCCGCTTCGCGGCTCCCTCCCTCTCCCAATGGGAGAGGGACATCAGGAACAGGAATGACCAGCAACCTCCTCGCCGATCTGCCCGATGCCAGCGCGGGCGAAGTCTTTACCGAGCTGCTGCGCCGCCCGGGCGTGCGCATCGAGCGGATCGTCTCGCGGGGGCAGGCAACGCCCGGGGACACGCCGATGGTGCAGGACTGGGACGAATGGGTGCTGCTGCTAGAAGGCGAAGCGGGGCTGCGGATCGGAGACGCGCCCGAGCTGCGGCTGGTGCCCGGCGACCATGCGCTGGTGCCCGCGGGGCAGGCGCATTGGGTGACCTGGACTCCTGGCGACCGCGCTACCGTATGGCTGGCGGTGCATCTCGGCTGAGATCGAGCGACCAGGTCTCGCCCATCAGCGGCTCGCCGAACCGGTCATGGACTTCGCTGCTGACCAGCTCGAAACCCTGCGCGGCATAGATGCGCCGGGCGCTGGTGAGGATGGTGTGGGTCCATAGCTCGAGGCGCCGATAGCCCGCTTGCCGCGCGAACTCGACGCAGCTGCGGACCAGCGCTTCGCCGATGCCGAGGCCGCGGGCATGGCTCTCGACATAGAGCAGGCGGAGCTTGGCGATGCCGTCGCCGCCATCGGCGAGCATCACCGATCCGAGCATCTCGCCGCCGCGCTCGGCGACCCAGCATTGCTCGCGCCCCGGCTGGAAGTCGCGCAGGAAGCTGGTGGTGACGTCGTTGAGCAGCAGTTCCATCGGCCGCTCCCAGCCATAATTCTCGGCATAGAGGATCGCCTGGCGGCTGGCGATCGCGCCCATGTCGCCGGGGCGCAGCGTGCGGATCGTCCAGCTGCCGGCGGCGCCCTCGATCAGCGCGCGCGCCGCCGCGAGATGGTGGCCGAGCACGGCACCGCCGCCGGGGCCGAGGGATTCGAGCTGGCGGCGGCTATGCGCGCGGGTGGTCTCGTCGAGCGCGTCGAAGGCAGCGCGGCCGGCGGGGAGCAGGACGATCGGGCGCTGGCGGGCATCCTCCTCGCCGCGTTCGCGCGCGATCCAGCCGCGATCCTCGAACCGCCGGACCGCGCGGCTGACATAGCCGGCGTCGAGATCGAGCACCTGCTGCAGCGCGCTGGCAAGCACCGGCTGGCGCGCGGCGATCTCGTAGAGGAGGCGCGCTTCGGCGACGCCCATCTCGCTGTCCATGTAATGCGGCGAGAGCACCGCGGCGAAGCGGGTGTGGGCGCGGTTGAAGGCGCGGAACTGTTCGATGGCCTGATCCATATGCGCAATCTGCACCGATATAGTTGATTGAGTCAACTATATCGGTGGCGAAACCCGCGCTGCGCCACCGCCTGGCTGCGCAACATGGCGGACGACGCCAGACTATGGGCGCCCAAGGGCCTGACGCTAAGCGTCGTCGTCACCCCGGCCTTGCGCCGGGGTCCCGCTTCTTC
>JAEXLC010000100.1 GCA_023445495.1 Pseudomonadota bacterium | reverse complement strand
GAAGAAGCGGGATCCCGGCGCAAGGCCGGGATGACGTGGAAGCAAACCCGCCCGCTGCCCCACACCAATAAGAACAAACCATAAACAAATCCCTGTCCTACAGCCCCCGTTCCAGCATATCTGAACGGTCCTCAACCAAAGCAGAGAGGACCGCCACCATGACCAAGCATCAGGAATTCCTGCCGCCCTACGGCAATGACGAGATACTCGAGCTGCCCGTCGCCGAGTACACCAAGTCCCCCTCGCAGCGGATCGCCGGCTGGTCGGGCGCCAGCCAGGCGAAGTTCCTGCGCGCGATCGCCGAGGGGGCCACGGTCGGCCAGGCGTGCCGGCTGGTCGGGCTCAGCCAGCAATCGGCCTATGCCTTCCGCCTCTCCACGCGCGGCGCGCAGTTCAAGCTCGGCTGGGAAGCCGCCGCGCTCCACGCCCGCAGCGTGCTGGCCGATGCGCTGATGGAGCGCGCGCTCCACGGCAATGTCGAGACGATCACTCGCCCCGATGGCAGCGAGATCGAGCGCCACCGCTTCGACAACCAGCTCGGCATGGCGATGCTCAACCGGCTCGATCGGCTGGCCGACAAGGTGGCGAAGGAAACCACCCATGCCGCCGCCCGCCTCGTCGCGCAGGAGCTCGATGCCTATCTCGAGCTGATCGGCCAGGATATGGGCCCGGCGCGCGCCGGCCTGTTCCTCGCGCACCGGATCGAGCCGGCCGGCGAGGACGATCTCGCGCCGCTGCGCACCCTCGCCCGCGCCGATCACTGGCTGCGCACCCATACCGACCTCGCCGAACCGCTGTCCGATCTCGATCCCGCCGCCCGCGCGCACTGGTCCGCCGCCGACTGGGCCCGCGCCGAAGCCGCCGGGCTGGTCGCGCTCGCCCCCGCACCAGAGGAGACTCAAGCGATTCAAGATTTTCCCCAAGCCGAACCCAGCGAAGAACCCCGCGTCTGGTGGGATGGCCATACCGAGGGCTGGCGCACCGATTTCCCGCCGCCCGAGGATTTCCATGGCGAGGAAGATGGCGACTATGGCGAGGACGGCTATTCCCGCGCGCTGACCGTCGAGGAGGAGGATCTGGTCGAGGCCCCGCGTCGCGCCGAGATCGCCGCCCGGCGCCTGGCCGAAGCCGCCGCGCGCGACCGCTGGTTCGCCATCCTCGCCGCGCCGCCCGCGCAACCCTCTGGCGCCGTCGTCATCGCCGGCTACACTGGCGCCGGGGAAGAGGGGACAGGCGCATGCCCGAGCAGCTGACACCGGAAGATCTCGAGCGGATCGCGCAGATCGAAGCGGAGACCGCGGCGCGGGCGGCGCGCGAGAATGAGGGGATCGCCGGCGCCAAGGTCATGTACGCGGCGATCTGCTTCGTCTTCTGCTTCCCCTTCCTGATCTATCCGCTGCTGGCGATCTGGCTCGGCCATCTGCCGGCGCGCTTCACCGCCTGGATCTGGCCGGCGATGCCGTTCGTGATGGTGGCGCTCGTGCTGGCCGCGGGCATCTGGCTCCGCGGTCGTCTTCGGCTGCCCAATGGCTGGGAATTCGAGGGGCGACGGCTGCGCATCCTGCTGGTGGCGGCGGTGCTGGCGCCGCTGGTGCTCAGCCTCGCCTGGGCGCTGCTCAAGGGGCCGTTCTGGGCGCTGCTCCAGTCCAATCCGTTCCTGGCGGAAATGCTCGACGGCTATTGAGCTTAGCCCTAAAATTGGAGGCCGACTTGCAAAATTCGGCGTTGTTCTCTATATGGTCTTCAGGCGCCCACCGCTTTTGTGCGGCGAACCGGATTTCCCATGCGGAACCGCAGCGCCTTTTAATCGCTTGTTGCCCTGTGCGAGCGCCACGCGCCGTCCCGGCCGTGCATCTGCATCAGCGCGATGAGCCAAGAACCATAACAAAGGAAAAACATGAACTTTTTCAATCGAGTACACGAAACCCAGATTACCCGTGGCGCGAGCCGGCCGTTCGAGGCCTTTGTTCCGCTCCACCGCCGCCTCTTCCCCCTCGATGCCAAGCGTCAGCGCGCCATTGCCCGCGCCGCGGCGATCGAGGTCCTGGGCTAACCGGGCCGGCGTATCCGGGGCCCTCAACCGGCCCCACCGATCTTTCCTTTCGTCCCCCGCACATCCGCCCGTCCGGTATCTGTCCGCGACCAGCCGAGTGCGCCGGTGGTATCGCTTCCGCTCCCACGCCGCCTATGTTCCGGCCACGGGGCGGGGGCAGAACCATGAGGGGATGTCCATGAAGCGTATCGCCATTGTGCTGCCGATGATCCTGGCAGCGTGCAATTCCGGTCCCAATGTCACCGCGAAAAATGCCTCGGTCGAGGAAGTCTCGAACAAGGTCGCGGCGGCGCAGGGGGCCGGCAATTTCATTTCGCCGGGCCATTGGGACGGCAAGGTCACCATCACCAATCTCGACATGCCCGGCATGGAAAAGATGCCGCCCGAGACGGTCAAGATGATGAAGGACAGGATGACCCAGGGCCAGGCATTCGCCTCCTGCGTCACCGAAGCCGATGTGAAGTCGCCCAAGGCCGGCATGTTCGGCGGCGACAAGAGCTGCCGCTACGATCACTTCACCATGGCTGGCGGCACCATCGACGCCAAGATGACCTGCGAGGCGTCGGGCCAGAAGCGGGTGATGACGATCAAGGGCAATTATTCGGGCGAGTCCTACCACACCGAAGTCAGCTCGGATGCCGGGCCGATGGGCAAGATGTCGGCGGTGGTCGATGCCAAGCGCGCCGGCGCGTGCACGGGCAAGGAGAAGAGCTGAGCGGAGCGCTTTGGTTTGGGGCCGGCGGGGCCTGGGAACAGTCGCCCCGCCCGCCCGTTCTGGCCGAAACGCTTTGAGGTAACGAGGAATTTCGATGGCCACCACCCGCAAGCCGAGCAGCAATCCGACCCCCGCCAAGCGCACCCCGGCAACCCGCAAGCCGGCGGCGCCGAAGCGCACCGCTTCCGCCGCCAAGCCGGTGGCCCGCAAGACGAAGGCGAAGGCCCCGGCAGCGAAGGCGTCTGCACCGGCAGCCCGCTCGGCCCACACCGCCGGCGTCGCCACCATCGGCGCGCTCGCCGTCACTGCGCTGGGTGCCGTGGCCTTCGGGGCATGGCGCCTGCTCCGCCGCCCGAGCGAGGGCGTGGTGCCGACCGACCTGCTCGGCACCGAGCATCCCGACGGGTCGGAGCGGGCCATCGACGCCTTCCGCCCCGATCCCACCGCCCCGGTGCCGGCCTCGGAGCGCGAGCAGTTCCGCCCCGCCCTGGCCAGCGCCGGGATGGACCTAAACTCATGATGCAGGCGAAACTTTTCGGCCTTCCCATGCATTCCGCAAGCGAGCGGGTTCATGGAGGAGAGACAAGATGCGCACCCTGATCCTCGGCCTCGCCGCGGCGACGGCGCTGGCCGGCTGCACCGAATATGGCGCCGGCCCCGGCAGCGGCTATTCGGGCTATCGGAGCTATGATTATGACCGGCCGGACCCCGCCTATAACGGCTATTATGCCGATCGCTATTACCGCGAGGGCCGCAACTATCGCGAGCGCCAGCTGAGCCGCAACGACCGGGTCTATCGGGGCCAGGACGGCCGCTATTATTGCCGCCGCTCGGACGGCACCACCGGGCTGGTGGTCGGTGCGGCGGCGGGCGGCGTGCTCGGCGCGATCATTGCCCCCGGCGGCTCGGAAGTGCTCGGCGCGCTGATCGGCGCGGCGGCCGGCGGCGCGGTCGGCACCTCGGTCGACAAGGGCGAGGTCCGCTGCCGCTGATACCCTATCGGGTAGCCTTCAAGCCGGGCCCCCGACGCCCTAGATTGGGGGTCCGGCTAAGAGGGAGACCGAGAAGATGACGACCCGTACCGCGACTGCCCGCTACGAAGGCTTCGGCAAGGAAGGCAAGGGCCACATCACCACCCAGTCCGGGGTGCTGACCGACCAGTTCTACGGCTTCAACACCCGCTTCGGCGACGAACCCGGCACCAATCCCGAAGAGCTCGTCGCCGCGGCCCATGCCGGCTGCTTCACCATGGCGCTCAGCTTCGCCCTGGCCCGGGCCGGGTTCAGCGAAGGCTCGCTGGAGACCAGCGCGGCGGTCAAGCTCGAGCAGGATGGCGACGGCTTCACCATCACCCGTTCGGACCTGACCCTGAAGGCTAGCGTCCCCGGCCTGGCCCAGGAGCAGTTCGAGGCCCTGGCCGCCGGCGCCCATGCCAATTGCCCGGTCTCCAAGCTGCTCAAGGCCGAGAGCAAGCTCGACGCCACTCTGGTCTGATCGGGCCGCTTGCAATGTAGGATTTCGGCTGCTCCACCATGGCGGTGGAGCAGCCTGCGAAATCGGATTGGATACGCTTTTCCCCGGCGAAGGCCGGGGCCCAGTACTGTCGGATATCGTACGGGCCAACGCCTTCGGCGCTGCGC
>JAEXLC010000067.1 GCA_023445495.1 Pseudomonadota bacterium | reverse complement strand
CACGCCGCTGCGCGGCGCCCCTCCACCATGCTGCGCATGGTCCCCCTCCCCGAGACAAGCTCGGGGAGGAATTGTTCATCAGGCCGCACCCGGCGCCCCGAAGCTGCGCGCGCCTTCGCTCAGGCGCTCGATGCACTCGGCGATGTGATCCTCGTTGATCACCAGCGGCGGCAGCACGCGGAACACGTTCTCGCCCGCCGCCACCGTCAGCAGCCCGTGATTGTCGCGCAGATGGGCGACGAAATCGCGGCTCACGACCGTGTCCTTCATCTTGATGCCGAGCATCAGGCCCTTGCCGCGGATCTCCTCGAACAGGTGATCGTGGTTCGGGATCATCTGCTCGAACGCCTGGCGCAGGCGGTCGCCCATCTTCTCGACATGCGGCAGGAAATCGGGCTCGAGCATCACGTCGAGCACCGCCTGGCCGGCCGCCATGGCGAGCGGGTTGCCGCCATAGGTCGAGCCGTGGGTGCCGATCACCATGCCCTTGGCCGCTTCCTCGGTCGCGAGGCAGGCGCCGAGCGGGAAGCCGCCGCCAATGCCCTTGGCCACGGTCATGATGTCGGGGGTGATGCCGTAATGCTCATAGGCCCACATCTTGCCGGTGCGGCCATAGCCGCACTGGATCTCGTCGAGGATGAGCAGCAGGCCATGCTCGTCGCACGCCTTGCGCAGGCCCTGGATGAACTCCTGGGTGCCGGCGGTCATGCCGCCCTCGCCCTGCACCGTCTCGACGAGGAAGCCGGCGGTCTCGCCGTCGATCTTGGCGAGCGCACCCTCCAGATCGTTGAACTTCACATAGTCAAAGCCCGGCAGCAGCGGCTCGAAGCCGTCGCGCATCTTGGGCTGGTCGGTCGCCGAGATCGCGCCGATCGAACGGCCATGGAAGGCGTTCTTGAAGGTGATCAGCTTGTGGCGCTGCGGGTTGCCGTTGACGTAATGGTAGCGGCGCGCGGCCTTGATCGCGCACTCGATCGCCTCGACGCCCGAATTGGTGAAGAACACCGTGTCGGCGAAGCTGACATCGATGATGCGCTGGGCCAGCGCCTCGCCCTGGGGCGAGCCATAGAGGTTCGACACGTGCATCAGCGTGGCGACCTGGTCCTGCAGCACCTTGGTCAGGTGCGGATGGCCATGGCCGAGCGCGTTGACCGCGATGCCCGCGGCGAAATCGAGATACTGCTCGCCGCGCTCGCCATAAAGATACACGCCCTCGCCTCGCACCGGCCGCACTGCGCACCGCGGGTAAACGGGCATGAGCGGGGTGATGGCCATCGGTACGTACTCCTTCAGGGTAAAGCTCGGAAACGAGACTCCAGAAACGACAAAGGGCGGCCTATCGGGACCGCCCGAGGCGGGTGTTTACGAGGGGTGGCCGGGAGAGGTCAATAATCGTTTGGGCGAAGGGCATGCCGGGGCGTTATCGCGCCTCCCCCTTCGCACGTCACCCCGGCCTTGAGCCGGGGTCCCGCTCCTTCTTTCTTCCCGCCCGCGCCAAAGGCAGCGGGACCCCGGGTCAAGCCCGGGGTGACGAGGGTCAGTTCTTGATCTTCCACCCGCGGCGCAGCAGCGCGTAGCAGGCGAAGCCCAGCGCCACGTCGAGGCCGAGGATCACCAGGCTACCGACCAGGATCGGCGAATCGGCGACGCCGATGAAGCCGTAGCGGAAGCCCGAGATGATGTAGAAGAACGGGTTGGCGTGGCTGATCGCCTGGAAGGTCGGCGCCAGCCGCTCGACCGAATAGAAGGTGCCCGACAGCAGCGCCAGCGGCGCGACGACGAAGTTGGTCACCGCCGCGGCATGATCGAACTTCTCCGCCCAGATCGAGGTCATCACGCCCATCAGCGACAGGAACAGCGAGCCGAGGAAGCCGAACCAGAGGACCGCCCAGAGATGCTGCGGCCAGACATCGACACCCCACAGCGCCATCGCCAGCCACACCGTGCCGCCGACGCAGAAGGCGCGCGTCACCGCGCCGCCGGCCAGCGCGGTCAGCATCTCGAGCGTGGAGAGCGGCGGCATCAGATAGTCGACGATCGTGCCCTGGATCTTGCCGACAAGCAGCGAGAAGCTGGCGTTCGCAAAGGCATTCTGCAGCATGCCCATCACGATCAGGCCGGGCGCGATGAACTCGGCGAAGTGAATCTCGTGGTGCTGGACGCTCACCATCCGCCCGCCGCCACCGAGCGCAACGGTGAAAATCACCAGGAACAGCAGCGTCGTGACCGCCGGTGCCCAGATCGTCTGGAGCTGCACCTTGAAGAAACGGCGCACCTCCTTGATATAGAGGGTGCGCAAACCTCCCCAGTTGACGTTGCGGATAACCGGAACGCCGGGCTCGGGGAGCTGTTGACCGAATTCAGGCTGGCTGCTCATCGCGCGATCGCGTAACCGCTGCGCGTGCCGCCTGCAAGGTGAAGGAAGAGAAGTTTTGAGCTGGACCGAAGAGCGTATCGATACGCTGAAGAAGATGTGGGACAGCGGCCTGACCGCAACCCAGATCGCCGAGGAGCTGGGCGGGGTGAGCCGCAATGCCGTGATCGGCAAGGCGCACCGCCTGGGCCTGCCCTCGCGTCCGTCGCCGGTGAAGCCCAACGAGCCCAAGGCCGCGGCCGAGCCCAAGCCGGCCCCCGCGCCGCGCGCCGCAGCGCCTGCGCCCGCTCCCACGC
>JAEXLC010000286.1 GCA_023445495.1 Pseudomonadota bacterium | reverse complement strand
CTGTAAGGGTTGGAACAGGCCCGCGCCTACCCCTCTTCGCCCTGATACTTGATCTGCAGGTACCGCCCACGCGTCGTCAGCGCGTCCAGGTCGCCCTGCGCCAGCTGCGCGGTCATCTCGGCGATCTCGTCGTCGATCAGCTGCAGCCCCTGGGCCAGCTGCTGGTCCGGGGTCAGCCCGTTGCGTTCGACCCGGCGCAGCGGCTCGGGCACGCGGCCATAGCCCTTGACCAGCTCGGGCAGCTGCTCGCCGACCAGCTTGCGCACTTCCACCGCCGCCGGGCTGTTCTCGTCGAGCGTCGCCAGCTGCGGCGCCAGCGTCTCCAGCTTCACCCCGATCGAATCGACCAGCCCGCGCACCGGCGAGGGCAGGGCCGGGCGCTGCGTCTCCAGCCAGCGCTCGGTCGAGCGCGGCAGCGCCTTCAAGGGGATCTCCGCCAGCTTCTCGACATTCACCGGCGCGCTCGCCGGCATCACCGCGAAGAGCATCGTCGCCGCGATCAGCAGCAGCCCGACCAGCATCGCGCCCATGATGCCCAGCGGCGCGACGATCAGCGCAAAGGCGATCGCGCCGACAAGGATCGCGCCGTCCGCCGCCGCGATCCGCCCGAGCCGGCGAACCACTTCGGCCTCGCGGTGCTGGCGGTTGCGGCTCGATACGGCGAGGTCGGTGCGGCTGCGCACGCGATCCAGCGTGCTCCCGATCCGGTTCAGTTCGCGATCGACATCGGTGGGCACGGCTTACATCGCCTCCAGCTTGAACGTCTCCGCCCCGCCCGAGACCTGGTTCTGCGAAGCCCCCTCGGCGCGGGCGATATAGCCCTTCGACTTCTCGACTTCGTTCGACAGCGTGTTGACCGTCACCTTCATGTTGTCGAGCGCCTTGAGCTTGAACGTGTCGATCGCGTCCATCGTGTCATAGATGTTCTGGAACGCACGCTGCAGCGTCTCGACCGGAATCGTCGAGTTCGCCGCCTGCTCGTGGATCGCCGCCGACTGGCTCTTGAGCAGCGCGCCGGTCGAATCGATCAGCCCCGCGGTGGTCGAGTTGAGCGCGGTGATCTGGTCGAGCACCAGCTTCTGGTTGGTCAGCGCCTGGGCCACGGTCACCGCGGTGCGCAGCGCCGAAACCGTCGTCGTCGAGGCGCGATCGACGCCCTTCACCAGCTCGACATTGTTCTTCTTGACCAGGTCGAGCGCGAGATAGCCCTGCACCGTCACCGCCATCTGGGTGAGCAGGTCGGTGGTGCGCTGGCGGACATAGAAAAGCGCGGTCTCGCGCAGCGCCTTGGCCTTGGCCGGATCGGTGTGATCGAGCTCGTTGGCCTTGTCCTCGATCTTCGCATCCATCGCCTTGGACAGGTAGATCATCTGCTCGAGCCGCCCCATCGAGGCCCAGAGATTCTGCCGCTCGGTGTCGATCGCGGCATTGTCCATCAGCAGCTCGTCCTTGCCATTGGCCAGGCTCTTGAGGATGCCGTTGATGTGGGTCTGCGACGACTGGTACTTGCGGAAATATTGCTGCATCCCGCCGCCGAACAGCTTGGACAGGAAGCCGCCGCCCCCGCCGATCAGCTTGCCGTTCTGGCTGGGATCGAGCTCCTCCACCTTCTTGCGCAGCGCGAGCAGGTCGGCGCCGACGCCGTCATTGCCCATCGCCTTGACCGGACGGTCGAGGAAGCGGTTGGACTGGCCGGCCGCGTCGCGGATTTCCTTCTGGCCCATCGCCGCGATCGCATCGACGCGCTTGCCGAACTCGGGGCTGTTGACGTCCTGCGCGACGAGATCCTCGATGAAGCTGTCGACACGGGTCTCCAGCTCGGTCTTCTTGGCATCGTCCACCGGCACCAGCCCGGCGGCCTTTTCCGGCGCCACGACCTTCACCGGCTCGGGCGGGGTCAGCACCAGATCCTGCTCGGCAACCAGAGTCTCGCTCGCCATTCTCACGTCTCCAAACTGTCCGGCACCCAGCATAAGGTCATCCGGACAACAGTCCAACTGTGTCGTTTATATAATACACTGGCAGGCTAAGCCAAGGGGCGGCCTATTTGCTCTCGGTCTTCACCCGGCTCGAGCGATAGATCTGCTCGCCGTCGCGCAAGGGCGTGAGGCTGCAGCCGTTCTGCGGCTCGGCCCCGCCGGCGCAGAAGCGCGCGCCCTCGGCCGCGCCGGTCGCCGATTCCGCCGTCTTGCCCTTCTCCGCGCTCAGCCGCACCGGCTCGCCCGATCCGGCGACCAGCACATGGCAGCTGCCGCTGCTCGAATCACGGCAGGTCAGCAGCAGCGTGCCGGTGGTGAAATCGGCATCGAGCACCAGGCTGACATTCTGCTTCTCGGTGGTCGTCGCGCCCGAGCAGCCCGCCACCGCGAGCAGCGCCAGCAACAGCAACTTGCGCATCCGTTTCTCCCTGCCGTCGGAATGGCGGCGCCTTGCCCGTGCGATAGCGCGCAAATGCGGCGGCGCCAAAGCGCCATTTCGGTGGATTCTCCCATGGGGCGGGGGCGGGCCGGGTGATAGTCTGCCGGGCAAAAGCGGCGTCGCCATTTGGGGGAAAGGTGACAGATGGCGCAGGGACAGATGAGCAAGGAGCAGCAGCAGGTCGCGGCGTGGATCGCCGTGGCGGTGCTGGCGGCGGCGGTGATCGCGATGGCCGTTCTCGCCTGGACCTCGCAGAGCGAGCTCTATCTCCGCAAGGCTGATGGCAATGTGTCGCTCAGCGGCACCTGGACGCTGACCAGCTATTTCATCAAGGCGGGGGCGACGCTGCACCTGCTGTTCGGCGCGGTGCTGGCGGTGATCTCGGTGGCGGTGACGCTGGTCGCCAGCATCTACACCCGGCGGCGCGACATCGCGATCATCTCGGTGCTCTGCCTGCTCGGCATCGTCTTCGCGGCGATCGCGCTGGCGCAGATGAGCACCTCGCCGCAGCTCGAGCATCTCCAATATTATGGCGATTTCCTCGGCAAGTCCGCCGAGGATGTGCGCGGGCTGATCCGTGCCTTTTTCGGCGCCTTTATCGGCTGGTTCGGCGCCTTCCTCGCCGCGATCCTCGGCATCCGCATCGCCAAGGGAGACGCGCAGGCACCGGCCCCGACGCCTGCGCCGGGCCCGGTGACGCCGGGAGCGCCGTCGTGAGCGCCCGGCCAGCGTCGCTGCTGCTCGCCGGCCTGTGCGTCCTGTCCGGCCTGCCCGGCACCGCGCGGGAAGCATCGCCGCGACCGGAAGCGGCGGCGGAGGCGGTCCAGGTGATGCGCGGTCCGCGCGGTCCGCGCGCCCGGCCCGTGGACCGCGCCGCGCCCCCGTTGACA
>JAEXLC010000285.1 GCA_023445495.1 Pseudomonadota bacterium | reverse complement strand
CCTCGTAGCTGGCCGCGGCGACGACGCCGCGCGCGGCCGCGTAGCCGACAGCGACCGGGCGGCCCTGGAGACTCGGGTCGTCGCGCTGCTCCACGGACGCGTAGAACGCGTCCATGTCGACGTGGATGATCCTGCGGTGCTCCGATTCCGCCATGCCCAAGCATAGCGACTTCCGAACAGAAAGAGAACAGTCCGCCGGTCGTCGCCGGGTCAGATCATCTCAAGGGGGTGCGCCCGCGTGGGTCGGGGGAAGGCACGGTCGAGTTCGGCCATGTCCTCTAGCAGAAGCGACAGATCGGCCGCCTCGCGATTCTCGCGCACATGTTCGGCCGAGCCTGCCTTGGGAATCGCGATGACGCCATCCTGGGCAAGGATCCAGGCCAGTGCGATCTGAACCGGCGTCGCGCCCCGCCTTTCCGCCACCGCCCGCAGCGCCGGCTTGGCTAGCAGACGCCCCTGCTCGACCGGGCTGTAGGCCATCACCGGGATCGAGCGCGCGGCGAGCCACGGCATCAACGCGAGTTCCGGCCCGCGCCGGGTCAAGTTGTAGAGGATCTGGTCGGTCGCGCAGGCGTCACCACCAGCATCGACCAACTCCTCCATGTCGTCGGTGTCGAGGTTGCTGACGCCCCACCGGACGATCTTGCCCTCCTCGACGAGCCGCTCCATCGCCTCGACGGTCTCGGCGAGAGGCACGGCGCCGCGCCAATGGAGCAGGTAGAGATCGAGACGATCCGTGCCGAGCCGCTTGAGGCTAGCCTCGCAGGACCGGGCAAGCCGCGAGCGGGACGCGTTCTGCGGATAGGCCTTGCTGACAAGGAACAGCCGATCGCGCATCCCGGCGATCGCCTCACCGACGAGCGTCTCCGATGCACCCTCCCCATACATCTCGGCCGTGTCGATCAGCGTCATGCCCAGGTCGACGCCCTCGCGCAGCGCCGAGATCTCGGCGTCGCGCCGGGACCGATCCTCGGCCATCATCCACGTGCCCTGGCCAAGCGCGGGCACTTCGGCGCCGTCGGGGAAACTGATCGTCTTCATCACGTTCAAACGCATGCGAAAGACGATTAGACCATCTGGCAGGTCTAAAAAGAAGGCTGGGAAGGTCGACCGATAGCAAGGGTTGGATCGGCGCGGCGCGCGCCTATATCGGGCCTGCCCCCTTGGGAAGCGCCCCGGCGCCACCAGCGGTGGGACGTTACAGGGACCGTGGGTGGATTCGTCCTCGCCGGCGTGACGACAATGGGCGGGGTCTGCCCCATCCTCACATGGACCGCCCTGGCGATCCTAGCAGCATGCCGGTTCCTGACGCCGGGCGACAAGGTCAGGACCAAGCGTAACGAGCGTAACAATTCGAAGACAAGGAACTACAAGACGAGGTTGGTAGATATGGGCACATCAATGATCCGCGAACTCGCGAAGGCCGCACCCATCGCGGTGCTTTTCCACACGGCCGGCATTGACGCACTGTCCCTGTAACGTCCCATAATCCATCCATGCATCAATTCGACGCCGGCCCTTCGGGGCCGGCTTTTTTTGCGCGCCGCAATCCGGCGACAAGTCCGGGGGACTAGAGTAGCATCGCCGCGAAGCCACTGGAGAATTTCGTGCCGCTCGACGTCAACACCGCAAGTCAGGACGACCTCGACGCCATAGATGGCCTAAAGGGGCATGGTCCGGAAATCGTGCGCTACCGAGAAGAACGGGGAAGATTCACCGACCTACGCCAGCTCGACGAGGTGCCCGGACTGTCGGGAAAGGTCGACGACGCGACAAGAAGAGCACTGACCGTCGGCTGAAGGTTCCTGCGAGCATGTCGAAGGTCGATGGGCTGTCGCACGTAGTAGCGTCAAAGGGCGTCCGGTGCCCTTACTGCACGGACGAGCCATCGTGAGTGGACCGCACGACTTCCACACATTGTCGCCATTGGACTTCGAGGAACTCGTCCGCGATCTGCTACAGGCGGAGTGGGGCATCCGACTTGAGAGCTTCGGTCCCGGTGCCGACCAAGGCATCGACGCGCGGCTGCTAGACGGCCCTCACAAGGTCATCGTCCAAGCGAAGCACATGCTCGGAACCGGGTATCGCGGGCTGCTCCGCGAGCTGACGAAAGAGCGCGAGAAGATGTCCGCGCTTTCGCCGAGCCGATACGTCCTCGCCACGTCCGTGCCCCTGACACCGGCGCGGAAGGACGAGATCGCGGCAGCGATGAAGGGCGTCCCCCTCACGACCGCGGACATCGTCGGGCAGGAGGACTTGAACAACCTCCTCCGGCGCCACGAAGCGGTCGAGCAACAGCACTTCAAGCTGTGGCTGAGCAGCACCGCCGTCCTCGAGCGTATCCTCCACTCCGGCGTCTACAACCGAACCGCCGCCGAGATGGACATCGTCAAAGAAATGGTCCCGCGGTTCGTGCAGAACCGGAGCGTCGCCGAGGCCGAGCGAATGCTCGCAGAGACCGGTGCATTGATCATCGCAGGCCCTCCAGGCGTCGGCAAGACCACGCTCGCCCGCATCCTGCTGTGGAAGCATGCCGAGCAAGGCTGGCGGATCTTCGTCGCAGATTCGCTAGAGGAAGCGCTCGAGGTCGCCGACAGTGGCGAGAAGCGGCTTATCCTGCTCGACGACTTCCTGGGTCAGGTGCGCCTGTCGGCGGACCATGTGCGGGGCGTCGACGCACGCCTTCCGCCCCTGCTGGCGCGCGTTGCGGCCCACGAGAACCTGCGCTTCGTGCTCACCACGAGGGACTACATCCTCGCTCAGGCGCGCGGACTGTCCGCACGGCTCGGCGCGGGGCGCACGAGCGCACGCGAATACGTGCTCGACGTCGGACGCTACACACGCTCGGTGAAGGCAAGGATGCTCTACAACCACCTGTTCTTCTCGGCGCTGACCCCGCAGCAGCGCGACGAGATCCTTGCCGACGACTACTTCATCAAGATGATCGATCACGCCAATTTCAATCCACGCATCGTCGAGGAGGTGACCAACCCCGAATACCTCGCGATGACGAGCGGGAAGGTGCGAGACATCATCCAGGCGGTCCTCGACGCACCGAGCCTGCTGTGGGACCGCCCCTACCGCCAGCATATCGGTGCCGAGGGCAAGGCGCTCATGCTGGCCCTCTTCGTGAATGGCCGCTCCACCGGGCTGGGTGCCCTGAAGGCGAGCTACGTCAAGGTCTGTCGAGCCATGGGCCTCAGCCTGCACCCGGCTGATGTCGAATCCAGCTTCCGCTCTACATACCGTTCGCTCGACGGCTCGGTCATGGCCCTGAGCAACGGCTTAGTCTCGTTCGCCAACCCAGGTATCCGCGACTATCTGCAGACGGTGGTGGCCGAGGATCGGCTGATCGCCGTCCTCGTTCCCGAGATCGACACGCCGGCAGAGCTCAAGGAGGCGTGGGCGGCCTTCAGGTCCCAGGGCCCCGACGCCACAGAATTCAACGGGACGACTCCGATGTGGGTCGCGGCTCTCGACCGGATGAAGGCCAGCGGCCTGGCGTCGAGATACGACCTGCTGGACCTCGCGCTCGACATGCGGTTCGCGCTTGGCGGCCCCGAACTAGAGCAGCGGATCTCCGACTGCATCGACGACTTCGAGGAGAACGCCATGGACGGCAGCGAGGTGTCGGATGCCTGCGGGCTGCTCGAGAAGGCTGCGATGTGCACGATGACATTCAGCCTCGAACAACGCCTCCGCGAAACATTGACCACCGCGACCGCCAACCTGCTCGCGGATTACGCGGACGCGCTCAGTCTCGAGGAGGTCCAGAGCCTCGACACCGCGCTTGAAGACTATGGGATAGGCGACGTCGCACTTGGCGAAGGCGCGAAGGCGGCGTTGCAAGCGATCGAGGCCTGCGTTCCCGGTGAGATCCAACAGATCGAGACGGTCGAGGAGCTAGACCAGTTCGAGGAAGAGCTCCTGAATTACATGAAGAGGCGACACCATTCAACCGGCAGCGTCGTCACCGCGATCGACCGCCGAAGGGACCGACTGATCGACGACGGACGCATGGCCCCTTCCAGCAGTTACAGCGGCGGCTCGGAGTGGGGCCGCGACACTAGCGCCAGCGATGACGAGATCCGGTCGATGTTCAGGGGATTGGCCCGCGGCTAGCCCCGAGCAAGCGCCGCACTACGGATTTGAGATCGCCGAGCAGGTACGCCGCGGCAACTTTGCAGCGCGATCGTCCCTCCGTCACCCCGTTAGTCTGGCGTCAACGGCGATCCTATAACTACGCGGGAGGCCAACCATGACGACAGACACTATCTCACCATACACGATGGAAGAGGCCCCGACCTCGGTGGGTCGCGTGCTGCTCGCACGGGCCTTCGCGCACTGGTGCGTCCTGCACCATGGCCACACCCCCGAGGAGGTCGCAGCGGCACTTGATTCCGTTTCGGAGACTGGGCGAGGTGAAAGACGCAAAGTGCATTTCGCGGCGAGGCTACTCGGCGAGCTGATCGCAAGCGGCGAGATCCACTCTTGGGCAAGACCGTTCGGTGGCGGCAACCCGGTGCAGGTGCCAGCCAGCCACTGGGAGCTGGACGACTTCGGTCCGAGGTTCGCGGCCAGCGCGTTCGACCCCGCGCAGCCCTTCGATCGCAGCGCTGCGCCGACCCATTGGATCTTCCTCGAGCTCAACGACTTCAATCGCGTCGTGGAGGCGAGCTGCGCCGATGTCTTTCCGATGCGCCGTGGCGCCAAGGCCCCAGGGCCCACACGCGCCGGGGATGCGGCGATCAACCCAGCCACGGAGGTGCCAGCCGAGGACCGCCACGTCCGCATGCCCGAGATCGTCCGACGCACCGGCATGTCCACGAGCACGATCTACCGGCGGATTGCAGGGGGCCGGTTCCCGAAGCAGATCCCGATGGAGAGCGGCAACATCGCGTCGTGGTGGGAGAGCGACGTAGCCGAGTGGATCGCAAACCCAAGATAGCGGGAGACCTCAACCGCTACCGCTCGACGCGCCGCCGTCGCCCCGAGATCACAACCGAGATCGCATCGGCGCCCTCGAGAATGAGCGCCGCCCAGTCCTCCGCCAGTTCGCGCCGGCGCTCCATGTAGGCCTGCCGGTTGTAGACCAGCTCACTATGGGACATGCCGGTCGGCGTGTGCGCGAGCATGAGGTCGATGATCAGGCGGTCGATGAGCAACCTCTCGGCTCCCGGGTGGGTCCGCTCGACGCGACCGTTCATGATCGTGCTGAACGAGCTGCGCCAGCCGTGCGGAACATGGCGGCCCTTCCAACCCTCGCGGTTGTAGAGGTAGCCGACCGCATTCTCCGACAGCGGCCTCGCCGAATCGCGTCCCCCCGGAAAGACGAGACCGCGGCCGCCGCTAAAGGCGCGGACCGCGTGCAGGACCTCGACCGCGGCAGGCGCGAGCGGAACCTGGTGCTCGAACGCCTCGTCCTCGCGCAGGTCGAGCTCCTGCTTCATCTTCGCCGCGGGCACGCGCCAAAGCGCTTCAGGGGACGGCGCGTCAGGCTCCTTCCAATCGATCCCCTCGATCTCCGTCCAGAGCAACTCACGGACCATGCCAGGGCGCTGGGCGGTCAGGCCGAGGAAGCGCGAGCTGAGCCGCGTGACGGGGGACGCCGCCGCCCTGTCGATGTCACGGATGAAGGTGCGCAGCTTCGCAATATCGGTCAGGGCCGGGCGCCGCCTCTTGGGAGGCACCGGCTTCAGCGCCTCGCGCACGTTCACCGCCGGATTGGAATTCTTGACGCCGGCCGCGCCGGCGAACTTGAAGACGCGTTCGGCACGCTGGCGGAGCCGATGCGCGGTCTCGATGGCACCACGCGCCTCCACCTTGCGGAGCGCGGCGAGCAGCAGGCCCTCGTCGATCTGATCGACGGGAAACCCGCCGATCTCGCCGAAGAGATTGTTCTCCATCGACTCCAACACGTCAGCTGCGTGCACCGGCTTCCAGCGATCCACCTGACTGGCGTGCCATTCGCGCGCGAACTGCTCGAACGTGTTCTCGTGGCCGGCCTTGCGCGCATGACGCGCGCGCTGCCGCTCCAAGCCGGGGTCCAGCCCATCGCGCAGAGCGTGTTTCGCATCGTCCCGGAGTTCGCGGGCACGCTTCAACCCGACTTCGGGATAGGTTCCGAGCAACAACCGTCGCTCCTTGCCGCCGAAGCGATACTTCAGCCGCCAGGATCTGTGTCCGCTCGTCGAAACGAAAAGATACAGCCCCCCTGTATCGGCGAGCTTATAATCGCGTTCGCGCGGCTTCGCGTGCTCAACCTTCTTCGGGTCCAGGGGCGTACGCTCCCTTCTCTCCGTCTCGTCCAAAACCCGTGCCCCCAGCTGATTGGATCGCGTGCCCCCGCAATGCCCCCGCCCAAGTTGCGATTGGGTGAACTGGCATGCGTCGGCGTGACACGGGAGTTGGGGCTAACCCCCTCGTGCGACAAGTCTTCTGATATGGGCTGATGCCGCGTGACAAACGCGGCTGGCGGAGACGGAGGGATTCGAACCCTCGATACGGTTTCCCGTATGACGCTTTAGCAAAGCGTTGGTTTCAGCCACTCACCCACGTCTCCGGATAACGGCTAGAAGCGGGGCCTATAGCGAGGCGTTTCGCAGCAATCAACGCCCAGCTTGACGTGAAATCGACTCTATTTGCCGCTCGTTCATTGCCGCGACAGCCCCGCCCCCTACAAAAGGGCCATCTGATGAGCTGGGGTAATTCCGCGATGAACGTTCGTGCACTGGTGTTGATGGCTGCGACGGCCGCCTTCGCGATGACGGCCCTGCCCGCCGCCGCCCAGCAGCAGATGACCACGATCGACCCCAACACCGCGATCGATTCGGACATCAACACGCCCCCGCCCGCGCAGGACCCGTACAACCGCCCGGCACAGCAGCAGGACGTCCCCGCCCCGCCGCCGCAGGATCCCTATCCCCAGCAGCAGGGCCCGACCGGCCAGCAGCAGCCCGCCCCCGGCAACAGCCAGGGCGGCACCTCGCGCGACCAGGCCACCACCTACCAGCAGGACGAGCTGGTCGGCGCGGCCGAGGGCGTGTTCGGCAAGGGCGCATCGGGCCTGGCCAAGCTGATCGAGAACATCCTCAAGGACCAGGGCCAGCCCAATGGCTATATCGCCGGCAGCGAGGCCTCGGGCGCGATCGGCGTCGGCCTGCGCTACGGCTCGGGCATGCTGTTCCACAAGGTCGAGGGCCAGCGGAAGGTCTACTGGACCGGCCCGTCGATCGGCTTCGACCTGGGCGGCGACGCCAACAAGGTGTTCGTGCTGGTCTACAACCTCTACGACAGCCAGGACCTCTACAAGCGCTTCCCCCAGGGCGAGGGCCGCGCCTATTTCGTCGGCGGCCTCTCCGCCTCCTACCTCCGCCGCGGCGACGTGGTGCTGATCCCGGTGCGCCTCGGCGTCGGCTGGCGGCTCGGCGTCAACGCCGGCTACATGAAGTTCAGCGAGAAGGCGCGCTGGCTGCCCTTCTGAGGGGCCGAGCCAGCGACATTCGGCCTCAGCGCTTGCGCACGAACTCGGCGCGCAGGACGAGGCCCTTGATGCCTTCGTACTTGCAGTCGATCTCCTGCGCGTCGCCGGTCAGGCGGATCGACTTGATCAGCGTGCCGCGCTTGAGCGTCTGCCCCGCGCCCTTGACGGTCAGATCCTTGATCAGCGTGACCTGATCGCCGTCCTGCAGCAGGTTGCCGACCGAATCGCGAACCTCGACGGCCTCGGCCGCCCCGGCCTTCGCAGCGGCCTCGGCGGCGGGGATCCACTCCCCGCTCGCCTCGTCATAGACATAGTCGTCGTCGCTCACTTGAACGCCCGTGCGATCAGGTCGTTAGTCGAAGCATCGAAGCTCTGGTCGCCCGCGCCCGCCGCCTTGGCCATTTCCTTGCCCAGCTCGACGCCGAACTGGTCGAAGGCGTTGATGCCGAGCAGCACGGCGTTCACGAAGGTACGCTGCTCGTAAAAGGCGAGGATCGCGCCGAGCGTGCGCGGATCGACGGTGTCGAGCAGCAGCGTCGCCGAGGGGCGGTCGCCCGGATAGTCGCGCGCCAGATCGTCATTCTTGCGGCCGGCCATCAGCGCCGCGCCCTGCGCGAACATGTTGAGCAGCAGCTGGCGGTGATGCTCTTCGGCAAGGCCGTCACCCGGCTCGATCGAGCCGATGAACTCGAGCGGCACCAGGCGGGTGCCCTGGTGGAGCAGCTGGAACACCGCATGCTGGGCATCGGTGCCGACGCCGCCCCAGGTGATCGGCGCGGTGGGGTAAGTCACCGGCTGGCCCTCGGCGGTCACGCGCTTGCCGTTCGATTCCATCTCGAGCTGCTGGAGATAGCTCGGCAGCAGCGCCAGGCGCTCGTCATAGGCGAAGGTGGCGCGAGTCTCGCAGCCGCGGACCTGCGTGTAGTAGAGATCGGCAAAGGCGGCGAGCACCGGCGCATTGGCCTCGAACGAGGCGAGGCGGAAATGGCGGTCCATCTCGGCGGCACCTTCGAGCAGTTCCTCGAACGCGTCCCAGCCCAGCGCGAGCGCCGCGGGGAAACCGATCGACGACCAGAGCGAATAACGCCCGCCGACGGATTCGGCGAAGGGCAGCACGCGGGTCTCGTCGATGCCGAAGGCGATCGCCTTTTCCGGCGCGGCGGTGAGCGCCACGAGCTTGCCGTATGGATCTGCGACGCCGCCCTGCATCAACCAGGAGATCGCGCTCTCGGCGTTGAGCATCGTCTCGGTGGTGGTGAAGGTCTTGGAGGCGATCGCGATCAGCGTGGTGGCGGGATCGAAGCGATCGAGCGCGGTCTCCAGCGCGACGCCGTCGACGTTCGAGACCACCGCCACCTCATAGCGATCGGCGTCGCGGCCGAGCGCATCGACCAGCAGGTCAGGCCCGAGCGCCGAGCCGCCGATACCGATATGGATGACGCTGCGCACCGGGCCGAACGCCTCGGCCTCGATCGCGTCGATCAGCGCGCGCATCCGGACGTGATAGGCTTGGGCGCGGGCGACGCTGTCGGGCGAGCCTTCGCCGCGCTCGGCGGTGTGCTCGACCGCGCGATCCTCGGTCACGTTGATCTTCTCGCCGGCGAACAGCGCGTCGCGCTTGGCGACCAGCCCCATGTCGGCGGCGATCTTCGAGAAGGCGGCGATCAGTTCGGGCGTGAGGTGCGTCTTCGACCAGTCGAAATGGATGCCGGCGACGTCGGCGGAGAGCTTGGCGACACGATCGGCGTCGCGCGCGAACAGCTCGGTCAGCGTCGAGGCTTCGAGCGATTTTACGGCGGACCAGTCGGGCAAGCTCATGTTCATCTCCAATTGCGACAAGCTGCCCCTATCGTCCCATTCTCTCCGCCGCCACTCCATTCATCGGCTTGACCTCACCGCCCGGCCCAAGCAGAGCAGCACCCCATGGATAACACGCCCGCCGATTCCCTCGCCGACAAGCCCGTCGCCCCCGCCGCCACGGTGGAGGAAAAGCCGAAGAACGAGTGGAAGGAGCTTGGCGTCTTCCTCGTCAAGCTGGCGCTGATCGTGTTCGTGGTGCGCAGCTTCATCTTCTCGCCCTTCTCGATCCCGTCGGAATCGATGATGCCGCGGCTGCTGATCGGCGACTATCTGTTCATCACCAAGTGGAACTACGGCTATTCCAAGCACTCGCTGCCGTGGAGCCTGCCGCTGATCCCGGGCCGCATCTTCCCGGGCACCCCGGCGCGCGGCGACGTGGTGGTGTTCAAGGCGCCGGGCCATAATGGCGAGGACTGGATCAAGCGCGTCGTCGGCCTGCCGGGCGACAGCGTCCAGGTGGTCAACGGCCAGGTGATCCTGAACGGCAAGGCGGTGCCCAAGCAGAAGGTCGCCGATCTCGAGCTGCCGATCACGCCGAACTTCACCAACTGCCCCACCCTGTTCCAGGGCGTCAGCGCCAAGGGCGACGCGGTCTGTAAGCTGCCGCGCTTCCGCGAGACGCTGCCGGGCGGCAAGAGCTATGACGTGCTCGACCAGGGGCTGACCCCGCAGGACAATACCGAAGTCTATCATGTGCCCGCCGGCCATGTGTTCCTGATGGGCGACAATCGCGACAACTCGACCGACAGCCGCTTCTCGCAGCCGCCCGAGGGCCAGGGCATCTCCTATGTCCCGCTCGAGAATATCGAGGGCAAGGCCGTGCTGAGCTTCTGGTCGACCGACGGCAGCGCCAACTGGTTCCTGCCCTGGACCTGGTTCACCGCCGCGCGCTGGAGCCGCATCGGGGAAGGCTTTTGAGCGCTCCCGACCTCGGGGAGTGGATCGCGAAGACTTTCGGCCAGCGCCCTTCTGACCTGGCCCCCTATCAGCGTGCGCTGACGCATGGCAGTCAGGCGGCCGAGAATTACGAGCGGCTCGAATTCCTGGGCGACCGGGTGCTCGGCCTCGCCATCGCCGAATGGCTGTACGAGCGCTTCGCCAGCGAGCCCGAGGGCGCGCTGTCGCGCCGGCTCAACGCGCTGGTGACCGGACCGATGTGCGCGAACGTCGCGCGCGAGGTCGGCGTGCCGCCGCTGCTGCGCCTTGGCAAGCAGGCGCGCGGCGATGGTGCGGCGGACAGCGACAATGTGCTGGGCGATGCGATGGAGGCGCTGATCGGTGCGCTCTATCTCGAGTTCGGCTTCACCCCGGCGCGCGACTTCGTCCGCAAGGCTTGGGCGAAGCATATCGACGCGCATGCCAGCGCGCCCCGCCATCCCAAGTCGGCGCTGCAGGAATGGGCGGCCGCGAACAACCGGCGCCCACCCGAATATGTGGTCACCGATCGCTCGGGCCCCAACCACGCGCCGCGCTTCACCGTGAAGGTGTCGATCGGCAGCTTCGCCGAAGCCGAGGCGCAGGGCACGAGCAAGCAGGACGCGGAAACCGCGGCTGCGGCGGCTTTGCTGGCGAAGCTCAAGGCTTGACCGTTTCTCCCCTTCCGCTTGCGGGAGGGGCTGGGGGAGGGCGTATATCTCTCCCCGGAATTTGGACCGACATCCCCTCCCCTAACCCCTCCCGCAAGCGGAAGGGGGATTTGGAACTGATATGATTGATACTCCCGAAACCCAGCACTGCGGCCTGATCGCGATCGTCGGTGCGCCGAATGCCGGCAAGTCCACCCTGGTCAACGCGCTGGTCGGCCAGAAGGTCGCGATCGTCAGCCCCAAGGCGCAGACCACGCGCACCCGGGTGATGGGCATCGCGATCGAGGGCGATGCCCAGCTGATCCTGGTCGACACGCCGGGCATCTTCACCCCCGAGCGCCGGCTCGACCGCGCGATGGTCGCCGCGGCCTGGGAAGGTGCCGAGGGTGCCGACCTGATCGCGCTGATCGTCGACGGCAAGGGCGGGATCGGCCCCAAGGTACACACCGTGATCGAGAGCCTGAAGGGCCGGCGCGAGCGCAAGATCCTGATCCTCAACAAGGTGGACGTGGCCGACAAGCCGCGCCTGCTCGGCCATGCGGCGAAGCTCAACGAGATCCTGCCGTTCGACGAGACCTATTTCGTCTCGGCGCAGACCGGCGACGGCGTGCCCGAGCTGAAGGCGGCGCTGGCCGCGGCGATGCCGCAGGAGCCCTGGCACTTCCCCGAGGACCAGGTGAGCGACGCGACCGACCGCATGCTTGCCGCCGAAGTGACGCGCGAGCAGCTCTATCTCCAGCTTCACCAGGAGCTGCCCTATTCGTCCGCGATCGAGACCGAGCAGTACAAGGAACGCGAGGACGGGTCGGTCGAGATCCACCAGCAGATCCTGGTCGAGCGCGAGACCCAGCGCGCGATCGTGCTGGGCAAGGGCGGCAACCGCATCAAGGAAATCGGCGCCCGGGCCCGCGCCGAGCTTTCCCGTCTCATGGGCGTAAAGGTCCACCTGTATCTTCACGTGAAAGTAAGGCCGGAATGGCAGGAAGACCGTTCGCTTTACCGTGAGATCGGGTTGGACTGGGTCGAGTGACGAAAAAGCTCAAGGTCGCCATCGTACAGGATTCGCCGGTTCCCCTCGCCATCGGCGTGGGGCTGGACCGGGCTATCGCGAAAGCACGCGAGGCGATCGAGAAGGGCGCGCGCGTCGTCGCGTTCGGCGAAGGGTTTCTGGGCGGCTATCCGGCCTGGCTCGATCAGGTCGCCCCGGCGCGGCTCTGGGACCATCCCGGCACCCGCGAGCTGCACGGGCTGCTGCTCGACCAGGCGATTCGCGGCGAGGATCCGCGCTTCCAGCCGCTGCAATGGACCGTGGACATCGCCGACGTAGCCGTCTCGATCGGCGGCTATGAGCGCGTCCGCCAGAGCCTCTACGCGACGCAATTCCTGTTCCGGCCCAAGGCGCCGGTGCTGCGCCACCGCAAGCTGATCCTGTCGCCGGCCGAGAAGCTGATGCTCGGCCAGGGCGACGGCTCGACCATGGGGCTGCACGACGCCAAATGGGGCAGGATCGGCCAGCTCGCCTCGACCGAGCACTGGATGCCGCTCGCCCGCGCGGCGATGCATCACGAAGGCGAGACGGTGCATGTCGCCGCCTGGCCCGAGGTGGGCGACATCGCGATGCTCGCCTCGGCGCATTATGCCTTTGAGGGCCGCGCCTTCGTGCTGGCGGCGGGCACGATCCAGTACAAGCAGGAGCTGATCGCCGGCTATGAGAAGGCGGGCGGCGACGGCTCGGCGCGCAAGCTGCTCGACCGGCTGCCCGACGGCCAGATCCAGCACGGCCATAGCGCGATCATCGCGCCCGACGGCGTGGTAATCGCCCAGGCCGGGACCGCGCCCGAGATCCTGATCGCCGAGATCGACCTGGACGAAGTCGGCCGCGGCCTGGCGACGATGGACGTCGACGGCGCCCAGGCGCGGCACGATGTGTTCGAGCTGTCGGTCGATCGCCGCGCCCGCGCCGGCATCGTCGAGAAGGGCGACAGCGAAGCTGCCTGATCAGCCGAGCATCTGGTCCACCCAGGCCGGCACCAGCGTCCCCGCCGGCCCCAGCCGCGTCTCGCCGAACCAGTGGCTGCCGGCACTTGGATCGAGATTAAGCTCCAGCGTCTGCGCGCCGTGGTAGCGCGCCGTCTGCACGAACCCCGCCGCAGGATAGACCGCGCCCGAGGTGCCGATCGAGACGAACAGGTCGGCATCCGCCAGCGCCGCCTCGATCACCTCCATGTGATAGGGCATCTCCCCGAAGAACACGATGTCGGGCCGCAATGCCGGGGTACCGCAATTGGGGCATTCGGTCTCGGGCGGCAGGCTGTCCTCCCATTCCACGCTGTCGCCGCAGGCCGCGCACAAGGCCGATTTCAGTTCGCCATGCATGTGGAGCATCCGGTTGGCACCGGCACGCTCGTGCAGGTCGTCGACATTCTGGGTGACGATCAGCAACTGCCCCGGCCATTCGGCATCGAGCCGGGCGAGCGCGACATGCGCCGCATTGGGCTGCACCTCGGCCAGCCTGGCCCGGCGCGCATCATAGAAGCGATGGACCAGCTCGGGATCCCGGGCGAGCGCCTCGGGCGTGCAGACATCCTCCACCCGGTGCCCCTCCCACAGCCCGCCCGGCCCGCGAAACGTGGCGATTCCGCTCTCCGCCGAAAGCCCGGCGCCGGTGAGGATGACGATGTTGTGGATGTCGCGCTTCACCATTCCCGCCA
Organism: Pseudomonadota bacterium; assembly: GCA_023445495.1. Classification (GTDB taxonomy): domain Bacteria; phylum Pseudomonadota; class Alphaproteobacteria; order Sphingomonadales; family Sphingomonadaceae; genus Sphingomonas. Next base: position 4,787 of record JAEXLC010000285.1, on the reverse strand, counting down.
TTCGTCGATCTCGCCCACCAGCGCCTTCTGCCGGGCGACATGGGCCATTTCCTCCAGGACGGCGCAGATATCCTCGCGCTCGTCCGTCTCGATCACACCGCCGGCCTGCGCGTCAGCCGTGTTGAACCACTGGACCGCCTGGCTGAGGATGGCGCGGACCTGCGGCCGCCGCGGCTTCGGGCCAAGGTCACGCAACGCGATGCAGGCGTCCCGGATCACGGCCTGGGCCGCGCGCGTGAACGCCTCGGGCGGGAAGGGCGGCGAAGGCGTCCAGCGCGCGAAGGGGGTTTCGGAGAGGAGCTGTTCCCAGGTCAGCTTGCTGAGCCGGGTGCGATAGCGCTCGTCCCTTGCCGCGCGTTCGGCCGCGCTTTTGGCTTCCTGGAGCGCCGCTTCGGCGACCAGGGCCTCGCGTTCGCGGGACCAGCGCCATTCCCCCTCCGCGCCATAATTGGCATGGGTGAGCGCGCCGAACCTGCTGCCGGGCGCGAAGCGCGCGATCGCCTCGGCATGGTCCGCTTCCTCCGCGGTGACAGGTTGAACGCCGACGAACCGCACCTCCGCCAGCTCTTCCTCGGGCCGCCAGAACTCCCGATTGACGCCGAAGATCGCCGGCCTTCCGGTATGGGCGAAGCGATACTCGTGCAGCACCGATGCCTTGCGCGTTTCCTTCACGCCGGGGGCCGCCGGCCAGATGCCGTCCAGCACGGCGACCGCGACGTAGCGCGGATCCACGCCGACGATCTTGAATGCCGCATGGCGATGGGTCTCGGGAGGCGCGAACTCGGAATAGGGACTGGTCCGGAACGCATAGACCTGCCCCACCGCAAGCTGCGCGGGCAGGCTCCCGTCGCCGGATGCTTCGGACGCCCCCGCCAGATGTCGAAACAAGCCCTTCATGGTTTCCCCCATCGCGCGCCGATGCGAGCTTATGCCTGCCATCCCTCCGCCGCAAATCGGGCGTTACCTTCCCTCCATGCTTGCCGCCCTCCTCCTCGTCGCGCTCGCCGGACAGGACCGTGCGCCGATCTTTCCCAGCCCCGACGAGGCGGGCGATGCTGCGATGATGCCCAGACGGCCCTGCCGGCCCGGCGGCGACACGATCACCGTGTGCGGCCATGCGAACGGCAGCCGCCTGCCCACGCTCGATGAGGCGCGCTGGGCGGAGAAGCCGCTGCGGCCGGACTTCCGCCTGCCGGGCGGCGGCAGCGGTACCGTGGTCGCGGTGCAGCGCGAGCTGCCGGGCGCCAAGGGCGCGGGACTGATGGTCACCGCCACCATTCCGCTCGGCAGGAAGCCGAAAAAGCCGGACGAAAGCGCGCAATAAGCCGTCGCGCTCGGCCCCGGCCTGTGCCAGAGGAGCGGGCATGACCAGCATCGGCATCTATGGCAGCCTCGGCCGGATGGGGCAGGCGATCGCGGCAGCGGCGCCGGAACTGAACGCGAAGATCGCCGGGGGCGCCGATGTGCGGGACGACCCCGCCGGGATCGCCGCCCAGGCCGATGTGCTGATCGACTTCTCCGCCCCCCAGGCGCTCGAGGCGCATCTCGCGGCGGCGCGCGCGGCGGGCAAGCCGATCGTGGTCGGGACCACGGGCCTGTCGCCCCAGCATCATGCGCTGATCGACGCAGCGGCGAAGGACATCGCCGTGCTCCAGACCGGCAACACCTCGCTCGGCATCGGCCTGCTCCAGCGGCTGGTGCGCGAGGCAGCGGCGCAGCTTGGGGCAGACTGGGACATCGAGATCGTCGAGATGCATCATCGCCACAAGGTCGATGCGCCTTCGGGCACCGCACTGATGCTCGGACATGCCGCGGCCGCCGGCATGGGCACGACGCTGGCCGAAGCCGAAGTCACCGATCGTGCCGGCACCGTCGGCGCGCGCGCCTCGGGCACGATCGGGCTGGCGAGCCTGCGCGGCGGCTCGGTGGTCGGCGATCACACCGTCGTCTTCGCGACCCAGGGCGAGCGGATCGAGCTCACGCACCGGGCCGATGATCGCGCGATCTTCGCGCGCGGTGCGGTGAAGGCGGCGCTGTGGCTCGCCGGCAAGCCGGCCGGCCGCTATGCGATGGACCAGGTGCTGGGCGGGTGAAGCGCGACGACATCTTCGAGTTCTTCTCGCGGCTCGCGGCCGACAATCCCCATCCCGAGACCGAGCTCGAATATGTCAACGACTTCACGCTGCTGGTCGCGGTGGTGCTCTCGGCCCAGGCAACCGATGCCGGCGTGAACAAGGCGACACGCGCCCTGTTCCGCGACGTCGACACGCCGGAGAAAATGGTCGCGCTCGGCGAGGACGGCCTCAAGCAGCACATCAAGACGATCGGGCTGTTCAACACCAAGGCGAAGAACGTCATCGCCCTGTCCGAGGCGCTGATCCGCGATCATGGCGGCGCGGTGCCGGCCGATCGCGATGCGCTGGAGGCGTTGCCGGGCGTCGGGCGCAAGACCGCGAACGTGGTGATGAACACGGCGTTCGGCATGGAGACCTTCGCGGTCGACACCCATATCTTCCGGGTCGGCAACCGGACGAAGCTGGCCCCGGGCAAGACGGTGCTCGCGGTCGAGAAGAAGCTGGAGAAGATCGTCCCCCAGCCCTTCCGCCTGCACGCGCATCACTGGCTGATCCTGCACGGCCGCTACACCTGCAAGGCCCGCACCCCCGAATGCTGGCGCTGCGTGGTCGAGGACCTCTGCCCCTACAAGCCCAAGACCGCCGCGCCGAAAAAGCCGAAGAACGTATCCGCGCATTGAGGGGCTGGCGCCGCCGCGAATGCTTTGCTAGGCGCCCTGTTCCGGCTCAAGCACCCGTAGCTCAGCTGGATAGAGCGCTGCCCTCCGAAGGCAGAGGCCAGGGGTTCGAATCCCTTCGGGTGCGCCACTTTTCAATCACTTTGCGCCGTCCGCCCGTCACTGTGCGGAACGAGTACGGGAAAATCGGCGTGCGTTTTGCGCCGAATGAACCAGCTCCTCCGCGATTCGCAGGCGCTAGTTTGAAGTTAGCATGATAGCGAGCCGGCCCATTTCCCGCCGCTCGGGTTCCGTCGGGGTCACCACGCCTTTTCAAAGGCTTGGCGTACGAGTTTCCTGTCCCGACGGATCTACCCTTCCCGCCCGAGGGCTGCGCTGGGTGCCCAGCGACACGCCTCCCCTTCGATAGGTTCAGAACGCGCCAGGCTTACTCCAGCACCTGGAGCTCCCGCGTGATCCGGATGTCGTCCGAAGCGCTTCCGACCATCAACTTGTATCTGCCCGGGCGAACCCGCCATCCAGCGCTGCCGACATCGTAAAAGGAGAAGGCCCGGCGATCGAGCGTAAGCGTCACCTTTCGCGTCTTCCCGGCAGGTACTTCGACCTTCGCGAAGGATCGCAATGCAATCGCCGCTTCGCCCGCTGCAGGCGCATCCGGCGCGACGTACAGCTGGACCACTTCCTTCCCCGATCGGGCGCTGCTGTTGTGCAACGTCACCTGCACCCTGACGGGCGCATCGCCGCGCGCACGCTCCGGCGCGCGCAGGTCGGCATAGGCGAAGCGCGCATAGGACAGGCCATGGCCAAAGGCGAACAACGGCTTCGGTCCATGTGCCGCATAGCCACGATATCCGACCTGGAGCCCTTCGACATAATTGCTCTTCGTGCCCTTCAGATCGACGGTGTCGTCCCCGGTGCTTGCCGGCAGCGAGACGGGCAGCTTGCCCGACGGGTTCACCCGGCCCGTCACGATATTCGCAAGTGCCGCAGCGCCCCCTTCGCCTGGCAACCAGGTCTGGAGGATCGCATTTGCCTTGTCGTGCCAGGGCATCGTCATCGCCGCACCGGAATTGATGACAACCGCGGTGCGCGGATTGGCCGCGATCACGGCTTCGATCAGCCGGTTCTGGTCGCCGGGGAGATCGAGCGACATCCGGTCATATCCTTCCCCTTCGGTCGTCGAGGACGAGCCGGCTATGACAAGCACCGCATCCGCCGATCGCGCCGCCGTCACGGCATCGTCGATCGATGGCGCAGGCTCGCGCACCCCGAAGCTGAGATATTCGTACGGCGTCTGGCCGACCTTGTAGTCCAGCCGGAATGGATAGCCCTTGCCCGCCACCAGCTCGAGGGTGATGGTCCGCCGGGGAATCGGAAAGCCCAGCACGTCGCGGATATCGGCGGTGGAGGGCGACGCCTTGTCGAGCACGGTCTTGCCGTCGAAGACGATCGTGGCGTTCCCCGTACCGCGCACGCTGAATTCGTGGCGACCGGTCTTCTCGGGCCAGAAGACGCCTTCCCAACGCAGCGCGCTGTAACCGGTGACCTGCGGCCCGGCGATATTGCCGCTGATCCGCTTGAGAAAGCTCGTCGCGACCTCGTTCCGGATGGGCGTGCCGGATGCATCGGGCGTGGCATAATAGGTCGCGCTCAGGCCGCGTTCGGCGCGATCCGGTTTCGGGCTGAACAAGGCCGGATTGGCGGCCGGCGGCGTCTCTTCATTGTCGACGCCCTGGGCATAGGTCACCCGCACGCCGGGCAACGCGGCCCGCAAGGCCTGTAGGGGCGTGACGGTGTCAAACGGCACTACGTTGGAACTGCCGCCGCCCTGGATTCGCGAGACGTCGGCGTTGGGGCCGATGACGGCAAGCGACTTGATCGAAGGGTCGAGCGGCAGCACGCCGGCATTCTTGAGCAGCACGATCGCTTCCTCGGCCGCTTCGCGTGCAATCGCGGGATGCCGGATCGGCTTCGCATCCGGCTGGCGCGCCGGGGGGGGGGGGGGGGGGGCGGGGCGGGGGGGGGGGGCGGCCCG
>JAEXLC010000240.1 GCA_023445495.1 Pseudomonadota bacterium | reverse complement strand
AACGACCCGACCCTGATGTTCGTGAACGCGGGCATGGTGCCGTTCAAGAACGTGTTCACCGGCCTGGAAAGTCGCCCCTATTCGACCGCGACCAGCTCGCAGAAGTGCGTCCGCGCCGGCGGCAAGCTCAACGCCCTCGACAATGTCGGCTATACCGCGCGCCACCACACTTTCTTCGAAATGCTCGGCAATTTCTCGTTCGGCGACTATTTCAAGGAGCAGGCGATCACCCATGCGTGGACGCTGCTGACCAAGGAATGGGGCATCCCGGCGTCGAAGCTGACCGCCACCGTCTATCACACCGACGACCAGGCGTTCGAGCTGTGGAAGAAGATCGCCGGCCTGCCCGAGGAGCGGATCATCCGCATCCCGACCAAGGACAATTTCTGGGCGATGGGCTCGGACGGTCCGTGCGGCCCGTGCTCGGAAATCTTCTACGATCATGGCGACCATATCTGGGGCGGCCCGCCGGGATCGCCCGAGGAAGATGGCGACCGCTTCGTCGAGATCTGGAACCTCGTCTTCATGCAGCATCTGCAGGAGAATGACGAGATCGTCGGCGACCTGCCGCGTCCGTCGATCGACACCGGCATGGGGCTGGAGCGCGTTGCGGCGGTGCTGCAGGGCGTGCACGACAATTACGATACCGACACGTTCAAGGCGCTGATCGCCGCTTCGGGCGCGCTGACCGGTGCCTCGACCACCGGCGAGAACCAGGCGAGTCACCGCGTGATCGCCGATCACCTGCGCTCGTCGGGCTTCCTCATCGCCGATGGCGTTCTGCCTTCTGCCGAAGGTCGCGGCTATGTGCTTCGGCGCATCATGCGGCGTGCGATGCGCCATGCGCATCTGCTCGGTGCCAAGGATCCGCTGATGCATCGCATGGTGCCGTCGCTGGTCGCGGAGATGGGCGCTGCGTTCCCCGAGCTGGTCCGCGCCCAGCCGCTGATCGAGGCGACCTTGCTGCAGGAAGAGACTCGTTTCCGGCGGACGCTGGCCAACGGCCTGCGCCTGCTCGACGAAGCGACCGCTGAAATGGGCGAGGGCGGCACACTGCCCGGCGAGACTGCGTTCAAGCTCTACGACACGTTCGGCTTCCCCTATGACCTGACCGAGGACGCGCTGCGCGGCCAGGGCATGACGGTGGACCGTGCCGGCTTCGATACGGCGATGGCCGAGCAGAAGCGCGCTGCGCGCGCCGCCTGGAAGGGCTCGGGCGAGAAGGCTTCGGAAGAGCTGTGGTACGACCTGGCCGACGAGCTGGGCGGCACCGAGTTCACCGGCTATGCCGGCACCCGGGGCGAGGGCCAGGTGGTCGCGATCGTCAAGGATGGCGCGAAGGTCGACAAGGCTTCGGCCGGTGACCGCGTTACGATCCTGACCAACCAGACCCCCTTCTACGCCGAGAGCGGCGGCCAGATGGGCGATGTCGGCGTGATCTCGAACGACAGACTGAGTGCGGCGGTGAGCGACACCTCCAAGCCGCTCGGGCGCCTGCACGCACATCATGCCAAGATCGAGACCGGCGAAGTCGCGGTCGGCGACGCGGTGCAGCTCACCGTCGATGCCGATCACCGCGACCGCGTGCGCGCCAATCACTCGGCGACGCACCTGCTGCACGCGGCGCTGCGCAAGCGGCTGGGCGGGCATGTGACGCAGAAGGGCAGCCTGGTGGCGCCCGATCGCCTGCGCTTCGACTTCTCGCACCCCTCGGCGCTTTCCGCCGAGGAGATCGCGGACATCGAAGCCGACGTGAACGCGCAGATCCGTCACAATGGCTCGGTCGAGACGCGGCTGATGACTCCGGACGACGCGATCGCTGCTGGCGCGATGGCGCTGTTCGGCGAGAAGTACGGCGACGAAGTCCGCGTGCTCTCGATGGGCCTGGGCGCGGATGCGTCCTACTCGGTCGAGCTGTGCGGCGGCACGCACGTCAACGCCACCGGCGACATCGCGATCTTCAAGATCGTCTCAGAAAGCGCGGTTTCGAGCGGCGTGCGCCGTATCGAGGCGCTGACCGGCGAAGGCGCCCGGCTGTGGCTCAACGGCCGCGACGCGCAGCTGCGCGAGGCAGCTGCCGCGCTCAAGACGTCGCCGGACGACGTCGTGGCGCGTGTCGGTGCGCTGGTCGAGGAACGCCGCAAGCTCGAGCGCGAGCTGGCCGAGGCGAAGAAGGCGCTGGCGCTGGGCGGCGGCGGTGCCGCGCAGGCAGCCGGGCCGGAGCAGGTCGCGGGCATCAACTTCATCGGCCAGGTGATCGACGGGCTCGAGCCGAAGGAACTGCGCGGCGCGGTCGACGAGGCCAAGCAGCGCGTTGGCGCGGGTGTTGTGGCGCTGGTCGCGGTGAACGACGGTCGCGCCTCGGTCGCGGTCGGCGTGACCGCCGGGATCGGCGCGAGCGCGGTGGACCTGGTCAAGGTCGCGGTGGCGGTGCTCGGCGGGCAGGGCGGCGGCGGCCGTCCCGACATGGCCCAGGGCGGCGGCCCGGACGGCGACAAGGGTGCGGAAGCGCTTGCGGCGGTGAAGGCCGCGCTGGCGGAAGCGCTGGCGGCGGCTTGAGGCAATAATCCTCCCTCAGCTTGCTGGGGGAGGGGGCTGCTTTCTTCGTTACGGCGGCGCTGGCGCTTCTGCGGCATTGCGCCGCGCCCCACTCGCTTCGTCATGCTGAACTTGTTTCAGCATCCAAGGTGCCACCGGCGATATCGCTTGGGGAGAGTTGGACCCTGAAACAAGTTCAGGGTGACGACCGAAGGCGGGGCAGGCCTGTTCCACCAAATCTTTCCCGCTCCCCGGCTTTCGCCGGGGAAGCAGCTATTTCGGCGGTGCTTTCCAATCCGCTGACCACGCCTTTGGCGCGGCCCCTCCACCACCGGCCTGTGGCTGGCGGTCCCCCTCCCCGAGACGAGCTCGGGGAGGCATTTACCTCACATCCCCGGAGCCCAGCCGTCCTCGGGCGAGACCCAGAGCGCGCGCTGGGTCATGTCGCTGCGGACCAGACCGTCGATCGTCACGTCCGAGATGATCCCTTCGCCGTCCGCCTTGTCGCGGTAGCAGCGCTTCCTGCCGGCGAGCGGCTGGAGCGCGAGCATCAGGCGCTGGCGGACCGAAGTCTCGACCGCGCTGGCGAGCGGAGCGCCGTCCTTGGTGAGCTTGCCCGAGCTGAAATCGATCGGGCGGACGGTGGAGCAGGCGGCGCCGTCCTCGATCTGGCCCGACAGGTGATATTCGAGCAGGATCGTCGGCTCGGTGGAGACCACGCCGGTCACGGCCGCTTCGAAGCTGCCATTCTCATGCACGGTATAGCGGACCATGGTGGTGCAGGTGCGCTGCCGCGTATCCGGCCCGACGCAGCGGATCTTGCCGACCCGGGCGGGGTCGAGCAGGTCGGGCGCGGGAGCCGGCTGCGGCGCCGCGGTGGCGAGGAGGAGCAGAGTGGCGATCATCGTCAGTTCCCCAGCTTGTAGCCGTCCTTGTCGCTCACCCAGATGAACTTCTGGCTGAGATCGGAGCGCACCGCGCCATCGACGCTGAGCTCGTTGAGCAGCAGGCCGTCGGCATCGGGCTTGATCGCCGAACAGGCCGCCTTGCCGTCGAGCTCGGAAACCGCGGCGCTCATCTTGCTCTTCACGGCATTGGCGGTAGCGGCGTCCGCCGGCTTGCCGTCAATATAGACGGTGCCGGCCTGGAAATCGGCGAGCTTGATCGTCTCGCAGAGCTGGCCGTCCTTGATCGTGCCGCGGGTGCGCAGCTCCATGGTGATCAGCGGCACGGGCGCGAGGAGCAGGCGGGTGATCGATTCATAGCTGTCGCCGGAGACCTTGTAGCTGGTCGTGCCGAGGCAGGTCTTCTTCTCCTGATTGGGCACGACGCACTGGGTCTTGCCGGCGCGGGCGGGCGCGACCGGGTCCCCCGTCTGCCCTCCGGCGGCAGCGGCGGCGAGGAGAAGCAGGCTGGTCAACATCATCGAAACTCCCGAACAGGATGCGGCCCAAGAGATGCGCCGGGGCCACGCGGCGGGCAAGCGGAGTCTGGTTGGAAATGCGCATTTCCGGACAGTGCCGGCCTGTCAGGCCGGCGCGTCGGCTTCCTCGTCGGCGCCGTTGCGGTCGAGCTTGACGCGGCGGAAGCGCGGCTCGCGGTCGAGGCCGGCGACGTCCTTGATCTTCTTGCGCATCTCGTCGCGCTTTTCGTGGATCGAGGCGATCACCGGGCCGACGGCCATGCCGAGATCGACCAGCACCACCTCGGAGAGCTGGAGCGAGCTTTCCAGCGCCTCGGGCACCGCTTCGCTGGCGCCGGCGCGGTAGAGCTCGGCGGCATGGGCGGTATCGCGGGCGCGGGCGATGATCGGCAGGTTCGGCACCCAGCCGCGCACCCGGCGGGTGAGGCGGACGGTGAGCACGGGATCGTCCATCGTCAGCACCAGCGCCTTGGCATGGCCGAGGTTGAGCTTGTCGACCAGCTCCGAGCGGGTGACGTCGCCGAACAGCACATTGTAGCCGCCGCGGCGGGCGGCGTTGACGTTGTCGATGTCCGCATCGACGCCGATATAAGGCAGGCCGTGACGGCGCAGCATGTCCGCCACCGTGCGGCCGACGCGGCCGAAGCCGATCACCACCGTGCCGGCCTGGACATGGGCGAGGTCCGCATCGGGCACCTCCTCGGTCTTGGTGCGCTCGATCAGCTGGGCGATCATCCGCCCAGCCTTGGCGAGCAAAGGCGTCGCGGTGAGGCCGATCGCGGTGACCGTGGTCCAGAAGGCGCCGGTGCTCGGGCTGATAAGCCCGGCCGCGCCGGCGACGCCGAGCACGATCAGCGTGGTCTCGGACGGGCTGGCCATCAGCACGCCGGCTTCGGTGGCGGTGCCGGTGCGCGCGCCGGAGAGCTTGAGCAGCCCGGTGGTGACGGCGGCCTTGACCAGCATCACCAGCAGCGAGGCGCCGAGCAAGGGCGCCCAGTTGTGGACGATGAAGCTGAGGTCGAGCCGCATGCCGACGGTGATGAGGAACACACCGAGCGCCAGCCCCTTGAACGGCGCGGTGATCGCTTCGACCTCGCCATGATATTCGGTCTCGGCGATGAGCAGGCCGGCGATCAGCGCGCCGACGATCGGCGAGAGGCCGGCGGCGCTGGTCGCGAGGCTGGCGGCGATGACGACGAGCAGGCTGGCGGCGAGGAAGAGCTCGGGGCTCTTGGTGCGCGCGGCCTGGGCGAACATGCGGGGCAGCAGCATGCGGCCGCCGACGAACAGGATGGCGACGGTGACGATGCCGAAGCCGAGCGTCTGGCCAAGCTTGATCCAGCCATCCTCGCCGCCCGCTGCCGGCGCCAGCGCGCCGAGCAGGAAGATGATCGGGACGAGCGCCAGGTCCTCGAACAGCAGCATCGCGAAGGCCGAGCGGCCGACTGCGCTGGTCGTGCCGGCGATCGGCAGCACGATCGCGGTGGAGGACAGGGCGAGGGCGAGGCCCAGGCCGATCGCGCCGCCGGTGCTGAGGCCGGTGAGGTAGAGCACCGCGGCGAGGATCAGGCCGGCGCCGAGCAGCTCCGCCGCGCCGACACCGAAGACGAGCGTGCGCATCGACCATAGCCGCTTGAACGACAGCTCGAGGCCGATCGAGAACAGCAGCAGGATGATGCCGAACTCGGCGAACGGCTCGATCGCGTGCGCGTCCGAGATGGTGATGTGGTAGAGCCAGGGGTAGCGCGGCACGAGGCTGCCGAGGCCGAACGGGCCGACCAGCGCGCCGACCAGGATGAAGCCGATCACCGGGCTGATCCGGAAGCGCGCGAAGGCGGGAATCACCAGCCCGGCGGCACCGAGGATGACGAGCGCGTCGGAAAGGCCGCTATTGCCGAGGTTCACGCGCGAGCCTCCGCGATGCGTGCCATTGCCAAGTTCAAACCCTGTCCCCCTTTTCGAAACCCGTATGTGCCCGGAACTCTTTTCCGGTGCCGCGACGCTATGCGCAATGGGCAATGTCACCCGAGCATAAACTATTGCGGCGTCGCGGAACTGTCGTGTTTCCGCAACGCCATCGTCATCGCCGTCCCCGATGGGCGCGCCGGGGGCATGCTGCACCTGCGAAGCCCCTTCTGCACGCGCTATCTGGCGCCTGCCAAGGATTGGGGATCGACACATGCACACGGTACGCACGCTGGGAATGCTCGGCATTTCGCTGCTTTCCTTCACCATCGCCAATGTGGCGCACGCGCAGAGCGCGGTGAGCGAGGGCAGTGAAGGAGAGGAGATCGTCGTCACCGGACAGCGCGCCAGCCAGAAGCGCGCGATCGAGGCCAAGCGCGACGCGATCGGCATCCTCGACGTCGCTGCCGCCGACGAGATGGGCCGCCTGCCGGACCGCAACGTCTCCGAAGTCGTCGAGCACCTGCCGGCGGTGGGCGTCACCTATGACCAGGGCGAGGGTCGCTATGTCGCGATCCGCGGCGTGCCGTCGAACCTGAACGGCTACACGCTGAACGGCATGGAGATCGGCAACCCCGACGGCACCACCCGCTCGCTGCCGCTCGACATCGTCTCGGGCCAGCTGCTCAACCGGGTCGAGGTCGCCAAGGTCAAGACCGCCGATATGGACGGGCAGGGCATTGGCGGCGCGATCAACCTGGTCTCGCAGACCGCGTTCGACTTCAAGGAGCGCTTCGCCCTCTCGGCCAGCGCCAAGGCGGGCTATCAGGAGCTGAACAAGAAGGTGCCGGTGCAGGGCGACGCCAGCATCGCGGCGCGCTTCGGCGCGGATGAGCAGTTCGGCCTGGTGCTGGGCATCAGCTATTCGTACCGCGACTTCAACAGCGAGGGCTTCTACCCCGACAACTGGAAGCCCAACGCGCTGTTCGCCCGCGGCGGCACGCCCGACAACATCAAGTACACCGAATATTCGCTTGCCCGCCGCCGCCTGGGCGGCACCGGATCGTTCGACTGGCACCCCAGCGACCGCCAGACCTTCTATGTCCGCGGCTTCTATTCGAAGTTCACCGAGGACGAGATCCGCCCGCGCTACCGGCTGGACTTCACCACCACGGCCTTCACGGTGAACCCCGACGGCCTGACCGGCTTCACCAACGGCGTGGCGAGCAGCGCCACCGGCACGCCCGGATCGGGCCCGGAGCGCCGCGAGGATCTGCGCCTCGACTACAAGGCCAAGTGGCTGGCGAGCGGCATGGTCGGCGGCACGACCGATATCGGCGGCTTCAAGCTGGCCTATGAGGGCGGCTACAGCCGCAACCAGACGCTCGACCAGTTCCCGATCTGGCAGTTCCGCTGCAACCCGGGCCGCGTCACCTTCGACTTCAGCGAGCCGCTCTACGTGGCGAAGCCCGATGCGGAGTGCACCGCGAACCAGTTGCAGTTCCGCCAGTATCAATATTCGCACCAGCTCAACGACGAGACGATCTGGCAGGGCAAGGTCGATGGCACGATCGATGTGAGCGACATCGGCTTCATCAAGTTCGGCGCGAAGTACCGCAACACCGACCGCAAGTTCGACCAGGACACCCCGACCTGGGTGCGCGCCTCGGCAACCGCGAGCCGCTGGACGCTTGGTCAGTACAACCTCGGCGGCGCGGCGGTGTGCGTCTATCCGGATAATAGCGACCGCTGCTTCAGCAACGGGCCAACCTTCAACATCCCGGCGCTGCAGGCGTTCACCGCCCAGCATCTCGGCGATGCGCTGATGCCGCTCGATGCTGCGACCACGCTCGCCAACAACAGCCTGTCCGACTTCCGCCTGAAGGAGAAGGTATGGGCCGGCTATGTGATGGCGAACCTCACCTTCGGCGCGGTCACGGTGACGCCGGGCCTGCGCTACGAGCACACCAGCCTCGACGATCGTGGCAACGCGCTGCGCGGCGGCACCGCGATCGTGCCGGTAACGGTGAGCAACAGCTATGACGACTTCCTGCCGTCGCTGATCGTCAAGATCGCGCCGTCGAACGAAGTGATCGTCCGCCTGGCCTATTCGCGCAGCCTGGGCCGGCCGGAATATTCCAGCCTCAACCCCGGCGGTTCGATCAGTGCGCTCGGCACCGACAACAGCGCCTCGTTCGGCAATCCGGACCTCAAGCCCTATCGCGCCGACAATCTCGACGCGACGGCCGAATGGTATTTCGCGCCGGGCGGCCTGTTCAGCGTCGGCGCCTTCGCCAAGTTCATCAAGAACCCGATCTTCAGCAAGGCCACGGTGCTGACCAACGCGACGATCCTGGGCGTGACCTATCCGACGATCAGCGTGAGCCAGCCGTTCAACGCCGAGCGCGGCGACATCATCGGCATCGAGGCGCAGTACCAGCAGCAGTTCACGTTCCTGCCGGGTCTGCTGTCGGGTCTGGGCGTGCAGTTGACCGGCACGCTGACCGATTCCAACCTGAAGCTGCCCAACGGCCGGACCTCCACCTTCCCGAGCCAGTCGCGCTATCTCTACGGTGCCGAGCTGTTCTACCAGCGCGGGCCGGTGGAAGCGTCGATCGCCTATCACAATACCGGCCATGCGCTGCTCGCGGTCGGCGATCCCAGCTACAACGACCAGTATAATGACGATCTGCGCCGCCTGGACGCCAAGGCCAGCGTCGCGATCCTCAAGGGCCTGCGCATCTTCGCCGAGGCGCAGAACCTGACCGACGAGCCGACCCGCCAGTACCAGGCCGGCAACCCCAACTGGATCATCCAGAACGAGCGCTATGGGCGGACGTTCTACATGGGCGTGTCGGCCAAGTTCTGATGCTGATCGCCTCGATCCTGCTCCTGGCCGCCGCACCCGGCGGCCAGGATGCATCGTCGCCGCTGCGCGAAGCGCCCGTGCTCGCCCCGGCCGAAGTCACCGCACGCTGGCCCGCCGAGGAGGCCAAGCAGGGCGTCGTCGCCGATGCCCGGCATTTCTACGCGATCAGCAACAATCTGATCGGCAAGTACGACAAGAAGACCGGCAAGCGCATCGCCCGCTGGGAAGGCGACAAGCGGCTCTACCCGCACATGAATTCCTGCGTGATCGACGGCACGATGCTGGTCTGCGCCGCGTCCAACTATCCCGCCGTGCCGATGGCGAGCGCGGTCGAGTTCTTCGACACCCGCACGATGCAGCATGTGAAGAGCGTCGCGCTGGGGCCGTTCCCGGGCTCGCTCACCTGGATCGAGCGCAAGGGCGATCGCTGGTGGGCGATGTTCGCCAACTATCCCGCCGATCACGGCGGCGAGGGCGGGCGCGATCATCGCTGGACGGTGCTGATGGAGTTGGATGCGCAATTCCAGCCCCTGCGCTCCTGGCATTTCCCGCCCGAACTGCTCGCGCGGTTCGCGCCGATGAGCAGTTCCGGCGGCTCCTGGGGCAAGGACGGGCTGCTCTATGTTACCGGGCATGACCGGCCGGAACTCTATGCTGTGCGGTTGCCCGAGGCGGGCACGCTGCTCGAATGGGTGGCGACGGTGCCGATCCCGACCAATGGCCAGGCAGTCACCTGGGATCCGGTGCAGCCGCGCACCCTGTGGTCGATCGAGCGCAAGGCCCGGCAGGTGGTGGCGAGCCGGATACCGGCGGTGCGCTGAAAGCCGCCTTCTCGAACGGCAAAAGAAAAGGGGGAGCGTCGCCGCTCCCCCTTCGCATTTCGGTGGTGCCGAAGGCTTACGCCCAGGCTGCCATCTTGGCTTCGAGGTTCTCGCGGATCGCCTCGAAGAACTGCTCGGTGGTCATCCAGGGCTGGTCCGGACCGATCAGGATCGCGAGATCCTTGGTCATCTTGCCGCTCTCGACGGTCTCGATGCAGACGGCCTCGAGGGTCTCGGCGAACTTGGTGACGTCCGGCGTGTTGTCGAACTTGCCGCGGAACGACAGGCCCTGGGTCCAGGCGAAGATCGATGCGATCGGGTTGGTCGAGGTCGCCTTGCCCTGCTGGTGCATGCGGTAGTGGCGGGTGACGGTGCCGTGGGCGGCTTCCGCCTCGATCGTCTTGCCGTCCGGCGACATCAGGACAGAGGTCATCAGGCCGAGCGAGCCGAAGCCCTGGGCAACGGTGTCCGACTGGACGTCGCCGTCATAGTTCTTGCAGGCCCAGACGAACTTGCCCGACCACTTGAGCGCCGAGGCGACCATGTCGTCGATCAGGCGGTGCTCATAGACGATGCCGGCGGCCTTGAACTTGTCGGCGAACTCGGCGTCGAAGGTCTCCTGGAACAGGTCCTTGAAGCGGCCGTCATAGGCCTTGAGGATCGTGTTCTTGGTCGACAGGTAGAGCGGCCAGCCGCGATCGAGCGCGTAGTTCATGCTCGCCTTGGCGAAGTCGCGGATCGACTCGTCGAGGTTGTACATGCCCATGGCAACGCCGGCGCTCGGGAAGTCGAACACTTCATATTCGAGCTCGTCGCCATTGGTGCCGACCCACTTCATCGTGAGCTTGCCGGCGCCGGGGACCTTGAAGTTCGTCGCCTTGTACTGGTCGCCGTGGGCGTGGCGACCGATGATGATCGGCTCGCGGAACACGACGCCACCCAAGATGTTGCGGATCGTGCCGTTAGGCGAGCGCCACATCTGCTTGAGGCCAAACTCCTCGACGCGCGCTTAGTCAGGGGTGATGGTGGCGCACTTGACGCCGACGCCGTGCTCCTTGATCGCGTGGGCCGCGTC
>JAEXLC010000064.1 GCA_023445495.1 Pseudomonadota bacterium | reverse complement strand
CCCCTGACCCCTCCCGCAAGCGGAAGGGGAACGCGTGGCTTCTCCGTCGCAGCCTCCATCAGGCCGCCGTCCACCAGGCCGCGTCCACGAGGTCGCGTGCGCCAGGCCGTCATCCCGACGAAAGTCGGGATCTCAGGCGATGGCGGGAATAGAGCCGCACGAGATCCCGGCTTTCGCCGGGATGACGGGAAGGGTAAGACCTCCCCAAGAGGGGATAATCATGAAGTTCGAACATCGCGCGGTGCCGATCGTGCTCGTCGCCGTGCTTATCGACGTGATCGGCTTCGGCATCGTCATGCCGGTGCTGCCGGCGCTGGTAACCGAACTCGGCCATGTCGGGCTCGACCAGGCCACGCGCATCGCCGGCTGGATGCTCGCCGCCTTCGCCATCGCCGGCTTCTTCGCCGGTCCGGTGCTCGGCAATCTCGGCGACCGCTTCGGCCGCCGCCCGGTCCTCATCCTCTCGATGATTGCCTTCGCGATCGACTATGCGCTGATGGCCTGGGCGCCCAGCCTCGTCTGGCTGTTCGTCGGCCGCGTCATCGCCGGCATCGCCGGGGCGACCTTCGGCCCGGCCAGCGCCGTGATCGCCGACGTCACCCCGCCCGAGAAGCGCAGCGCGGTGTTCGGGCTGGTCGGCGCGGCGTTCGGCGTCGGCTTCATCCTCGGCCCGGCGCTCGGCGGGATCAGCGCCGGCCTCGGCCTGCGCGCGCCCTTCCTGATCGCCGCGATCTGCGCCGCGCTCAACGCGGTCGTCATGTTCTTCTTCCTGCCCGAGACGCTGGCGCAGGAAAACCGCCGCCCGTTCCGCTGGTCCGACGCGCACATCATCGGCGCCTTCCGCCCGCTCTTCCATGCCGGCAATGCCGGGCCGCTGCTGCTCGCCTGGTTCTTCTGGCAGCTCGCCGGCACCGTCTACCCGTCGACCTGGTCCTTCTGGGCAGCGATCCGCTTCGGCTGGGACGCCACCGCGATCGGCTGGTCGCTCGCCTATGTCGGCTTCCTCACCGTGCTGGTCCAGGCGCTGCTCACCGGCCGGGTCATCAAGCGCGTCGGCGAGCGGGGCGCCGCGCTGATCGCGCTCGGCTGCGCGTCGTTCACGCTGTTCGCCTACGCCTTCATCCAGCAGGGCTGGCAGGTCTATGCCTTCTTCCTGATCGGCGCGTTCGGGGCCTTCGCCTATCCCGCGCTCAACGGCACGCTGTCGAACATGGTCGGCCCGTCGCACCAGGGCGCGCTGCAGGGCGGCGTATCGAGCATGAACAATGTCGCGGCGATCCTCGGCCCGCTGATCGCCACCCAGGCGCTGGCCGCCGGCTCGCGCCACGGCTTCGACGGCGCCGCCTTCCTCGTGGCCGGCACGCTGATGGCGATCGCCGCGCTCATCATCGCGCTGTTCGTCCATATCCGTGCGCCGGCGCCCGAACCCACGCCCGAGTGATTTTTCGAAAATTGCGTATGGCGTTCGCGCGGGGGCTCTTCTAGTCCTTCCCCTAACCGGGGAGGATGCATGCGTACCGAGGAAATGCTGGCGGGCGAATTCGCCACGGTCTCCGATCTGATCCGCGGCCATGCCGCCGAGCGGCCCGACAAGCCGGCGATGATCCACGAGGACAAGTCGATCTCCTATGCCGAGCTCGACCCGCTGCTCGATCGCCTCGCCGCCGCGCTCCAGCGCGAAGGCGTCGGCAAGGGCGATGCGGTCGCGATCCTCGCCGCTTCCTCGATCGACTATGGCGCCGCCTTCTTCGCAGCGCTGCGCGCCGGCGGCGTCCCCGCCCCGCTCCAGCCCTCCGCCACTCCCGCCCAGCTCGCCGCGATGATCGCCGACAGCGGAGCCAAGGTGCTGTTCCTCGACGAGACCGGCGCCAGAGCGCTCGGCGACGCCCAGGTCTCCGCCAGGATCGTCCGCCTCGAAGCACTGGAAGACTTCCTCGCTCCCGAAGGCGCGACGCCCGCGCCCGTCGAGATCGGCCCCGACGATCCCTTCAACATCATCTACAGCTCGGGCACCACCGGCACGCCCAAGGGCATCGTCCAGCCCCAATCGATGCGCTGGATCCATATCGCCCGCGCGCCGGGCGGCTTCGGCAGCGCGGTGACGATGATCGCCACCCCGCTCTATTCGAACACCACTTTGGTCAGCTTCATCCCGACGATCGCCTGGGGCGGCACCGCGGTCCTGCTCGGCAAGTTCGACGCCCGCATTTTCGTCACTCAGGCCGCGAAGCACCGCGCCACCCACGCGATGCTCGTCCCCGTCCAGTATCAGCGGATCATGGCGCTGCCCGATTTCGACAGCTTCGACATGTCGAGCTTCGTCTTCAAGACCTGCACCAGCGCGCCCTTCTCCGCCGCGCTCAAGGCCGACATCCTCGCCCGCTGGCCGGGCCTGCTCGTCGAATATTACGGCATGACCGAGGGCGGCGGCACCACCGTGCTCATCTGCAACGCCAACCCGACCAAGCTGCACACGGTGGGCGTGCCGCTCCCCGGCCAGGACCTCCGCCTGATCGACGAGGACGGCAAGGAAGTCCCCCAGGGCGAGATGGGCGAAGTCGTCGGCCGCTCCGGCGCGATGATGACCGGCTATCACGGCCGCGCCGATGCCACCGCCGACGCGACCTGGCACGATAGCGAGGGCAATCGCTACATCCGCCACGGCGATGTCGGCCGCTTCGACGCGGACGGCTTCCTGATCCTGATGGACCGCAAGAAGGACCTCATCATCTCGGGCGGCTTCAACATCTACCCCTCCGACCTCGAAGCGATCCTCATCACCCATCCCCAGGTCGCCGATTGCGCGGTGATCGGCGTGCCGTCCGAGCAATGGGGCGAGACCCCGGTCGGCTTCTTCACCGGCCCCGGCGACCCTGCGGAAGTGCTGGCATGGTTCAACGCCCGGGTCGGCAAGACCCAGCGCCTCGCCGACCTCCACAAGCTCGACGAGCTGCCCCGCAGCGCGATCGGCAAGGTGCTCAAGCGCGAGCTGCGCGACCGGATCACCGCCGCATGACTCCGCTCGCCACGATCCTCGCCCAGGCCGTCCGTACCGAAACCGGCTTCACCAGCACCGTCCCCACCGATTGGATGCAGGGGCGCACCGCTTACGGGGGCCTCTCCGCCGCGATGGCGCTTCAGGCCGCGCTCGAAGTCGAGCCCGACCTGCCGCCGCCCCGCTCCGCCCAGGTCGCGTTCATCGGCCCGCTCGCCGGCCCGGTCACCGTCACCGCCACCAAGCTGCGCCGCGGCCGCAACGCCGCCTTCCTCCAGTCCGACGTGACCTCCGAAGCCGGCCTCGGCCTGCGCGCCACCTTCGTCTTCATGGCCCCGCTCGCCTCGACCATCGCCCACGATGCGGCGAAGCGCGCCCCCGTCGCCCCGCCCCCGGCCGATGCGGAGCTCTATACCGGCCCGGAGGACTTCTTCACCGGCAACTTCAACTTCCTCGACCAAAAGCATGACACCGGCCCCGCCGAATGGCTGCGCTGGGCCCGGCTGCGCGATCACGCCGGGCTACACCCGTTCGTCGAGCTGATGGCGATCGGCGACGGGCTCCCTCCCGCCGCCTTCAAGCTGCTCGAGGAACGGCGCACCCCGCTCAGCTCGCTCAACTGGCAGATCAACTTCCAGGCCGCCGAGCCACGGACCCAGGACGGCTGGTGGCTGCTCCACGCCAATGCCGACACCGCGCGCGACGGCTATTCCACCCAGCGCATGTCGATCTGGAACGCCGCCGGCGAACCCATCGCCGAGGCCATGCAGGGCGTCGCCATCTTCGGCTGATACAAGTTGCGACAGTTTCCCGCGCGGGTGACAAACCCGTGCGACAGCCGTCCATGAAAAGCGAACTCTGTCGGGGGCTTGGGACCTCCGAGACCAAGGAGTTCGCACCCGATGAAGAAGTTCCTCCTCGTCGCCTTCGCCGCATCGGCCATCGCCGCCCCGGCCTTCGCGCAGGATGCCCCGCAGCGCGGCGGCGGCATGCTCAGCCGGCTCGACACCAATGGCGACGGCATCGTCACCAAGGAAGAATATAACGCCGGCATCGCCGCGCGCTTCGCCACGCTCGATACCAACAAGGACGGCAAGGTCAGCGAAGCCGAGCGCGAAGCCGCGGGCCGGGGCGGCGGCATGGGCATGCGCGGCATGACCGGCGACGTCACGCTCGACCAGATGCAGGCCCAGGCCGCCCAGCGCTTCGACCGCATCGACACCAATCACGACGGCAAGATCGACAAGGCAGAGATCGACGCGGTGATGGCCCGCATGGGCAACCGCCAGGGTCCCCCGCCGGGCGGCTCGGAAAACAACTGAGCCCCCGGAAACTCGCCCGGGCGGGCTCTTGCCTCCTCGCCTGCCCGGGCACCCCCTCTTGTCTTGCGGCCCGCCCATGACCTACGAACCCGATATGTCGGAAACGCCGCACCTGCTGCTCGTCGAGGACGAGCGCTCGATCCGCGAACCGCTCGCGCAATATCTCACCAAGCAGGGGTTCCGCATCACCCAGGCCGGCGATGCCGAGGGCGCCCGCGCCCGCATGGCCGCCTATGCGATCGATCTGGTGGTGCTCGACATCATGATGCCCGGCGAGGACGGGCTGTCGCTCTGCCGCCATATCCGCGAGACCAGCGACACGCCGGTGATCCTGCTCACCGCGCGCGGCGAGGAGACCGACCGGATCGTCGGGCTCGAAATGGGTGCCGACGACTACGTCGTGAAGCCCTTCTCCCCGCGCGAGCTTGCCGCCCGGATCAAGGTGGTGCTGCGCCGCCTCCAGGCCGGCGGCGTTCGCCAGAGCGCGCCCGATGCGGGCAGCTTCGCCTTTGCCGGCTGGGTGCTCAAGACCGGCGAACGCGCGCTGGTCGACCGCGAGGGCGTCTCGGTCCCGCTTTCCACCGGCGAGTATAATCTGCTCCACGCGCTGGTCACCCGCCCCCGCGCGGTCCTCACCCGCGACCAACTGCTCGACCTGACCCAGGGCCGCGAGGCCGCCGCCTTCGATCGTGCGATCGACAACCAGGTCAGCCGGCTGCGCAAGAAGATCGAGATCGACGCGAAGAACCCCGCGATCATCAAGACCGTCTGGGGCGGCGGCTACACCCTGGCCGCCGAAGTGACCCGGCTTTGAGGGACGCCAGGCCTAGCTCCCTCTCCCCTCCGGGGAGAGGGGAAGTGAGTCCAAATCCCATCGCCTCGCAGCATACGGCCCAGTCCTGCCCCTCTCCCAACCCTCTCCCCGATGGGGAGA
>JAEXLC010000050.1 GCA_023445495.1 Pseudomonadota bacterium | reverse complement strand
CGTCAGGCTCGGCGACGCCGCCCCGTTGCTCCGCATCGATGCCGAGCGCAGCCTCGCCACCGCGCGGCTCGCACGTGCGCGATCGGACCTGCTGGTCGCGCGCAACCAGGTCCTGCTGTTCCGGGCGCTGGGTGGCGGCTGGCAAGGCCCCCGCCCGGAGGCACGCTGATGCGTATCCTGATCGTCGAGGATGACCAGGAAACCCGGGATTTCATCGCCCGGGGTCTGAGCGAGGCGGGCCATTCGGTGGCGATCGCCATTGATGGGCGCGACGGGCTGTTCCAGGCGACCGAAGGCAGTTTCGACGTCCTGGTGATCGACCGCATGCTGCCGGTCATCGACGGGCTGTCGGCGATCCGGATGCTGCGCGCCGGCGGCTGCACCATTCCCATTCTCATCCTGACCGCGATGGGCAGCATCGAGGATCGGGTCGAGGGGCTGGAAAGCGGCGCGGACGACTATCTGGTCAAGCCGTTCGCCTTTTCCGAGTTGAGCGCCCGGTTGCTGGCGCTGGGCCGGCGCCTTCCCGCGAGCATCGCCGAGCCAAATCGTCTCATCGTCGGGGATATCGAGCTGGATTTCGAGCGCCGCCTCGTTCGCCGGGCCGGCCGGCGGATCACCTTGCAGCCGCGCGAATTCCTCCTGCTCGCCGAGCTCATGCGAAACCCGCATCGGGTCGTCACCCGGACCATGCTGCTCGAGCGGGTCTGGGATCTCGATTTCGAACCCAAGACCAATATCGTCGAGACGCATCTCAGCCGGCTCCGGGCGAAGCTCAACGCCGGCTTCGAGGAGGACGCGATCGAGACGGTGCGCGGCGCCGGTTATAGGGTCCGGGGCGGCTGATGCGGCGGGCGGGGAATTCCACTTTCGGTCTCGCCTTGCTGGTGAGCCTGGCGCTGACGCTGGGCGCGGTCGGGATCGGTGCCGTCTCCTACGAGGTCACGCACGAAGCGCTGGAGCAGCAGCTCGACCACCGGACCGCGACCGAGACCCGCGCCCTGCTCGCCGAGCCCGGTGCGAACCGGACCGCGGCCATCGCCACGGGTATCCAGCGGCGCGAAGCGGTCCCCGGTCCGGAGCATCTCGACTATCTGCTGGTCGATGCGCGCGGCCGGCATCTCGCGGGAAAGCTGGCCGCAACCCCGCCCGCCCAGCCAGGCTATTCGGAATTCCTCCGATATCGCGACGGGCGCGTGGGTCAGGCACTGGCCACGCGGCTCACCGATGGCGCGATGCTGGTCGTCGCCGCCGATCGGGCGGTGCTCGACGAGACGGACCGCCACCTCCTTACGCTCTTCACCTGCGCATTCGGAGGCATGCTGCTACTCAGCCTCGGCGGCGCCTGGACGCTGGGGGCGATCACCCGGGCCCGGCTCCGGGGGATGGACCGCGCAGCCGTGGCGATCATCGGCGGCGATCTTTCGATGCGCATGCCGGTCGACGCATCGGGCAGCGAGTTCGACCGCCTGTCGGCAACGCTGAACCGCATGCTCGACCGGATCGCCGCGCTTATGGCAAATCTTCGCCAGGTTTCCGGCGACGTCGCCCATGACCTGCGCACACCGCTTACCAGGCTGCGCAACCGGCTCGACGAAGCGCTGAACGGCGCGGAAGCGCAGCGCGATGCCGCGATCGAAGCGGCTATCGCCCAGGCCGACGAACTGCTCGAGATTTTCGCGGCACTCCTGCGCATCTCCGAAGTGGAGGGGCTCGGCGTCCGCAAGCAATTCCGCCCGGTGGCGCTGGGCGAGGCGCTGGTCGAGTTCGCCGAGACCTATAAGCCCGATGCCGAGGCGGGCAGCCGGCGGCTCGAGACCGATATCGATCCGACGATCCGGGTGCTCGGCGATCGGCGCCTGCTGATCCAGCTTGCGACAAACCTGTTCGACAATGCCTTGCGCCACACGCCGCCCGGGACCCGAATCCTGGTCTCGCTTGCATCCGAGAATGGCATCGCCTGGCTGCGCGTGGTCGACGACGGTCCCGGAGTCGCAGAGGCCGCGCGCGGCCGGTTGTTCGAGCGCTTCAGCCGGGGCGAGCAAAGCCGCTCCTCGACGGGGCACGGACTCGGCCTGGCGCTTGTCGCGGCGATCGCGGCGGCGCATCACGGCGAGGCCGGACTGCTTCCCGGGCCCGGCTTCGGTGTCGCGATATCGCTGGGACCGCTGCTCGACTAGGTCGGCAGCGGCTCGTCCCCTTCCTCGCGCGACAGCGTCAGGCGAAGCAGTGCCGGCATCGCGATCAGCACGAGCGGATATTGCAGCATCAGCCCCGCGATGATCGCCACCGCCAGGGGCTGCTGGATCCCCGATCCCTGGCCGATCGCCAGGGCGAGCGGCAGTAGCGTCAGGATCGCCGCAAGCGTCGTCATGGTGATCGGCCGCAGCCGGTTGCGGCTCGCTTCGCGTACCGCCGCCAGCGGCGGCATGCGATGGCGCAGCTCTTCGAACTCGGAGACGTAGAAGATCGCCATTTCGGTCCCGATGCCGATGATCATCGTCATCCCCATCAGCGCGGTGATGTTGAGGTCGAGCCCGGCCAGCCAAAGGGCCGTGAACACCGCCGTGGTGGAGAGTAGCGAACAGCCGATGATGATCAGCGGTATCGCGAAGCGGCGATACAGCACCAGCAGCAGGATGAACTCGGCGATCAGCGCCGCGACGAACACCTTGGCGAGGCCATCGAACGCAATCTGCTGTTGCTGATAGAGACCACCCATCTCGTAGCGTATGCCGGGGGCAAGCACGCCCGGTTGGTCGATCGCTCTGGTCACGTCGCCGACCGCGGCGCCGATTCCGCGCCCGGTGATGCGGGCGGTCACCGCGACCATCGGCTCCAGATTCTCGCGGCTGATCTGGGGCTGGCCGCTGACCGGCGCCAGCGTCGCGACCCGCGAGAGCGGGAAGACATGGCCGTCGGATGCGCGGATCGGCAGCTGGGCGAGCTGGTCCCGCGTGAGCGTGGTGACGCCCGGTAGCCGTACGCGCACGTCCACCGCTTTCGACGACTGCGGAATCGAGGTCGCCACGACGCCGGTCAGCGCGGAATCCAGGGCCGTCTGGACATCTGCCGGGGTGACGCCTTCATAGCCCGCGCGGATCTGATCGATCTTCACATCGATCGCGTCACCCGCCAGCTGCAGGCCGCTTTTCACTTCGACCACGCCGGGGATCTTGCCGATCAGCGCGGCGATCTTCTCGGCCTGGGGCCCGAGCGCGGCGGCATCCGAGGAATAGAGCTTCACCTCGATCGGTTGCGGCACCGCCGTGAGGTCGCCGATCAGGTCCTCCATCAACTGGGCGACCTCGACCTCCACGCCGGGAACCTTCTGCGCGACCTCTTCCGCGACCGCGTTCATCTTCTCCTCGGCGGTCATCGAACGGCCGGCCTTCAGCCGGACGAAATAGTCACCATGATAGCTCTGCCCGAGATCCCCTCCCAAGCCGGTGCCGAGACGCCGCGAGAAGGTCGCAACGTCCTTGTCCGCGCGCAGCAAGGCATCGACCTGCGCCATCCGCCGGCTCGATTCATCGAGCGAGGTGCCCGGCGGCGTGAAATAGTCCATCACGAAGCCGCCCTCGTCGACCTTCGGCATGAACCCCGTCGGCACGTTGGAATAGGCGACATAGCCGAGGATCAGGAGCGGCACCGCGACGACGGCGAGCAGCCAGGGCCGCCGCATCACGCCGTCGATTGCCTGGTCATGGCGGCGGGTCATCCAGCCTTCGTGACTGCCATGCGCCGTCTGCTCGCCGTCGAACCGGAGCAGGCGCCGGGCGAGCACCGGCACCACGAACGCGGTCATCGCCCAGGAGATCGCGAGCGCCGCCGCCATGGTGAGCGATAGCGCCTTGGAGAAGGCGCCGGTCACCCCGGTGAGAAAGGACAGCGGCAGGAATACGATCAGCGTTGCGAGGCTCGATCCGGTGAGTGGCGCAAGGAACTCGCGCGCGGCGGGAAGGATCGCGGCCTTGCCGGTCTCGGCTCCGGGAGGAGAGCCATCGCCCTGCGCGCGGCGAACGATATGCTCGATCATCACGATGACGTCGTCGATCAGCAGGCCTACTGCTGCCGCGATGCCGCCCAGCGTCATGATGTTGAAGCTCATGCCCGCGATCGACAGCACCAGCACGGTCGCCATCAGCGTCGCGGGAACGACGATCAGCGCCACCAGCGTCACCCGCCAGCTGCGCAGGAAGACGAACAGCACGATCGCGGCCAGCACCAGCCCGATCAGCACCGCGTCGCGCACGCTGGCGAAGGACTGGGTGACGAGCTCGCTCTGGTCGTACCAGTTGAGCAGCTTCACGCCCGGCGGCAGCTTGAACCCGGCAAGCCGGGCCTGGACCTCCTTCGCGATCTGCACCGAATTGCCGTCGGGCTGCTCATAGATGTTGAACAGCACGGCCGGCTTGCCGTCCTCCGACACCCGCAGCCATTGCGGAAGGATGCCGTCCTGCACCGTGGCGACATCGCGCACCCGCACCACGCCGCCCGGGCTCGACTTGACGACCACGTCGCCGATCCGGTCGGGGGATGCGATCATATGATCCGCGATCACCAGCGACAGGCGGCCGCGATCCTGCACCTGGCCGACCGCGCTCAGCACATTGCCGTTGGCAATCGCGGTCGAGAGATCGCTCATCGCAAGGCCGAAGCTCGCCAGCCGCGCCGGATCGGCGAGCACCTGTACCTCCTGCGTCTCGCCGCCCTGCACATCGACCCGGGCGAGGCCGGAGATGCCGGAAAGCAAGGGCGTGATCTGATAGCGGCCAAGATCCTGGAGCTGGGTCGGGGAGTGCTTGTCGGAGATCAGCGCGTAGGAGATGATCGGGAAGACCGTGGGGTCCATTCGCCGGACATTGTAGCTCGTGCCCGGAGGCAGTGCCGCGACCGCGCGGGCCATCGCCGCATCGACCTCCAGCGTGCTCGCCACCATGTCGCGGCCCCAGCCGAAGTCGATCGAGATCTGCGCGGCACCGCGCGATGTCTCGGAGCGCACATTCTGGACGCCGGGGACCGAGCGGAGCGCCTGCTCCACCGGCCGGGTGACGATCAGCGCGGTCTGGTCGGCCGGACGGCTCCCCGCATCGATGTCGACGACGACGCGGGGAAAGGCGACTTGCGGAAACAGCCCGATCGGCAGCGACAGCGCCGCAACGAGCCCGGCAAGCGCCAGCGCGACCGCGACGACGACGAAAGCCCGCGACTGGCTGGCCAGCAGCTTTGCGAAACTCACTTGGCGTCACCCATGCGGACGGCATCGCCGTCCGACAGCTGATAGGCGCCGTCGACCACCAGGGGCATGCCGCGCGCCATCTGCCCGCTGACCACATCGCTGTCGGGCGTGGAAACAATGACCTTCACCGGTACGGCGCGCGCCTTTCCGCCCGTCACCTGGAAGACCATGGCCTTGCCTTCGGCGTCCATCGTCACAGCCTTGTGCGGCACGACCCAGCCTTGCGCCTGACCCGTCACGATCGCGACGCGCACGGCTTCGCCGGTCAGGAAGCTGCCGGCCGGATAGGCGACATCGACATCCACCTGGCGCGTGGTCGCATTCAGCATCGAGTCGATGCGCACGACATGGCCGGTCACGGCCGCGCCGCCATCCAGCCGGGAGACCCGGACCTCGGCGCCGACACGCACCTGATTGCGCAGCGCGGGATCGACGCCGGTGGTGATCACCAGTGATCCGTTTCGCGCGACGCTTGCCAGCGCCGCCCCCGGCTGGGTGCGATCGCCCTCGGCCACGGGCACTGCAGCGATCACGCCCGCAAAGGGCGCGCGGAAGGTAATGGTGCCGGATCCGGCACCCTCGGCGCGGAGCGCGGCAAGCTGGACGCGCGCATCGGCCAGTACCTTCTCCGCCTGGGCGAGCTGGTCGCGCGTCGCGAGCTGCTGGGACAGCAACTGGGCGGTGGAATCGCGCTGCGACTGCGCCGCCTTCACGGCATCTGCCGCCTGGGTAAAGGCGCTGCGTGCAGTCGGTGCGACGGCGAAGACGAGCAGCGGCTGCCCGGCCTGCACCGCGATCCCCTGGGTCACCAGCAGCTTCATTACCTGGCCCGGCTGGGGCGTGCTGATCGTCTGCTGTCCATTGCCCGAGGGGGCAGCGGATCCATATGCTTCGATCAGCGTCGGCAGGCTACCCTGGCGGGCCTGGGTCACGGTCACCTGCGTCACCGGCGCTGTCTGGTTGTCCGGCGCGCTGGCGCCGCAGCCGGCAAGCGCGACAGCGAGCGCCAGGCCCGTGGCGATACGCGCGGCGTTCACCGGGCTGCTCCGTTCGCACCGGGATCGGGGAAACCGAGGGTGTCGACCGCGGGCAGCCCCGCGCCGATCAATGTCTGGATCGCGACCTGGCGGTCGAACAGTGCGAGCTCGAGCGTCATCACTTCCTGTTCCTTGGAAAAACGGGTGCTGAGAAGGTCGACGAACGACCGCTCGTCGAGCGTGCTGGCTGCGAAAGCCCTGGCCGCGCGATCCGCGGCGGCCCGCGCCTCGTCCAGATCGTGGCGGGTCGCGGCGAGCTGAAGCGCGATCTGGTCCCGCTCGCTGAGGAGCGCGCCAACCTCGCCGGTCACGGCGGCGAGCCGGGCGGCATATTCGCGATTGAGCTGCTCGCGGGTCGCCCGGGCGACCGCGATATTGCCCTGGTTGCGGTCGAACACCGGCAGGCCGATCTGCACATTGGGCCCGCCGCTGATCACCTTGCTGTTGTCGCTGGAGGCCGAAGCGCCGAGCACCAGGTCGGGGAATTGCGACAGGATCGCCACGC
Source organism: Pseudomonadota bacterium (assembly GCA_023445495.1). Taxonomy (GTDB): domain Bacteria; phylum Pseudomonadota; class Alphaproteobacteria; order Sphingomonadales; family Sphingomonadaceae; genus Sphingomonas. The sequence continues at coordinate 4,886 of JAEXLC010000050.1, read as the reverse complement.
GCAGCTGCTCGTCCTGGGCGGCGTAGCCGGCGCGCAGCGCGAGCAGATCGGGACGGCGCTGGGGCAGCGTCCCCAGCATTGCCCGGACCTCGCTCGGGTCAAAGGCAGGCAGATCGATTGTATCGGCAAGCGGCAAGGCGACATCGGGGGTGATGCCGAGCAGCGCGTTGAGCTTGTGCCGGCTGGCGAGCTGGGCCTGATCCTGCTGGAGCATCGCTGCCCGCGCGGCCTGCAGCGCGCCGGCGCTGGGCGCCAGGGTCGACAGCGTGGCGTTCCCCGCCTCCAGCGCCTTGCGGTTCGCGCCATAGCGCTTCGCCATCAGTTCATAGGCGCGCTCGAGCATGGGGCGCAGCCGCTCGCCGAGCACGATATCGCCGGCGAGCTGGCGGGCCTGGCCGGCCACCTGCCATTCCTGCCAGAGCAGATCGGCATGGACCTGGTTCAGGCTGTCCTTCGCTGAACGGCGCTTGGGCTTGAGAACGATGAGCGCCTTGATGTCCTGCGACAGGCCGAGATTCCAGCCCGGCACCGATCCCGCACCCGAAAGAAGCGGCAGGATCGCCCCGCTGAGGCTGGGATTGGGCAGCACGCCCGCCTGGATGAGCTGTGCCTCGGCGACACCGGCCTTGGCGCGTGCCGCCAGCAGGTCGGGATTGCGCGTCACCGCCAGGGCAGCCACCTCGCTGACCGTCAGCGGGCGCGCCGGCAGATCGGGGATGGCGGCAAGGCTCGGCGCAAGCGGCGCTTCGGTCTGCAGCGGCAGCGGCGCATAATGCTGGCAGCCCGCGAGCGGCGCGGCGAGCGCTATCAGCAGCGTGGTTCTGGATCGAAGAATTGGGGGCACGAGGTACCTCGGCTGGAATGAGGGACGCCGCCGCCAGGAGGGCCGAGCGGCGGCGTCCAGACCGAAAGCTGGGATCGCGCTTCGGTCAGTCCGGGTTCGGGCCTTCGACGATGTCCTCGAGCACCTTGCCCGTCACCGCATCGACCCCGACCTCATAGGCCTTGCCGCCCGCCTTGATGTCGAACGAATAGCGCAGCCCGCTGCCACCCTTCTCGGCCTCGAGTTCGTGGTCGGTAACCTTGCCCGGCCGCGCCTTCAGCGCGATCGCCTGCGCCCGGGCGAGCGTCAGCTTCGGCTTGGGTGTTTTCTGCGTCGGACTCGCGACGGCGACGAAAGGCAGGCTGGCGGCCAGGCTCGCCAGAAGTGTGAGACGCCCAATCTTGTGCATGATCTTGCTCCAATGCTCCCCCGCCCCTGCCCTTCTACAAGGCCCGCATTGGCTGCGCGTGAGGTGAACATTGGGAATCCCCAACTTGCCCGGGCCGCGCTTCGGGAGTTTAATCGGGTGGCTTTGCCTTGGGCTCTGATGGCCTGGGGGCCTTATGGCCTGTGACCCTTATGGATCTTGCCGGTGAAACTGCTGCTGCTTGAAGACGATGCGGAAACGCGGACGCACATCGCACGGCTGCTCCAGGCGGAAGGGCATGTCGTCGATACGGCAAGGACCGGCCCGGACGCGATCTTCCTCGGCACCACCGGCAGCTATGCCGTGCTGATCCTCGACCGGATGGTGCCCGGCGTTGACGGGCTCGGGGTCGTCCGTTCGCTGCGCGCCGCCGGCATCCAGACCCCCGCGCTGTTCCTCACCGCCCTGGGCGAGGTCGACGACCGGGTCGCCGGGCTGCAGGCGGGTGCCGACGATTATCTGGTCAAGCCCTTCGCGGCTTCCGAACTCCTTGCCCGGGTGGAGGCATTGGCGCGCCGCGCCCCGGTTGCGGAGGTGGCGACGGTCCTGCGCGCGGCCGATCTCGAGATCGATCTGCTCCGGCGCCAGGTGACGCGCGCCGGCCGGCGCATCGAACTCCAGCAACAGGAATACAAGCTGCTCGAGTATCTCCTGCGCCACGAAGGCAAGATCGTCACGCGCAGCATGCTGCTCGAGAATGTCTGGTCCTTCCATTTCGACCCGGGCTCGAACCTGATCGAAAGCCATATGAGCCGGCTTCGCGCCAAGGTGGACAAGGGCTTCGACCGGGAGTTGATCCACACCATTCGCGGCGCTGGCTATCGGCTCGATGCAGACGCCTAGGCTGCTGCTCAGCGGCGCGTTCCGCTTCGCGATTGCCCTTGCCCTGGTCTTCGCGCTCGGCGCCGTGGCCCTGCTTGCCATCGTCGAGCATTCGGTTTCCGCCTATGCGGTGGAAGCAGCCGGCGACGGCATCCTCGCCGAGCATGACGTGCTGGTGAGCGAGTTCGAGACAAGCGGCCGCGCCGCTTTGGTCTCGGCGATCAACAGGCATGCCCGCGCCGTGCGGGAGGACCAGTTCCACTATCTCCTGTTCGATGCAGCCGGCGCGCGCCTTGCCGGCTCGCTTCCCGCAGCGGCGGCCCGCACCGGATGGCACGAATTCCAGGTACTCGATCCCGACGAGGGCGACTTGAGCAGGTCCGTGCCGGTAAGGGCGTTCGGCTCGCGCCTTACGGACGGCACGCTCCTGGTCGTGGCGAACGACGTCTCCGACCTGCAGGACCTGCGCACCGGCCTGCGGGCATCGACAGTCGCTTTCGGAGTCCTGATATCGCTGCTGGCGCTGGCAGGGGGGCTGGTGGTCGGCACCCTGTTCCTGCGCAGGCTCGATCAGGTGAACGGTGCGATCGCCCGGATCAATGACGGTCGGCTCAACGAGCGACTGCCGCGTATCGGAATGGGGCCGGAGTTCGATCAACTGTCGGGCAATCTGAACCGGATGCTCGACCGGATCGAAGTACTGATGGACGGGCTCCGCCAGGTATCGACCGACATCGCCCATGATCTGCGCACGCCGCTGACTCGCCTGCGCCAGCGGCTCGAACGCATGCAGCTCGGCACCGATCCGGCGCCAGTCCCGGAGCAGATCGAGGGCGCGATTGCACAGATCGACGAGATTCTCGGCATTTTCAGCGCCCTGCTCCGGATCGGCGCGATGGAAGCGCGAGGCATCCAGGCAAGCCTGGCCAGCGCGGACCTGAGCGAGATGCTCGAGCGGCTTGCCCAGATCTACGCGCCGGTGATCGAGGATGCGGGCCATGTGCTGGAGGACGCCGTCGCGCCCGGCATCCATGTGCGCGGCGATGTCGAGTTGCTGACCCAGGCCGTGACCAACCTGATCGAGAACGCGCTGCATCATACGCCAGCGGGCACGCGCATCCGCCTCGAGCTGGCGCGCGATGGAAATGACGTTCGGCTGGCGGTTTCCGATACGGGCCCCGGCATCGCCGCCGGGGAACGCGCGCGCGTGCTTGGCCGCTTCTACCGTATCGACAGCAGCCGCAGTACCCCCGGTGCGGGGCTCGGCCTGGCGCTGGTGGATTCGATTGCGAGGCTGCACGGTGCCACGCTCACGCTTTCCGACAATGGTCCGGGCCTGCGGGTCGAGCTGCTTTTCCCTCGCAGCTGAGGCGCAGGATTGTTTTTCCCCAATGTTCGGGAAATCCTGAGCGAACCCGGGACGCGCTAATCTCCAGCCTTCGATCGACGGAGAATCCCATGCGCCCGCTGTTCCTCGCACTCGCTTCGCTGCTTTCCACCACCGCCGCCGCCGACGCGCCGAACTATGCCGTGACCGGCAGCATTGCCGGCCCCGATGGCGGTTGGGATTACGCCAGTGTCGATCCGGTGGCCCGCCGTCTCTATGTCGCGCGGGGCGACGGCGTGACCGCGATCGACCTGTCCACCGGCAAGCTCGTCGGCACGATCGGGAGCGCCAGCCGTGGCCATGCCGCGGTACCGCTGGACGGCGGGCGGTTGCTCGTCACCAGCGGCAATGATGCGATGGTCCGCTTCTTCGATGTGAAGTCAGGCGCCACGCTGGCGAGCATCGCCGTCGGCAAGAAGCCCGATGCGGCCATCCTGAGCGCCGATGGCCGCACGGCCTTTGTGATGAACGCCGATAGCGGATCGGTGTCGGAGATCGACACCGTCGCGATGAAGGTCACGCGCACCATCCCGGTGAAGCCGGCGCTCGAATATAGCGCGCTGGTCGGCACGACCCTCTACGTCAACGACGAGGACGCGAACGAGATCGAGACGGTCGATACCGTCCGGGGCAGCGTCGGCGACCCGATCGCGATGCCAGGCTGCGAAGGGCCGACGGGCCTTGCCTATGACGCACCCCATGGCCGGCTGATCAGCGCCTGCGCCAATGGCAAGGCGGCGATCGTCGATACCCGCACGAAGCGCATGACCGCGCTGGTCGACATCGGCGAAGGCGCGGACGCGGTGCTGCTCGATCCGGCGCGCCAGCTCGCCTTCATTCCCTGCGGAAAATCCGGCGTGCTCGACATCCTGTCGCTTGCGGGCGACATGGTGACCCGGACCGGCCGGGTCATCACCGAGCCCGGCGCCCGAACCGGCGCCCTCGATCCGGCAACCGGCACGATCTACCTGCCGACCGCCCGCTTCTCGCCGGCGCCGGCCGGTGGGCGCCCATTGGCGATCCCCGGCTCCTTCCACATCCTCGTGGTGAAGCCGCACCAGGGCTAGCCATCAACATCCGGCCAGGAGGCGCGCGGTACGGCACAGCCGGCCGCGACGCCCTTCAGGCGTCGGCCCAGCGGCGCAGGAGATTGTGATAGACGCCGGTCAGCTCGATCACCGAGCGATCGTCATTGCCCAGCGTCGCCACCAGCCGCTGCACCGCCTGGTCCATCTCGAACAGGATACGCCGCGCGCCGTCGTCGCGCACCATCGACTGGATCCAGAAGAAGCTCGCCACCCGCCGCCCGCGCGTCACCGGCTCCACGCGGTGGAGGCTCGACGAGGGGTAGAGGATCGCATGCCCCGCCGGCAGCTTGACCGATTGCGCGCCGAACTGCCCCTCGATCAGCAGCTCGCCGCCGTCAT
>JAEXLC010000027.1 GCA_023445495.1 Pseudomonadota bacterium | reverse complement strand
AACGACGCAATCGGTGAAAGAAGAAAAGGCCGGGCATCGAGCCCGACCTTTTCTAACCCACCCCTAACCCCTCCCTTACAGGGAGGGGGAAGCTCGATGCCTCAGTCGAGCAGCAGCGGCCCGCACTTCTTGACCTGGTACTGACCCTTCTTCCAGCACTTGTCGTTGCCGAACGGGGGCAGCTTCACGCCGTACATGCCGGTGACGACATAGCCCGACGGGCGATATTGCTCGCCCCAGGGGCCCAGGCTCGCGCGCAGTTCCTTGATGCGGTCCAGCGCCAGGTCGCCGAACTTGCCAGGCTTCACGAACACCGCATCATGGCCGATTGCGGCAGCGGTCCGGCAGAAAGAAAGCTGTCCCTGAACAGTTGAGAAGCCCGAATAGATACGGGTCCCGTACTTGTCGAGTTCAAGCTGGCCCTGCTTCTTGTTCTTGTACGATCTTGCAAAATATTTCTCGAGCGTAGCGTATGAGTCCCGCAGCTCGATCGCGTGATCCTTGATCAGCGAATTGTAATTGTCGACCGACAACAGCGTCGGCTCGAACTGGCACTGCAGCGCGGCGACGTTGAGTGCGGCGCGCAGGTTCCAGGCGAGCGCGGCGCGCAGCTCGTCGGCGGTGGCGCCCGGCAGTGCCGGCCCGGTCATGCCCGGCTCCGCGCCGGTCACGCGCCCGCTCTCCAGATTGGCGGGCTTGAGGAAGAATTGCGCCGAAGCCGGTGCGGAAACGAACAGGCCGATCCCCCCGGCCAGCACCAATGCGATACGCGATGCAAACATGCTGCCCTCGAAAACTACCAGTTAACCCCGTTGCGACGGGTTACGGTGTTCCGAGTCCGCGTTGAAGCCCCTTTTTGCCGTCCGTCCGTGCCATCGCGGCATTTCATCGCAAAAGCATAGGAAAAGCATAAACGAAAAGGGCCGCCCGGTCGCCCGGACGGCCCTTTCGTCAAACACCCAAACGGGCGCGCTATCAGTGCGCGACGTTGGTGGTGTTGGTCTCGACGGTGGTGGTGTTCTCGACCACGGCGCCGTTCTCGGTGGCAGCGGCGTCGATGTTGGTGACCATCGTGTCGGTGGTCACGTTCTCGGTCGGAACGACTTCGGTGGTGTTGGTCACGTTGGTCGACTCGTTGCTGGTGCACGCCGAGGCCAGGAGGGCCGCGCCGGCGATCATCGAACCTGCAACGATCTTCGAAATGACTGCACGCATGTAGAAAGCTCCCTAGATTATGGATTTGGATTACGGATACGCCGTTTAATACCCAAACCGGGGTGGACATTAGACGGTTCGGGCAAACCCCTCAAGACTCGAATTTGACCTGACCCTAGGAGAGAGCGTTCAAAAATGGCAAAAATGTGGCGTGGAGCGCCGAATCGAATTGCGCGGGGGTTACCGGCCTGCCCAGCGCCTCGGCGCTGGTGACGGGGAAATCGGGGATTCCGCAAGGGACGATGCCGTTGAAATCATTGAGGTTTGGCGACAGGTTGATCGCGAAGCCGTGCATCGTCACCCATTGCCGCAGCCGCACCCCGATCGCGCCGATCTTGGCTTCCTGGCCGGCCTGGTCGAGCGTCCAGATGCCGATCCGCCCCTCGGCGCGGAACGCGTCGATCCCCAGCTCGCCCAGCGCCGCGATCACCCAGCCCTCGACGGCATGGACATAGCCGCGCACGTCGCGCTTCCGGTTGCGCAGGTCGAGCATCAGATAGCCGATGCGCTGGCCGGGGCCGTGATAGGTGTAGCGCCCGCCGCGCCCGGTGCGGAACACCGGGAAGCGCGCGGCGTCGACCAGCTCGCTTTCATCGGTGGCGCTGGTGCCGGCGGTGTAGACGGGCGGGTGCTCGAGCAGCCAGATCCGTTCGGGCGCGGTGCCGGCGGTCAGCGCGGCGACATGCGCCTCCATTTCGGCGAGCGCGGCGCCATATTCGATCGGCTCCGGCGACACCCGCCATTCGATATCCTTGGTCATGCGTGCGAATTGCGCATCCGCGGGCGATTCCGCAAGCATTGGCAATAAACGGCGCGCGAGCTAACACCGGGGCAAAGGGAGGACATCGGGCGCATGACGAAGATGGGCACCGTCTGGGATCGGACGGCGGAGTTTCTGAGCGACAATCTGGGGGCGATCCTTCCGGTGGCGCTGCTCGCCTTCTTCGTGCCCGCCTCGATCGAGGGCAGCTTCCAGGCGGCCAAGGCCAGCGCCGGGCCCGGGCTGGTGCTGTCGCTCTATCTCGTCCAGCTCGCTTTCGGCATCCTGTCGATCTGGGGATCGCTGACGATCACCGCGATGGCGCTCGACATGGCGGAGGCGCGCGGCGCCGGCGCGATCGGCCGCGCGCGGCTGCTCCCCGCGCTGCTCGTCTCGCTCGCCCTGTTCGCCGGCATGTTCGTGATCTCGCTGCCGGTCCCGATCGCGCTCCAGCTCGCCGGCTATGACATGATGGCGCTCGCGCGCGGCGAGCTGACCTCGCTCAGCACCGAGATGGCCGGCGGCATCGCGCTCTACATGCTGGCGGCGCTCGCGCTGATCCTGTGGCTCGGCGCGCGGCTGTTCGTCACCAATGCGGTGATCGTGCGCGAGAAGCGGATGTTCTCGGCGCTGCGCCAGTCGTGGAAGCTCACCCGCGGCAAGACGCTGGCGATCATCGGCGTGATCCTGCTCTATGTGCTGGTCTCCTGGGTCTCGATCCTCGCGGCCAACATGGTGTTCGGCAGCATCTTCACGCTGGTCGCCGGTGGCGCGGCCGACGGAATCTCGCTGGCCGGGGTGCTCACCTCGATCGTCGTTGCCGCGGTGCAGACCGGCTTCACCGTGCTGGCCCCTGCCTTCTCCGCCAAGCTCTACCTCGCGCTCACCGCCGAGGCCGGGCTCCGCGAGGGTCTGATCCTCGCATGAGCCTCACCAGCCGCGGCATCTTCCTCGATGCCGTCTCCCTGTTCCGCGCCGAGCGCGAGCTGCTGATCGCGCTGGCGGGCATGTTCTTCGTCGTGCCGATGCTCGGCGCGGTGCTGCTCGTCTCGGGGCTGCAGCTGCCCGCCACTCAGGACGCCGAGAAGCTGCGCGAGGCCATCATGGCCTTTTACGACGCCAATCTGCTGACCATCCTGGCGATCAGCCTGGTGATGGATTTCGGCAGCTTCGCGATCTTCAACCTGTTCCTGCGCGGTGACGGCCGCACGCTGGGCCAGGTGCTGCTGCTCGCGCTCAAGCGCTTCGGCGCCTTCTTCGTGCTCAACACGATCGCCGGGCTGCTCTTCTCATTCGGCCTGTCGCTGTTCGTGCTGCCCGGCCTCTACATGCTGGTGCGCACCTGGCTGGCCGGCCCGGCCTTTGCCGCCGATCCCGCGATCGGGATCCTCGGCGCCTTCCGCGAGGGCTGGCGGCGCAGCGCCGGGGTGACCGGCTTCGCGCTGCTCGGCCTGGCCTCGATGATCTTCTTCCTGGCGCTCGGGCTGGTGCTGATCGCCGGCGGCATCCTTGGCACGATCGCCGGGCTGATCGGCGGCACCGCGGCGATCGCCCCGGTCTCCTACCTCGTCACCGCGCTGATCGGCGGAGCGGCCTGGGCCGCGCTCGCGCTGATCCGCGTCGCCGCCTATCGGCTCGGCGGCGCGCCCAAGCAGGGGATCTGAGGCGCGGCATCCGCCGCCAGCACACCCGCCAGCCGCGGATCGGCAAAGGTCTCCACCGTGCGCTTGTAGGGCACGAAGCCATGCTTGCGGTAGAAGCCGAGCGCGCCCGGCGAATCGAGCGTGCAGGTATGCACCCAGACGCGAGCCACCTCGGGCGTCCAGGCGAGCATCAGCGCATGCGCCATCAGCCAGCCGCCATGGCCCTTGCCGGCCAGCTCGGGAATGAGCCCGACAAAACCGAGCTCGCAGGTCGCCTCCGCCCGGAAATCGAGCTCGAGCATCCCGACCTCGATGCCGGCGCGGTCGACCACCGCGAACACATGCACCTTCGGGTCCTGGAGGATCGAGACCAGCCGGTCCTCCGCCATTACCAGCCGCGAGAACCACAGCCAGGGCTCGCCGACCCGGCGGAACAGCGCGCGGTACTTGGCGGGATCGGGCGCCGGCCAGCGCACCAGCCGCAGCGGCGAATCGGGCAGGGGGCGAGGCCGCGGCCGCGTCAGCATTTCGAGCGATGTGACGACCGTGGCGATCTGGTCGTTCGCGACCGGGATCAGGCCCATGTCGTCTTTCCTTGCTCTATACCCATTTCGTCATCCCGGCCTTGAGCCGGGATCCCGCTTCTTCTTCCGCCCGCAAGACAGCGGGACCCCGGTGCCACGG
>JAEXLC010000005.1 GCA_023445495.1 Pseudomonadota bacterium | reverse complement strand
CCCTTCAACTCCCTCTCCCTTTGGGAGAGGGAAGGGGCCCATCGCGCCAGCGATGGGAAGGGTGAGGGTGACCAAAGGTATCAAAAATGTCTGAAGTCCGCCCCCTCCACAAACTCAAGGGCAACCAGAAGGCCGCCTCTGATCCCGGCCGCCATATCTGGCTCTCCGCCTCGGCCGGCACCGGCAAGACGCAGGTGCTAGCCGCCCGCGTCTGGCGGCTGCTGCTCGGCGGCACCGATCCCGGCGCGATCCTCTGCCTCACCTTCACCAAGGCGGGCGCGGCGGAGATGTCCGAACGCATCACCAGCCGGCTCGCCCGCTGGGTGCGCGCGTCGGACGCCGAACTCGCCGCCGACCTTGAGGCGCTGGGCGAGAACATCTCGCCCTCGGGCCGTGAAAAGGCCCGCCAGCTCTTCGCCAAGGTGCTCGATGCGCCCGGCGGCGGCATCCGTATCCAGACGATCCACAGCTTCTGCCAGTCGCTGCTCGCCGCTTTCCCGATGGAAGCGGGCCTCGTTCCCGGTTTCCGCCCGCTCGATCAGCGCGAGGAAGCCGTGCTCTCGCGAGAGGCGCTGGCCGAGATGCTGGTCGATGCCGAGCGCGACGGGCGCGGCTGGATCATCGATGCCGTCGGCGCGCTGTCGCTGCGGTTGGGCGAGGGCAAGGCCGAGGATTTCCTCAAGGCCTGCGCCCGCGAAGGCGAAGCGCTCACAGCACTGCCGATCCTGATCCAGCCCTATCTCCGCGAAGCCCTCGGCCTCCCGCTCGGCGATGTCGATGCCGAGATCGCCCGCCGCTGCGCCGATGACAGCTTCGACCTCGCCAGCCTGCGCGCGCTCACCGTGATGAACGCCGATTGGGGCACGGGCAGGGGGCTGGAGCGCGCCGATATCGCCGCCGCCTGGCTCGGCAGGAGTCCGGAGAAGCGCGCTGCCAGCCTCGCCGATCTCCATTCGATCTGGGCCACTGCCAAGGGCGAGCCGCGTTCCTTCGGCAAGGGGCAGGCGCCGCAGGACCCGGCCTATGCCGACTATGCGATGCGGCTGTTCGAGAGTTGCGGCCAGCTGCTCGGCACGAAGACCCAGGCCGCCTATGCCGATCTGCTCGCCCGCGGGCTGGAAGCGGGCCGCGTCTATGCCGAGACCTATGCCCAGGCCAAGCGCCGCCTCGGCGCGGTCGATTTCAACGACCTGATCCACCGCACCGTCGCGCTGCTCGCCGAGCCGGGCATGGGCGAATGGGTCCGCTTCAAGCTCGATACCGCGACCGAGCATGTCCTGATCGACGAAGCGCAGGACACCAATCCCCAGCAATGGGCGATCGTCAGCGCGATCGCCGACGAGTTTTTTGTCGGCGAGGGCGTCCGCGCCACGACGATGCGCACGCTGTTCACCGTCGGCGACTACAAGCAGGCGATCTTCGGCTTCCAGGGCACCGATCCGATCTTCTTCCGCGCGGCGTTCGAGCGCTTCCTCGCGCTGTCGCGTGTCGATGCCGATCCCGATTACGAGTTCGACGAGGACAAGCCCGAGCCCCGCGAGGTCGAGGAGCTGTCGCTCACCCACAGCTTCCGCTCGACCAAGCCCGTCCTCGAATTCGTCGATGCCGCGCTCGGCGCCTTGCCGCTGCCCGGCATGGGTGAGCTGTCGGACAGCCAGCAACATGCCAGCGAAGTGCCGGGCCCCGGCAGCGTCACGCTCTGGCCGCCGGTCACCGAGGGCGGCAGCGAGGCGGACGAGGAGGAATGGGTCAGCGACGCCACCCGCGAGCTCGCCGGGCGCATCGCGCGCCAGGTGCGCGACTGGTGGCGGGGCGGCATGATGCTCGAGAGCAAGGGCCGTCCGCTCCAGCCCGAGGATGTGATGATCCTGGTCAAGCGCCGCGGCGAGCTGGCCTCGCTGATCGTCGCGCGGCTCTATGCCGAGGGCGTGCCGGTGGCGGGTGTTGATCGCCTGCGGCTGAACGCGCCTTTGGCGGTGCAGGATCTGCTCGCCGCGATCCGCTTCGCGCTCCAGCCCGAGGACGATCTGTCGCTCGCCTCCCTGCTCGTGTCCCCTTTGATCGGCTGGTCGCAGGAGGAGCTGATGAACGCTTCTGTCCGCACCAGTGGCGGACTGTGGCGTCACCTGCGTCGAACCCAGCCCGAGGAGCGTCTGGCGCCGCTCTACGCACTCCTCGCACGCGCCGACATCGCCACCCCCTATCGCTTTCTGGAAGAACTACTTTCTGGTCCGCTGGACGGTCGCCGCAAGCTGTTGCGGCGGCTGGGCGAGGAAGCCCGCGATCCGATCGAAGAACTGCTCAATGCGACGCTCAACTTCGAAAAGGTTGCGACCCCGTCGCTGCAACGATTCCTCGACTGGTTCGATCGCGGCGATGTCGAGATCGTCCGCGATGCGGCCCAGCCCCAGGCGGCGGTGCGGGTGATGACCGCCCACGGCGCCAAGGGGCTGCAGGCGCCGCTGGTCATCCTTGCGGACGCCACGGTCGATCCCACGCGCTCCCCGCGTGACTTTCTGGGGTGGGAACCGTCCGGAGCGTCCGGAAAGCTGCCGATCTTCCGGCCGCGGTCCGCTGAGCGCGGCGTGCTGGCCGAAGTCATCGAAACTGCCGATGCGCGCGAACTTAGTGAACATTGGCGTCTCTTCTATGTCGCCGCCACTCGCGCCGAGGAAAAGCTGGTCGTCGCCGGGGCTTTGGGGCCCATGGCCAAAGGCGTACCCCCGGCGAAGAGCTGGTACGCCGCCAGCGCCGCCGCCCTCGATGCCCTCGGTGTGCCCGAGGGAGAAGTGCGCGAATTCAGGGGCTTGAACCCCCAGCCACCGGTCGCCGTAAAGCCGCGCCCGGCCGAGATCGCCGCCGAAGTCGCGGTCCTCCCCGACTGGGCCCGCCGCCCGGCGCCCGAGGAAGCCCGCCCGCCGCGCCCCCTCGCGCCGTCGTCCTTGGGTGACGACGCAGTCGCCGATCCGCCCCCCACGCCGGCCCTCCGCGCAGCCGCCGAGCGCGGCCGGCTCCTCCACGCGCTTTTCGAGCGATTGCCGTCGGTTAGCCCCGCGGACCGCCCCTCCGCCGCCGAGCGCTGGCTGGCTGGGGCAGGCGGCGTAACCGACGCGGCGCTCCGGGCCGAGCTGGTCGCCGCAGCCCTGGGCGTCACCGAAAACCCGGACTTCGCCGCGCTTTTCGGCCCCGATTCCCTGGGCGAGGCCCCGATCGCCGCCGTGGTGGGAGAGGGCGTGGTCGTCTCCGGCACGGTCGATCGCCTCGTGGTAAAGCCCGAGCTTGTCCGGGTGATCGACTTCAAGACCGGCCGCAGGGCACCTGCGACGCTGGCCGAGATCCCGCCCTATCACCTGCGTCAGATGGCCGCCTATGTCGCTGCGCTCAGGGTGATTTTCCCCGGCCGCACGGTGGAGGCGGGGCTGCTCTACGCGGCCGGTCCGGTCCTGCATCTGCTGCCGGAGGACCTGCTCGCCGCGCACAAGCCCGGCTTCGTGCCCACGGAGCAAAGCTTGGCCCTGCGCGCTTGACCCTGCGCCGGTCGATCATAGATTAGGCCCCGACATCGTATCAGGAGTTCTTCCATGGCCACCAAGGCTACCACCGACGCCAATTTCGCAGCCGACGTCCTCGAGTCCGGCAAGCCCGTGCTCGTCGATTTCTGGGCGGAGTGGTGCGGCCCCTGCAAGATGATCGCCCCCGCGCTCGAGGAGCTCGGCGAGGAGCTGGCCGATCAGGTGCAGATCATCAAGATCGACATCGACGAGAATCCCGACGCCCCGACCAAGTACGGCGTGCGCGGCATTCCCACGATGATCCTGTTCAAGGACGGCCAGCCGGCCGCCACCCAGGTCGGCGCAATGCCGAAGAGCGCGATCAAGAAGTGGGTGCAGGACAAGCTCTGAGCTGAATCGGTCCCGGTCCGGCAGGTGCTGGACCGGGAACCCGGTCAGCTCCGGTAATCGGCGTTGATCGAGATATATCCGTGCGTCAGGTCGCAGGTCCACACGGTGGCGCGGCCTTCGCCCAGCCCGAGTTCGACTCCGACTTCGATCTCGCGGCCCTTGAGGTGCTCGGCAACCGGCGCCTCGTCATAGCCTTCCACCGCCAGCCCGTCGCGCGCCACCTGGGTGGTGCCGAAGCGGATCGCCAGCCGGTCGCGCTCGGCGGGCTCGCCGGCCTTGCCCACGGCCATCACCACGCGGCCCCAATTGGCGTCCTCGCCGGCGATCGCGGTCTTCACCAGCGGCGAATTGGCGATCGACATCGCGATGCGGTGCGCGCTGGCATCGTTTTCGGCGCCTTCGACCGTGATCTCGATCAGCTTCTGCGCGCCTTCGCCGTCGCGCACGACGAGCAGCGCGAGCTGATGGCACAGGTCCTTGAGCGCGGCGCGGAAAGCGTCGGCGCCCTCGTCCTCGTCACTCACCAGCACTTCGTTGCCCGCGCTGCCGGTGGCGAAGGCGAGCACGGTGTCGCTGGTCGAGGTATCGCCATCGACGGTGATGCACGAGAAGCTCTTGCCATTGGCGTCGCTCAGCGCGGTCTGCAGGAAGGCGGGATCGACCGCCGCATCGGTGAAGATGAAGCCGAGCATCGTCGCCATGTCCGGCGCGATCATGCCCGAGCCCTTGATGATGCCCGCCAGCTGCACGGTCCTGCCGCCCACCACCGCGCGGGTCACCGCGCCCTTGGCGAAGGTGTCGGTGGTCATGATCGTCGCGGCGGCGTCTTCCCAGCTGCACGGCTCGGCGGTGAAGGCATTGTCGAGCCCGGCCTCGGCCTTGTCGATCGGCAGCGGCACGCCGATCACGCCGGTGGAGGCGACGAACACGTCGGAGGGCTGGCAGCCGATATGCGCGGCGGCACGAGCGGCGATCGCCTCCACGGCGGCGCGGCCGCGATTGCCGGTAAAGGCGTTCGAGTTGCCGGCATTGACCACCAGCGCCCGCGCGGTGCCCAGCGGCAGCGCCTTGCGGCACCATTCCACCTCGGGCGAGGGGCATTTGCTGCTGGTCAGCACGCCGGCCACGGCGGTGCCCGGCGCCAGCTCGACATAGGTCAGGTCGCAGCGGTCCCACGCCTTGTAGCGCGCCCGCGCCACGCGGGTGGTCACGCCGGGGATCACCGGCAGGGCGGGGAAGGGCAGCGCGAGCGGAGAGCGTTCGATGGACATGGGCAGACCTGTTGCTTAGTTGCCGAGCGCTTCGGGCAAGTGGGGGAAAAGATCAATGGTTTTGGGGCTTGTGATAGCGTTGGCTATGCAGGTTGCTGCGCCTGTGCAGGATGCTGCGGCTTCGGCTGAGGCCAACAAGCCAAAACCGCGCGTAAACCCTCAGCCATGGGTTACGGATGACGACTACCCGGCAGTGTCGCTGGCTCGAAAGGAGTTCGGCACGGTAAAGTTCCGTCTCGATCTCGATCCCCGGGGTAATCCGACCGGCTGTCATGTCACCGGCAGTTCCGGCTATTCGGATCTCGACATGCGTGCGTGCAAGCTCCTGCAAAAGCGGGCCCGCTTCGTTCCTGTTCTCGACGCTGGTGGAAGGGGAGTTGCCGTCCCCTATGATGGCTCTTTCAGCTGGAATATTCCGGGCCAGCTCCGGCACAATCCGGTGAGTGATCTCGCCAGCGAGCCGGTTGGTCTCGCGATCGGCGTCCGGGCAGTGCCTAAGGACTATTCCAACCCCGCCACTCTGCGCATGGTTTTCGCTGACGGTGGGGTAAAGGACTGTACGGTTGAGCTAGGCACCGGCAACGCGAAGCTAGACGAGATCGCCTGTGCCCAGGCCAAGGCAGATATCCCACCGCTCAGGATAGAGGGCGCACGGTTTCCGCAACCGAACAGCCGGATGGTCGAGGCGCGGTTCGAAGCGACGAAATAGCGCGCATGGACATCGTTCGGGCGGGTGGTAGCAATGCTTTGTCGCAAAAGACTCGAAAGGCACAGAATGATTCTCGCTACCCTGCTGGCCCTTGCCGGCCAGACCGCCGCTCCCGCTCCGATCATGACGATCACCGTGCAGAAGCTGCCCGCCACCTACACCAAGGCGCCGATCGTCCATCTCGACTTCACCAGCGCGGGCACGGTCTCGGCCTGCACGCTCGAGCAGTCGAGCGGCAGCCCGGGCATCGACAAGGTCGCCTGCCAGCAGGTGCAGAGCATCACCCTGCCGGTCGAGAAGGGCAAGGCACCGGAATCGCGCTCGGCCTCGGTCCAGTTCGTCGCGGGCGACGCTCCGGCGAAGTAAGCGTTTCAGGGCCGGACACTATCAGGCTGCGAGCCATAATCGGAGAGGATGCATGATCGCGGCACTGTTGTTGTTCGGCCTTACCCTTGTGCCGCAGGATGCGGATGCGGGCGGTGTCGCCACCAAGCCCCGGCCGCGCGGCAATCCGGGCTATTGGGTCACCGACGACGATTATCCCGCGGCGGCGATGTGGGAGCGCCAGTCCGGCACTGTGGGCACGCGGCTCGCGCTCGATGCCGCGGGCGAGCCCATCGGCTGCACGGTAACCGCATCGAGCGGGTCGCCGGTGCTGGACAAGGGAACCTGCGAGCTGCTGCGCAGCCGTGCGCATTTCCTTCCGGCGCGGGATGCGGCCGGCAAGCCGATTCCGAGCGGGTACAATTTGAAGTTCAGCTGGGTCCTGCCCGATGGCCAGGGCGCGTTCGGCTCCTGGGTCTATCTCAACCAGATCCGCATCCTCGACGGCCGCATCGCCGGCTGCTCGTCGCAGAGCAACGGCGCGGGGTTCAGCCGGGTCGCGGCGCCCTGTAGCAGCATGGGGCGGGCGGTGCCGCCCGCCATGGCTGCGCTCGTCGGACAGCCCGGTGCCGCAGCCACCGTCCGCGTCATCGAAACGCATATGGTGAGCGGCGAAGCCGTGCCGCCGATCCAGCGGCCCGCCGGCAAGCCGTTCTACGAGCGCAAGATCCGTTTCGACGTCGATGCCAGGGGCAATGCTGTCAACTGCAAGCTGGTGAGCGGCCCTGCCGGGCCGGACCCGCTCGGCTATGTCGTGCATCGCTGCCATCCCGGCATGGTCTATCCGGCCCAGGCGCAGGGCAAGCGCAGCGTCGAGATGACCGTGTCGATGTATCTCGCGCGGGATCCGGCGCCGCCGCGCGATCCCAATGAAGGGCCGACTGTCTGACGCAAAAGCGGATTTCGGATTGGCGAAGCCGATTCGAGCCACTATGTCCCAGTCAATTGCCCGGGCGACTGTCCGTGCGCTTCTAGAGACTTGCCGTTTGGAACTGCTGCTTCTCCTGACTGCTTTCCTCGCGAGCCTGACCGGCATCGGTCAGGCCGATCGCGGCGGAATCCGGCAGGTCCAGGGGGTTGCGGTGGTCCAGGCCGCCCAGGCGGCGCAGGCG
>JAEXLC010000316.1 GCA_023445495.1 Pseudomonadota bacterium | reverse complement strand
CCCGCAAGCGGAAGGGGGACGTGATCGCCTCAGCGCGAAACCCCGATATCCCCGCTGCTCGCCCGGTCCGCCTTGAAGTCCGCGTACTTCCCGAACTCGTTCCGCGCGATTGCCCGGGCATGTACCTCGTCGGGACCGTCCGCGAGCCGCAGCGTGCGGATGCCCGCCCAGTCATGCGCCAGGTGGAAGTCCCCCGACACGCCGGCGCCGCCATGCGCCTGGATCGCATCGTCGATGATCTGCAGCGCCATTTGCGGCGCCTGCACCTTGATCATCGCGATCTCGAGCTGGGCGGCCTTGTTGCCTGCCTTGTCCATCATGTCCGCAGCCTTCAGGCAAAGCAGCCGCGTCATCTCGATGTCGATGCGCGCCCGCGCGATCCGCTGTTCCCACACCGAATGGTCCGACAGCCGCTTGCCGAACGCCACGCGGCTGACGAGCCGCTTGGACATCGCCTCGATCGCTTCCTCGGCCACCCCGATCGTCCGCATGCAGTGATGGATGCGACCCGGCCCAAGCCGGCCCTGCGCGATTTCGAACCCGCGGCCTTCGCCGAGCAGCATGTTGTCGACCGGCACGCGAACATTCTCGAGAACCACTTCGCCATGCCCGTGCGGCGCATGATCATACCCGAAAACCGAAAGCATCCGTTCGATCTTCACGCCGGGGGCGTCCATCGGCACCAGGATCATGCTCTGCTGGGCGTGCTTGGCAGCCCCCGTATCGGTCTTGCCCATCACGATCGAAACCGCGCAGCGCGGGTCGCCCACGCCCGAGCTCCACCATTTGCGTCCGTTGATCACATAATGATCGCCGTCGCGCACCATGCTGGTCTGGATATTGGTCGCATCCGAGCTCGCCACCGCCGGCTCGGTCATCAGGAAGGCCGAGCGGATCTCGCCCTGCATCAGCGGCTTGAGCCACTGGTCCTTCTGCGCCCGGGTGCCATAGCGGTGGAGCACTTCCATGTTGCCGGTATCCGGCGCCGAGCAGTTGAAACACTCCGACGCCCAGCCCAGCCGCCCCATCTCCTCGGCGCACAGCGCATATTCGAGGTTGGTCAGCTGCGTGCCCTGGAACTCGAAGCTGTCATCGACATGGGCCTGCCCCGAATGCGGCGGCATGAAGAAATTCCACAGGCCGGCGGCCTTGGCCTCGACCTTCACCTCCTCGATCACCGGGATCACCTTCCAGCGATCGCCCTCCTTCTGCTGGGCGTGATAGTCGCCGTCGCGGGGCCGGATCCTGGTGTCGATAAAGGCCTTCACGCGGTCGCGGAAATAGGTCTCGCGCTCGCTCAGCGTGAAATCCATGGCGCATCCTCTCCGTTTCTGGTTCACGGATCGGCGTAGAGCATACCGGATATTCGGTAAAGTCGGGCCGGCGCGAAAATCGGCACAACCTCGATTCAAAAAACCGCTTTGGCTAGCCGTCAAATCCGCTAGACTGGTTGCAATGAATGCACCGGGGAAACTAGAAACCGCAAGCGCGACGAAACGCTTCCAGGCCAAGCGGGATGCGATCCTTGCCGCGGCTGCGGACGCGATCAACGAGCAGAGCGCCAAGGGGATGACCTTTGCCGACGTGGCCCGCCGCGTCGGCCTCAACACCACGTCGGTCACCTATTATTTCAAGCGCAAGGAAGACCTGGCCGCCGCCGCCTTCGAGCAGACGCTCGACCGGCTCGAGGCGATGCTCGACGATGCCGGCAAGGAGCCGTCCCCCGAGGCGCGCGTGGCCCGCTATCTCAACATCAACATGGAACGGCTAGCCCGCATCCGGCGGGGCGAGGAGCGCGACTTCGCGATCCTGTCCGACCTGCGCGCCATGGAAGGCCCGATCAAGCGCGAGCTGCTCGATCGCTGGCGCGGCGTGTTCCGCAAGACCCGCACGCTCTGGGGTCCCGCGACCACGCGCGCCGAGACCGATCTCCACGGCGCCCGCGCGCACGTGCTGCTCGAGAACACCTTCTGGCTGACTGCCTGGCTGCCCCGCTACGAGGTCGACGAATATTCGCGCGTCGAGGCGCGGCTGATGGACGTGTTCCGCACCGGCATCGCCGCCCCGGGCGAGGCCTGGACCCCGCACATGCTCAACCTCGAGCATGACGAGCCCGAGCCCGGCCGCGAAGCCTTTCTGCTCGCCGCCACCCGCCTGATCAACGAGCTCGGCTATCGCGGCGCCTCGGTCCAGAAGATCGCGTCGGAGCTGAACGTCACCAAGGGCAGCTTCTACCACCATCTCGACGCCAAGGACGATCTGGTGATCGCCTGCTACAAGCGCAGCTTCGACATCATCACCGATGCGCAGCGCCTGGCCGAGAATGCCGGCGGCACCCATTGGGAGCAGCTCGAAAGCACGATCGCGACGTTGCTCGACTATCAGTTCAGCGAGCGCGGCCCGCTGCTGCGCACCACCGCGCTGTCCGGCCTGCCGCCCCAGGTCCGCTCGACGATGATCGACCGCTCGAACCGCATCGCCCGCCGCTTCGCCGGCATGCTGTCCGACGGCATCGCCCAGGGCTCGATCCGCGCGATCGACCCGCTGGTCGCCTCGCAGACGCTGATGGCGCTCCAGAACGCCGCCTTCGACATGCGCAAATGGGCCAGCACCATGCCGCGCGACAAGGCCGTGGCCTACTACGCCTCGACCATCGCCTTCGGCCTGTTCGACGACCGGGTGCTGGCGGGCTAGGTTTTGTCATCCCGGCCTTGAGCCGGGATCCCGCTTCTTCGTCTCGGTATGCAGCGGGACCTGTG
>JAEXLC010000214.1 GCA_023445495.1 Pseudomonadota bacterium | reverse complement strand
GGATTTCGCCGCCCATGTGGGGCGGCGAACCCGTTCCCGGCCCGTCCTTCGTGTATTTTGAGCGCTGCTAAGCCAGCTCGACCAGCTGCACCTCGTACTGGGCGCGCCGCAGCGCGGTCATCAGCCGCTCCAGATGGTCGCGGTCGCGCGTCTCGCACTCCACGTCCAGGCTCAGGCCCTTGGCGGGGAGGTTGGTAAAGATGCGCTGGTGCGACAGCTCGAGGATGTTGACCGAGAGCTGGTCGAAGATCTGCGCCACGCGGAACAGCGCGCCCGGCCGGTCCTGCAGGCGGATGCGCAGCCGCGCCATCCGGCCCGAGCGGGCGAGGTCGCGCAGCAGGACATAGGCGAGCAGGCGCGGATCGATATTGCCGCCGCACAGGATGATGCCCACGGTCTTGCCCTTGAAGCGCTGCGGCTCCGAAAGCAGGGCGGCCAGGCCGGCGGCGCCGGCGCCTTCGACCACCGTCTTCTCGATCTGGAGCAGCAGGCTCACCGATTCCTCGAGCCGTCGCTCGCTGACCAGTACGATGTCGTCGACCAGTGCCTCGACCAGCTTGGCAGTGATCCCGCCCGGCTCCTTCACCGCGATGCCCTCGGCCAGCGTGTCGCCGGCGCAGGGCATGTCGGTGTGGTGGATGCGGTTGTACATCGAGGGATAGAGCTCGGCCTGCACGCCGACCACTTCGATGTTCCGCCCTTCCGACTTGGCCACGGTCGAGCAGCCCGAGATCAGGCCGCCGCCGCCGATCGGGATCACCAGCGTGTCGATCTCCGGCACGTCCTCGAGCATCTCGAGCGCGACCGTGCCCTGGCCGGCGATGATCCGGGGATCGTCGAACGGGTGGACGAAGGTATAGCCCTTCTCGGCCTCCAGTTTCCGCGAATGCGCATAGGCGGCGTCGAAGGTCTCGCCTTCGAGGATGACGGTCGCGCCGTGCCCTTCGGTCTGGGTGACCTTCACGATCGGGGTGTTCTTCGGCATCACGATCGTGCTGGGGATGCCCAGCCGGTTGGCGTGATAGGCGAGGCCCTGGGCATGGTTGCCGGCCGAGGCCGCGATCACGCCCTTGGCGCGCGCCGCCTCGTCGAGCTGGAGCAGGGTGTTGAGCGCGCCGCGCTCCTTATAGGCGGCGGTGAACTGCAGGTTCTCGAACTTCAGATAGACCGTGGCGCCGGTCAGGTCCGACAGCGTCTTGCTCACCAGCGTCGGCGTCCGCACGATCTGGCCCGCAATGCGCGCCTGCGCTGCACGGACATCATCGATCGAAACGGGGAGCGGCGCGTTCGCCGAGAGGGTCTTGGTTGCCATAGTCTCGCCCGCCTAGACGATCTCGCCGCGAGGGGGAACATCGCTTATCTTTTCAGGACATGCGCGGGAGGTATCGATGACGGCCGGTTCGTGCATCTGGCGCGCGTGCCGAACAGGCCCTATGCCCTGCGGCCATGCTGAAGCGCCTCCTGCGGCCCGTCGCCGCGCTCGCCCTCACCTTCGCTCCCATAGCCGCCCTGGCGGATGGGCTGGTCGACAACGTCAACGGCATGACGCTGGACGAGAAGGGCGATGTCGTCCGCTTCACCGGCATATTGTTCAACCGCGACGGCAAGATCACCCAGATCCTGAAGCGCGAGGACAAGAGGCCGAAGCAGGTCGAGTGGAAGCTCGACATGGGCGGCAAGACGCTGCTGCCCGGCATGATCGACGGGCATGGCCATGTCATGGGGCTGGGATCGCAGCTGATGCTGCTCGACCTCTCCGGCACGACTTCGCTCGAAGAGGCGCTGGCGAAGATCAAGGCCTATGCGGACGCCAACCCGACCAAGTGGATCCTTGGCGGCGGCTGGAACCAGGAGACCTGGAAGCTCAGCCGCTTCCCGACCGCGGCCGAGCTCGACAAGGTGGTGAGCGACCGGCCGGTATGGCTCGAGCGGGTCGATGGCCATGCTGCCTGGGCGAACAGCCGGGCGATCCAGATCGCCGGGGTCACCGCCGCGAACAAGGACACCAATGGCGGCCGCATCGAGCGCGACGCCAAGGGCGCGCCCGCCGGCGTGTTCGTCGATGGCGCGATGGGGCTGGTCGACAAGTTCATCCCCAAGCCCACGCCGCGCGAGAGGAACGCCGCCTTCCTCGCCGCGCAGGACAAGCTGCTCTCGCTCGGCATCACCGCCAGCGCCGACATGGGCACCACCACCGATGACTGGCTGACCTATCGCCGCATCGCCGATATCGGCCAGCTCCGCATGCGGATCATGAGCTATGCCCACGGCGTCGAGACCGCGTTGCAGGTGGCGGGGCAGGGGCCGACGCCCTGGCTCTATGGCGACAAGCTGCGCATGGGCGGGATCAAGCTCTATGCCGATGGCGCGCTGGGCAGCCGCGGCGCCTGGCTCAAGGCCGATTACAGCGACGCGCCGGGGCAGAAGGGCCTCGGCTTCCTCACCGACGACCAGTTGCTCAACATGATGACGCGCGGCGCGATGGACAATTTCCAGATCGCCGTCCACGCGATCGGGGACCGTGCCAACCAGCAGGTGCTCGACGCGGTCGAAGTGCTGTCGGACACGTTCAAGGAAGATCGCCGCTGGCGGATCGAGCATGCCCAGATCGTCGATCCCAAGGACCTGCCGCGCTTCGCCAAGCTGGGCGTGATCGCCTCGATGCAGCCCGTCCACCAGACCAGCGACATGAAGATGGCGGAGGCGCGGCTGGGGCCGGACCGGCTTGCCGGCGCCTATGCCTGGAAGACGATGCTCAAGGATGGCACGCATATCGCCTTCGGCTCGGACTATCCGGTCGAGAGCCCCGATCCCTGGGCGGGCTGGGCGGTGAGCTTCACCCGCACCGACGCCAATGGCCAGCCGTTCGGCGGCTGGCGGATCGAGGAAGCGGTGACGCGCGAGCAGGGCTGGGCGGGCTTCACCACCGGTGCTGCCTGGGCAGGCTTTGCCGAGACCCTGATCGGCCGCCTGGCGCCGGGCATGCGCGCCGACTTCATCATCGTCGACCGCGACCCGATGCTCGCCTCGCCCACCGATCTGCGCGGCACCCAGGTGCTCGAGACCTGGGTCGGCGGCGCTCGGGTCTATGTGAAGAAGTAGCATGGCGACGGCATTGCTGAAGCTGCGCCTGCTCGCCGGCGCCAATTGGCGCGAGCGGCTGATCGCGGCGCTCGGCGCGACGCTGGGCATAGGGCTTACCGGGTTCGTTGCCGCGCTGTCGGTCGGCAGCCATGCCGCCCTGCTGCTTGCCGCGCCGATCGGTGCCTCGGCGGTGCTGGTCTTCGCGGTGCCGGCCAGCCCGCTCGCCCAGCCCTGGCCGGTCGTTGGCGGCTGCGCGATCTCCACCCTTGTCGGGTTCGGCGTTGCCGCGCTGCTCGGGCACGGCGCGATCGCGGCCGGCCTGGCGGTGGGGCTGGCGATCGTGCTGATGTCGCTGCTGCGCTGCCTGCACCCGCCCGGCGGCGCCTGTGCGCTGCTCGCCGTGCTCGGCTCGGCGGTGCTGGACCAGGGGATCGGCTTCGCGCTGGTGCCGATGGGGCTCAACGCGCTGCTGCTCGTCCTCGCCGGTGTCGCCTTCCACCGCTTCTCCGGCCACAGCTATCCGCACCGGCCGGTGCCCGCGCCCGCCCATCCGCGCATCCAGCCCGAGGATATCGATGCCGCGCTGGCGGAAGCACATGAGAGCTTCGACGTCAGCCGTGAGGACCTGGCGGCGCTGCTCGAGGCGGCCGAGCGCCACGCAATCGCGCGGCGGGGGCGTCGATAAAGGAAAGGCCGCGATCCTTGCGGACCGCGGCCTCTTCTACCCCCGTAGAACTTGTATGCCTCAGGCAACCGCCGAGATCGGCTCCTGCTCCTCGGCGCCGTCCGGTTCGCGCAGCACATAGCCGCGGCCCCAGACGGTCTCGATATAATTGTCGCCCTCGCAGGCCATGCTCAGCTTCTTGCGCAGCTTGCAGATGAACACGTCGATGATCTTGAGCTCGGGCTCGTCCATGCCGCCATAGAGGTGGTTGAGGAACATTTCCTTGGTGAGCGTCGTGCCCTTGCGGAGCGAGAGCAGCTCCAGCATCGCATATTCCTTGCCGGTCAGGTGCACGCGGGCACCGTCGACCTCGACCGTCTTCGCGTCGAGATTGACCGCCAGCTTGCCGGTGCGGATGACCGACTGGCTGTGGCCCTTCGAGCGGCGGACGACCGCATGGATGCGGGCGACCAGCTCTTCGCGGTGGAAGGGCTTGGTCACGTAATCGTCGGCACCGAAGCCGAACGAGCGCACCTTGCTGTCCATTTCGTTGATGCCCGACAGGATCAGCACCGGCGTCTGCACGCGGGCGACCCGGACCTTCTTCAGAACGTCATACCCGTGCATGTCGGGCAGGTTCAGGTCGAGCAGGATGATATCGTAGTCATAGAGCTTGGCCAGGTCCAAGCCCTCCTCGCCGAGGTCCGTCGTATAGACGTTAAAGCCCTCGGTCGTGAGCATCAGCTCGATCGCCTTGGCAGTGCTCGGCTCGTCTTCGATCAACAGCACGCGCATCGTCAAAGTCCCCTTGCCCGCAGGCTGCCTTGCCCCAATGAAAGGCATGCCTCGGACGATTCATTAACCTAAGCGTGTCTGAAGGCAAAAGGTTAATTTCTTCCTAACCGGCCTGAGTCCACGAGTCGTAGGGAATCTACCTACACACGGACTCAGGTCGCCATCAGAGTCGAGTCCCTTATAGAGGGGCAGACCTTCCGGAGATGCTGATCGAGATAATTTATTAACGCTTCCACGCGGGCGGGGCGCAGCGTGCCCGGCGGCGTTAACAAATGCAGCGCGGCGGCGCTGACCGACCAGTCCTCAAGCACGGCCTCCAGCTTGCCGCTGCGCAATTCGTCGCCGATCAGGAATTCGGGCAGCCGGGCAACGCCCAGGCCCTTGCACAAGGCCGGGATCATCGCGTCGCCGCTGTCGGTGCGGATCGGGCCGTCGACGCGCACCGCCGCTTCCTCGCCCCCCGCCTTGCGGAAGCGCCACAGCTCGGGCGTCGCGGTGTTGGTGTAGACGAAGCAGGCATGATGGGCGAGGTCGGCGGGGTGGCGCGGCCGGCCGGCCCGGTCGAAATATTCGGGCGCGCCGACGATATGCGTCGTCACCGGCCCCAGCCGCCGGGCGCGCAGCGAGCTGTCGGGCAGCTCGGCGATGCGCAGCGCGATGTCGATCCCCTCGCCGACGATGTCGATGAACGCGTCGGACAGGCGCAGGTCGATCTTGATCGCCGGATGCAGCACCATGAAGTCCGAAAGGATCGGCGCGAGGTGCCGGATGCCGAAGGTCAGGGGCGCCGCCACCCGGACCAGGCCCGCGGGCGCGCTCGCCGATTCGAAGGCCGCTTCCTCCGCCGCCTGGCCTTCGCTCAGGATGCGCTGGGCGTTCTCGGCCAGGCTGCGGCCGCTGTCGGTCAGCGTCAGCCGGCGCGAGGTGCGGTGGAACAGCGTGGTGCCCAGCCGGCTCTCCAGGCGGGTGATCGCCTTGGAGACGGTCGCCTTGGAAACGGCCAGCGCATCGGCGGCTCCGGAGAAGGAGCGGTGCTCGACCACCGCGGCGAAAACGGCCCAGGCCTCGAAGTCAGGTAGCTTCATTCCCGCATGGCTATCACGGAAACGATTGGTTTCCTACGTTTCCATTTACGGCGTGATCCAGCGCCCTATCTTCCTGCTCAACACAGGAGGTTCACACCCCATGATCGACAAACGACCCTTTGCTAGCCTCGGCCATGCAGATCATGGCTGGCTCAACGCGCGGCACCATTTCAGCTTCGCCGACTATTACGACCCGAACCGCATGAACTGGGGCGCGCTGCGCGTCTGGAACGACGACGAGATCGCCGCCAACAGCGGCTTCCCGCCGCATCCGCACCAGGACATGGAGATCATCACCTATGTCCGCTCGGGTGCGATCACCCACCAGGACTCGATGGGCAACAAGGGCCGCACCTCGGCCGGCGATGTCCAGGTGATGAGTGCGGGCAGCGGCGTGCGTCATGCCGAATATAATCTCGAGCCCGAGACCACGCGCATCTTCCAGATCTGGATCATGCCGCGCGAGCGGGGCGGCCAGCCGAGCTGGGGCGCCAAGCCTTTCCCCAAGGGCGATCGCTCGGGCAAGTTCGTCACCCTGGCGAGCGGTTTCGCCGACGACAACGACGCGCTGCCGATCCGGGCCAATGCCCGGGTGCTGGGCGCGACGCTGAAGGCAGGCGAGAGCGTCACCCACGAAGTGGGCGACAAGCGCCATGCCTATCTGGTGCCCGCTATCGGCTCGATCGAGATTGACGGCGAGCGGGTGGATGTCCGCGATGGCGCCGCCCTGAGCAGTGGCAAGATCTACACCATCACCGCGATCGAGGACGCCGAAATCGTCCTGGTCGACAGCGAATAACAAGGAAGGGAAGCAACCATGTCCAAGATTCTCGTTCTCTACTACTCGTCCTATGGCCACCTCGCGAAGATGGCCGACGCCGTTGCCGAAGGCGCCCGCAGCACCGGCGCCGAGGTGGATGTCCGCCGCGTGCCCGAGACCGCGCCGTTCGAAGTCGCCCAGGCCGCCGGCTTCGTCGCCGATCACAGCCACCCGGTGCTCGAGGACGTCAACGAGCTCGCCAATTATGACGGCATCCTCGTCGGCTCGCCGACCCGCTTCGGCCGCATGTCGAGCCAGATGGCGAGCTTCTGGGATCGCGCCGGCGGCGTCTGGTACCAGGGCCTGCTGAACGGCAAGGTCGGCGGTGCCTTCACCTCGACCGCGACCCAGCATGGCGGTCAGGAGACCACGCTCTTCTCGATCATCACCAACCTGCTGCACTTCGGCCTCACCGTCGTCGGCCTCGACTATGGCTTCCAGGGCCAGGGCGGCGTCAACGAAGTGAAGGGCGGCTCGCCTTACGGCGCCACCACCATCGCCGATGGCGACGGCAGCCGCCTGCCGAGCGAAGTCGAGCTTGAAGGCGCCCGCTATCAGGGCCGCAAGGTCGCCGAGCTGGCAAACAAGATCGCGGCTCCCCACCGCGAGACCGAAACCGCGTAATTCCCCCCTCCTGGCGCGGTTTCGCCGGACGGGGGGGGGGGGGGCGGGGAGGGGCCCCCGGGGGGATATTTATTTTGA
>JAEXLC010000103.1 GCA_023445495.1 Pseudomonadota bacterium | reverse complement strand
CCAGGTCGGTATTCAGCCGAATGTGCTTCCTTACTCCCCTCCCTGCAAGGGAGGGGTCGGGGGTGGGTTGCGACCCCCGCGAAGGCCGGGGGAGCCCAACGAGCCGTTGGCCTTGAACAGAAAAGACCCGGCATCGAGCCCGATCGTTTCTAACCCACCCCTAACCCCACCCATGCAGGGAGGGGAAAGCTTCAGGGGCGCTGTCGGGGCGTATCGACACAAGCGACCAACCCGCGGCTCGCCTGCCCCCTTTCGTCGCGCTGCGCGTGCGACCTCCCCCTGGCGGGGGAGGATATTGGGCGTTCACGCCATGCCGAGGTCGCGCGGCCCGAATGCCGCCGGGAGCAGCTGGGAGAGTGTGTATTCGGCGATCTCGTCGCCGGTGGATCCGCCGCAGAAAACGGGCAGGTCGCGGCCGCCGAGCTGGGCGGCTTCGTTGATGATCTGGCGGCAGCGGCCGCAGGGGCTGACCGGGGCGGTGTCGGCGTGGCCCATCCGGCCGCCGATCACGCCGATCGCGACGACGTCCTTGAGGCGGCCGTCGCTGCTAGTCTTGGCCAGCGCCACCGTTTCCGCGCAGAGCGACAGGCCGTAGCTGGCATTCTCGAAATTGGCGCCGGTGACGATGCTGCCGTCCGACAGCAGCACCGCGGCGCCGACCGCGAAGTTCGAATAGGGGGCGTAGGCGTTCTTCGCCGCGTCGCGGGCGGCCTCGATCAGTGCCCTGGGGTTCACTTCGCTCATTTCGCCATCACATCCCAATTGACCGGTTTGCCCCCGCCCTCGATCCGGCGGTGGCGGTTCGCCTGCCATATCGACCATGGCCGCGCGAAATACGAGGGGGGGAAGAAGCCCTGACGCGCCCAGAGCAGGCGCGGGAAAGCGTCGCTCAGGCGGTACTGATCCTCGAAGCGGCTCGATACCAGCAGGATCGCCGGCTTGCCGAGATGCGTCTCGACGTCATGCAGGAAGCGGCCGAGCTCGCCGATCACCACCTGGCGCTCGGGCCGGGCGCGGCATTCGGCCTGGAAATCGATCTCGACCGCGGGCGGCAGCTGGTCGTCCGAGCGCGGCACCGTGCTCATGAAATTGCCCGACTGGTCGGCGGCGAGCTGGCAGAGCGAATAGACGTGCATCGCGCCGCGGCGGATGCCGGCCTCGAAGGTCCAGCGCCAGTTCTCGGGGAAACGCAGGTCGCGCGCCTGGGCGCCGCTGGTAGCGCGGATATAGGCGAAGTCGATCCCGGCCTTCTTAGCGGTCCACCATTCGATCGGGCCGGTCTCTTCGGAAACATCAACGCCCTGGACCGGGAAGTCGGTCGGCGAGGGGCGCCAGCGCGAGGCGAACAGCCAGGCGCTCCAGCCGAGCAGGGCCAACAGGAGGAGCGCCGGCACGACGAAGCGGAGCCGGCGCGCGAGAACGCGAATATGCACCGACCCTAACCTTTTATGTGGAGCACGCAGATCAGCGTGAACAGGCGGCGGGCAGTGTCGAAATCCACGTCGATCTTGCCTTCCAGCCGTTCCTTGAGCAGCGACGCCGCATCATTGTGTATGCCGCGCCGTGCCATGTCGACGGTTTCGATCTGGGCAGGCGTGGCGTTGCGAATCGCGGCATAATAGCTGTCGCAGATCGCGAAGTAATCGCGGATCGGGCGGCGGAACGCGGCGAGACCGAGGACAAGCGTCTCCTGTTGGGACCCGTCCTCGCGCTTGATCTCCAGCGCGAGCCGGCCTTCCTGCACCGCGAGATGCAGCTTGTAGGGGCCGGCATAGCCATCCGCCTGATGGCGCTGGGGAGCGAAATGGTTTTCCTCGAGCAGGTCGAAGATCGCGATCCGGCGCTCCTGCTCGATATCGGCCGAGCGCCACAATATGGTGCGCTCGTCGAGCGTGACGTCGATGATGCGCGGATCTGCGGCCATATCGGCCCTGCTTTGGGACCTATTACCGTTTTCCACAAGCTGTGCGGTTGCCGGAAACGCCGGGCGGTGCGCATAGGATGGGGATGGCGCAACCGATCCCTCTTCCGATTCCCGATTCTCCCGAAGGCCTGAGCCTGCCCGCGAATGTGGAGGCGGAGGCGGCGCTGCTCGGTGCGATGATGATCGACAACCGAGTCGCGGAAGACGTGCTGCAGAAGCTGCGCCCGGAGCATTTCTTCGAGCCGCTGCACGGGCGGATCTATGACGCGATCTCGACCATGGTCGGCGACAACCGGCTCGCGACGCCGGTGACGCTCAAGCCGCTGTTCGCGGCCGACCCGGCGATGAAGGAGCTGGGCGGCCCGGCCTATCTCGCGCAGCTGACCGGCAACCCGGCCAGCCTGATCGGCGCGCGCGCCTTTGCCGACCAGGTCTATGACTTGGCGGTACTGCGCGCGCTGGTAGGCGTGGGGCGCCATCTGGTCGACAATGCGCTCGACACCAGCCAGGAGATCAATCCTGCAAAGCAGATCGAGCAAGCCGAGCTAAAGCTTTACGAAGTCGCGGAAAAGGGCGGCGAGGATACGGGCGCCAAGAGTTTCACCCGCGCCGCGACGGTGGCGGTGCGGCATACCGAGCGGGCGATGAACTCGGGCGGCAGCGTCTCGGGTATCACCTCGGGCCTTACCGACTTCAACGCGATGACCGGCGGTCTCAACCGCTCCGACCTTCTCATCCTTGCCGGCCGACCGGGCATGGGCAAGACCTCGCTTGCCACCAACATGGCGTTCAACGCGGCCAAGCGGTATCTCGACGATATCGAGGCCGGGATCCCGGAGGAGAAGTCGATCGGTGCGCCGGTCGCGTTCTTCAGCCTCGAAATGTCGGCCGACCAGCTGGCGCTGCGTATCCTGTCCGAACAGTCCGAAGTGTCGTCGGAGAAGCTGCGTACCGGCAATATCTCCGGGCCCGAATTCATGAAGTTCGCGCGGGCTGCGGGCGATCTCGAGCGGCTGCCGCTCTATATCGACGATACGCCGGGCCTGACGATCGCGGCGCTGCGTACGCGCGCGCGCCGCCTCAAGCGCCAGTACAAGATCGGCTTCGTCGTGGTCGACTATCTCCAGCTGCTGACCGGCTCGGCCAAGGCGTCGGGCGATGGGCGCGTGCAGGAAATTTCGGAAATCAGCCGAGGTCTCAAGACCCTGGCGAAGGAACTTCATGTTCCGGTGCTGGCGCTGTCGCAGCTCAGCCGCGCGGTGGAAAGCCGCGAGGACAAGCGCCCGCAGCTCTCCGACCTTCGTGAATCGGGCTCGATCGAGCAGGACGCCGATATCGTGCTGTTCGTGTACCGCGACGAATACTACCACGACTTCAAGGCACCCAAGGTGCCCGATGGCAATTCGACGCCGGACGAGATCGCGAAATACCAGGCCTGGCAGGACCACCAGCTTCAGGTGGCGAACAAGGCGAGCGTGATCATCGCCAAGCAGCGTCACGGCGCGACCGGCACGGTCGACCTCCGCTTCGACCGCCAGTTCACCAAGTTCAGCGACCTTGCGCCCGGCGGCTATTGATAGTTTCGGCAGCGCATCGAAACCAAATCGCCGCCCAAGCGTCTAGCAGCTAGCGCTGCGGTCCCGCGGCGTGGTGGAGAGAACGGTTTCCCCGGGTCGATGACAGAAAACACGCCGGGCGGGCGCGAGCGGCAAAGGCTCGAGGCGCTCGCGGCCTATGACATATTGGATACCGAGCCCGAGGCGGCGTTCGACGAGATCGCGCGCCTAGCGGCGGACATTTGCGGCGTGCCGATCGCGGTGGTGAACCTGGTCGGCGAGGGGCGGCAGTTCTTCAAGGCCGAAGTGGGGCTGGGCGTGCGCGAGACGCCGCTCGAGACCAGCTTCTGCGCGCATGCGATCCTGGAAGCCGATTTCCTCGAGGTGCCGGACGCGACGCGGGACGGGCGGTTCGACTGCAATCCGCTGGTGACCGGGGAGGCGCATCTGCGCTTCTATGCGGGGGCGCTGCTCAAGTCGGCGGAAGGCTGGCCGATCGGGACGCTCTGCGTGCTCGATACCGTGCCGAAGCAGCTGAGCGAGCTGCAGCAGCGCACGCTGAAGGTGCTGGCGCGCCAGGTTATGGCGCAGCTCGATGCGCGGCGGGAGCTCCGGCGGCGCGACGAGGCCGATCTGCGCTACCGCACCTTGTTCGATTCGATGGACGAGGGCTTCTGCGTCATCGAGTTCTTCGACGGGCCGCATGGCCCCTTGAGCGACTATGTCCATGTCGAGGCCAACGCCGCCTATGCGCGCCATGCCGGCATCCCCGATGTGGTGGGGCAGAAGGTGCGCGAGATGGTGCCCGAAGAAGCGGGCGACTGGGTGGCGCGCTATGGCGAGGTACTGCGCAGCGGCGCACCGATCCGTTTCGAGCGCGAGCTGGAGGCGACGCGGCGCTATTTGTCGCTCTCCGCCTTCCGGATCGAGCCGGCGAGCCGCAAGCAGGTGGCGGTGCTGTTCGAGGACGTGACCGAGCGGCGGCGGGCGGAGATCGAGCTGCAGCAGCTCAACGAGACGCTGGAGATGCGCGTCGCCGATGCGCTGGCCGAGCGGCGGGTGCTTGCCGATGTCGTCGAGGGTACCGCGGCGTTCATCCAGGTGGTCGACATGGACCGGCGCTGGGTAGCGATCAACGGCGCGGCGGCACGCGAGTTCGAGACGGTGTTCGGCGTCTATCCGCGGGTGGGCGACCGGATGGCCGACCTGGTGGTCAACCACGCCGCGCTGCGCGCCTCGGTCGACGCGTTGTGGTCGCGGGCGCTGGCGGGCGAGAGCTTTACCGAGATCGTCGAGACCGGGCAGGGCAGCGACGAGGAGCATTTCTACGAAGTGCGCTTCAGCCCGCTGCACGATGCCGCGGGCAAGCAGATCGGCGCCTATCAGTTCGCCTATGACGTGACCGACCGGCTGCAGGAGCAGACCCGGCTGCGCAATGCCGAGGAGGCGCTGCGGCAGGCGCAGAAGATGGAAGCCGTCGGCCAGCTGACCGGCGGGATCGCGCACGATTTCAACAATCTGCTTGCCGGCATCTCGGGCGCGTTCGAGATGATCGGGACGCGGCTGTCCCAGGGGCGCAGCCGCGATGTCGACAAATACCTCACTGCCGGGCAGGGCGCGACGCGGCGGGCGGCGGCGCTGACGCACCGGCTGCTCGCCTTCTCGCGGCGGCAGACGCTGTCCCCCAAGGCGGTGGTGATCAACCGGCTGCTCACCGATCTGGTCGAGCTGGTGCAGCGCACGGTGGGGCCGTCGATCGAAGTCGAGACGATCGCGGCGGGTGGGCTGTGGCCGACTTTGGTCGATGCCAACCAGCTCGAGAACGCGATCCTCAACCTGTGCATCAACGCGCGCGACGCGATGCCGGGCGGGGGCAAGATCACGATCGAGACGGGCAATAAATGGCTCGACCACCGGACTGCGCGCGAGCGCGGGCTCGATCCCGGCCAATATGTCACGGTGTGCGTGAGCGACACCGGCGTCGGCATCCCGCGCGAGATACTCGACCGGGTGTTCGATCCCTTCTTCACCACCAAGCCGCTCGGCGAGGGGACGGGGCTGGGGCTGTCGATGGTCTATGGTTTTGCCCGGCAGAGCCATGGCCATGTCCGCATCTATTCCGAGCTCGACCAGGGGACGATGGTGTGCATCTACCTGCCGCGCCACCTGGGCGAGGAAGATGCGCCCGCGCCTGAGCTTGGCGGCGGCGCGGTGGCGCGCAGCCATGCCGGCGAGACCGTGCTGGTGGTCGACGACGAGCCGACGGTGCGGATGCTGATCGTCGATGCGCTGGACGAGCTGGGCTATTCCTGCCTCGAGGCCGCCGACGGACCGGCGGGGCTGCGCATGCTGGAGGGCGCCGAGCGGATCGACCTGCTCATCACCGATGTCGGTCTGCCCGGCGGGCTCAACGGCCGGCAGGTCGCCGATGCGGCGCGGGTGGCGCGGCCGGAGCTCAAGGTGCTGTTCGTCACCGGCTATGCCGAGAATGCGGTGCTCAACCACGGCCATATCGAGCATGGGATGGAAGTGCTGACCAAGCCCTTCGCGGTCGACGACCTGCGCGCGCGGGTCGAGCGGATCATGCGCGATCGCTAGACGCCGTTCGGTACGCTGGCGTATCAATCCGGCATGCTTGTGGCACTTGCTCTCGCGGCCGCCTGCCCGGCGGGCCAGCTCACGCCCGAACAGGCGCGGGAGGATCTCGAACTGGCGATCTCCGCCGCCGAGGCGGGGCTTCCCGACATCTATTGGCGGCAAAGTCCCGAGGACTGGGCGCGGCGCAAGGCGGTGGCACGCGGAGAAGCGGCCCGGGCGATCAGTGAGGAGGAACTGTTCCGCGCGCTGAGCCCGTTGCTGCGGGGGATCGGCGAGGGGCATCTCTCGGTTGCGCGCAGTGAGGGGATGAACTGCCGGTACCGCGAGACGGCGCGGCTGTTTCCGCTCGACCTGCTTTGGCGCGACGACGGCGCCTATGTCACCGCCGGTTATGGCACGGCGGAGGGCGTGCCGGCGGGGAGCCGGCTGCTGTCGGTGAACGGGACCGGCTATCGCGCGATGCTGGCCGAGATGATGCGGGCGAGCGCGCATGACGGCGACAACCCCACCGGCGTGATGCGCGACCGGTTGGGGCGCGGCTATGCGGCAGTGCGCCAGTGGATGCGCGGGAACGAGGCCGGCTATCGGGTCAGGCTGCAACTGCCGGACGGGAAACGGGTGACGCGTCTGCTGGTCCCCGTGCCGGTCAGCGCACGGCCCGCGCCGCCCGAGGATCCGGCACCGGTGGCGACGCTCAGCTGGATCAACGCCGATACCGCCTATCTCTACGTGCCGACCTTCAGCAACAAGCGCTACCGGGCGGTGGGGGCGGACTATCGCAAGACGATCCAGGCGATCTTCGAGCAGCTTGCCGCGCGCGGCGCGACGAAGCTGATCCTCGACCTGCGCGACAACGGCGGGGGATCGGAACCGAACGAGAGCATCCTGCTCTCCTATCTGATCGAGGCGCCCTTTCGGAAATACGCCTCGGTGCGCTCCCGACCGAACCGGCTGCGGGTGACCAGCCTGTCGGGCAAGGTGTTCGAGCAGGAAATCTACGACGCGGACGAGCTGAAGACGGTCGAGGCCGCGCCCAATGGCGACCTGCTGCGCATCAATGCGCCGCCCGAGGGGCTGATGACGCGCTGGGAGAAGGCCAGCCCGGTCTACAACGGGCGGCTGGCGGTGCTGGCGGGCGGCTATACCTTTTCGGGCGGGGCCGAGCTGGCATCGATGCTGCGCGCGACCAATCGTGGGCTGTTCGTCGGCGAGGAAGTCGGCGGCACGCATGGCGGCAATACCAGCGGCTATAAATGGGAGATCACGCTGCCCAATTCGGGGATGGAGATCGGCATCCCGCTGCTCGCCTTCCGCTTCGTGTGGCCCGAACCGCACCCGAACCATGGCGCGATGCCGCACTGCTTCGTCCAGCCGCACGTGGGCGAGGTGCGGGTGACGAAGGATGCTGCCTATGATGTGGCGGTGCGGGCGCTGGGCAGGGTGTGGACGGTGCCCGGCAAGGCGGCCTGTCAGTAGCCCAGCCGCTTCAACTCCTGCTTCACCGTGGCGATCGTCTTGAAGCGATAATGGGTATCGCCGCCCTCGCGCGAGCTGCATTCGCACCCCACCCCGCCGAACTTCTTGCTGAGCCCCTCCAGATAGGTCAGCGCGGGCTTGCCGGGAGCAGGGGTGTCGAACAGGCGGACCTCGTAAAAGGCGCCGCTGTAATCGTAATGCTGCTGCGGCCATTTGAGGATAACGATCAGCTCGCGATCCGCATCGCGATCGGCGTTGGCGAAGCCGATCGCCGCGACTTCGGCGTCGCCGCCTTCCTCCTCGCCGGTGGTGACCGCGATCTTGCGCCAGGCGCCGTCGGGCTGCTGCACCAGCGCGAACAATTCACGGAAGCTCACGGTGTAGTTGTTCTGGCGTTCGCCGCGTTGATAGTCGGCGAAGAGCGTGCGCCGGCCGTTCCAGGGCGCATCGACGATGTTCAACTCGCCTTCGGGCTGGCCCAGCACGCGTGCGGCGAAATGGGCAGGCGTCTCGCCGGGCTCGAAGCGCCAGTCCGGAGCGGGCGCGGCGGCGGTGGCGAGCAGGGCGAGGAGCGAAAACAGGGGCCGAATCGACATCGGCCTGACCCTATCAGAAGCTCGGTTGGTTGGGGTCGCCGTCTTCCACCGGGGTGTGGATGCCGCACTCGGTCTTGTCCCAGCCGCGCCAGCGCCCCGAGCGGGGATCCTCGCCCGGCTTGACCACGCTGGTGCACGGCGCGCAGCCGATCGAGAGATAGCCCTGCGCCTCCAGCGGGTGGCGGGGCAGGCTGTGCGTCTCGAAATAGGCTTCGATGTCCTGCTTGGTCCAGCTGGCGAGCGGATTGAACTTCATCCGGTCACCATCGACCTCGAAGCGGGGCAGGGCATTGCGGGTGCTCGCCTGGAACGCCTTGCGCCCGGTGATGCTTGCATCGAAGCCCGCCAGCGCCTTTTCGAGCGGGATGACCTTGCGGATCTCGCAGCAGCCGTCCGGATCATAGGACCAGCGCAAGCCGGTGTTGTCGCGCTTCTCGATCGTCTCGGCATCGGGCGCGATGATCTGGAGGTTCTTAAGGCCGATGAACTTCGCGAGCTGCTGCACATAGGCCAGCGTCTCGGGGAAATGCTTGCCGGTATCGAGGAAGATCACCGGCGTGTTGGGATCGGCCTGGGCGACGAGATGGAGCAGCGCCGCGCTCTCGGCACCGAAGGACGAGACGAGCGCGACATCGCCGAGCATATGGTTGCCCAGCACCTCGCGCAGCATCTCGGGCGTGTCGGTGCCGCGGAACAGGTTGTTCAGGCGGATCGCATCGGCCGCGGTCCAGCGCGGGGCGACGTCGATCCGGTCGATCTCGCGATCCACCTTGCGCGCGGCCTCAGCCATGCCGGCGTTTCCATACCGGCACCGCCGGATCGGCGGCGGCCTGATAGTGGAACTCGTAGCGGGCGAGCGACGCGGCGAGCACGGCTTCGTCCACTGGCGCCTCGGGCGCGAAGCTGTCGAAGCCGCAGCGGCGCATCAGCGGGATCTGGTCGACCAGCACATCGCCCTGGGCGCGCAGCTCGCCGGTATAGCCCGCCTCGCGCAGGATGCGGCCGGTGGAATAGCCGCGGCCGTCGCGGAACTTGGGAAAGCTCACTTCCACCAAAGCGAGGCGATCGAGATAGGGGAGCAGGATGCGTGCATCCTCGCCGCTCTCGATGCGAACGGCGGTGGCGTTCGACTGGCCGAGGAACGCGTCGAGCGTGACCGCGGGCTCTTCGTGCGTCTCGTCGTCGCGGTAGCGGAGCAGATCACCCATAGATCGCCTCCTTGAACGGGGCCATGCCGAGGCGGCGATAGGTGTCGAGGAAGCGCTCGCCGTCCTCGCGCTGGGCGAGATAGAGGTCGGTGGCCTTCTCGATCGCGTCGACGATGCCGTCCTCGCTGAAGCCGGGGCCGGTGATCGTGCCGAGCGACACGTCCTCCGCGCCCGAACCGCCGAACGACAGCTGGTAATTCTCGACGCCCTTACGATCG
Source organism: Pseudomonadota bacterium (assembly GCA_023445495.1). GTDB lineage: Bacteria > Pseudomonadota > Alphaproteobacteria > Sphingomonadales > Sphingomonadaceae > Sphingomonas. The sequence goes on along the minus strand of JAEXLC010000103.1, from coordinate 5,568 downwards.
ACACCGAGGATGCCGATGTGGCCGGCATGGTGGTGGCCGCAGGCATTGATGCAGCCGCTGATCTTGAGCTTGAGTTCGCCGAGCTCGCGCTGGCGGCCGATGTCCGAGAAGCGCGTCGCGATCTTCTGCGCGAGCGGGATCGAGCGGGCGTTGGCGAGGCTGCAATAATCGAGGCCCGGGCAGGCGATGATGTCGCTGATCAGGCCGAGATTGGCTTCGGCCAGCCCGGCGTCGCGTAGCTGCTGCCACACCGCGTAGAGATCGGCCTTGCGGACATGCGGCAGCACGATGTTCTGGGCGTGGGTGACGCGCAGCTCGTCGAAGCTGTACTTTGCGCCGAGATCGGCCATCAGGTCGATCTGGTCGGCAGTGGCGTCGCCGGGGATGCCACCGATCGGCTTCAGGCTGATCGTGACGACCGCATAGCCCGGCTGCTTGTGCGCCGAGACGTTCTGATCGAGCCAGACGGCGAAATCGGGATCGCTGCGATCGAGCGTGTCGGGCGCGTCCGCGTCATAGGCGGGCGGCGCGAAATAGGCAGCGATGCGATCGAACTCAGCCTTGGGCGGATCGATGCCGAGCGCCTTCACCGCGGCGAACTCCTCCTCGACCTCGGCGCGATATTTGTCCGCGCCAAGCTCGTGGATCAGGATCTTGATCCGCGCCTTGTACATGTTGTCGCGGCGGCCATAGCGATTGTAGACGCGCAGGCAGGCCTCAAGATAGCTGACGAAATCGTCGAACGGCACGAAGTCCTTGATCAGCGGCGCGATCATCGGCGTGCGGCCCATGCCGCCGCCCACGTAAATCGCGGCACCGAGTTGGCCGTCCTTCTCGACGATCTGGATGCCGATATCGTGCAGGCGCATCGCGGCGCGGTCTTCCTCGGCGGCGATCACGCAGATCTTGAACTTGCGCGGCAGGCAGCTGAACTCGGGGTGGAAGGTGCTCCACTGGCGCAGCAGCTCGGCCCAGGGGCGCGGGTCGGTCAGCTCATCGGCGGCGGCGCCGGCGAACTGGTCCGACGAGATGTTGCGGATGCAATTGCCGCTGGTCTGGATGGCATGCATCTCGACCGTGGCCAGCTCGGCGAGGATGTCGGGCGCATCCTCGAGCTTGATCCAGTTGTACTGGAGGTTCTGGCGGGTGGTGAAATGGCCATAGCCGCGGTCATATTTGCGGGCGATGTGCGCCAGCATGTGCATCTGGCGGCTGTCGAGCGTGCCATAGGGCACCGCGACGCGCAGCATGTATGCGTGGAGCTGGAGATAGAGGCCGTTCATCAGCCGCAGCGGCTTGAACTGGTCCTCGGTGATCTGGCCGGCAAGGCGGCGGTTCACCTGGTCACGGAATTCCTCGACGCGCGCGGCGACGATGGAATGGTCATATTCGTCGTATTTGTACATTTCAGATCACCCAGCTGCCGGCATTCGGGTCGGCGGGCTTGAGGGTCAGGTCCGGGCGGACGGTCGGGCCGAGCGCGCGGATGCGGTCCTTGATGTGCGCGGGGCGCGGGCCCTCGGGCGTAGCGGTCGCGTCGATCACATAGGGGCCGTTGACCCGGCGCGCGCCTTCCTCGGCATGCGCGATCGCCTCGCCCTGGTCGCCGACGTCCTTGGCGTCCTCGACATGGCGCGACCAGCCGGAGCCGGTCCACCAGGTGACGTCGCCGGTGGGGAGGTCGTTTCCGGTCAGGATCTTCATGCCAGCGCCTCCGCGGCCTTGGCCCAGCCGGCCATCTTGTCCTCGGCATCGGCGAGCAGGACGACTTCGCCGACAATGATGATCGCCGGGCTCTGCACCTGCTCGCGCGCGACCATCGGGCCGAGATCGGCGAGCAGGGTGCGCAGCGCGCGGCTGCCCTCCAGCGTGCCGCGCTCGAGCACGGCGACGGGCATGTCGGGCGCGACGCCGTCGTTCATCAGCTTCTCGCTGATGTCCGGGCAGGTGGCGACGCCCATATAGATCACCAGCGTGCGGCCCTTGCCGGCGAGGCCGGACCAGTCCTGCTCGGACAGGCCCTTGCACTGGCCGGCGACGAAGCTGACGGCGCTCGACCAGTCGCGATGGGTGAGCGGCAAATTGACCTCGGCAGCGGCACCCAGCGCGGCGGAGATGCCCGGGATGACTTCGACGGGGAGGCCGGCGGCGCGTACGGCTTCGACTTCCTCGCCGCCACGGCCGAAGATGAACGGGTCACCGCCCTTGAGGCGGACGACGATCGCGCCGGTCTTCACATGCGCGACGATCAGCGCGTTGATCGCGTCCTGCGGCACGGTGTGCTTCGAGCGCGACTTGGCGACCGAGATGCGGTGGGCCTGGGGGGCGAGATCGAGGACGCGGGGATCGACGAGGCCGTCATGGACGAGCACATCGGCCTGCTTGAGCGCTTCGACGGCGCGCACGGTGAGCAGGCCCGGATCGCCCGGACCGGCACCAACGAGAATCACGCGCCCGCGCGCGGTGGGATCGAGGAGCGTTGCCATTGTCGGCAAATGGGCTCCGCAGCCACGCGGGGCAACGGACGGTTGCTTGGGGCCGGGCTAGGGAAACTTTTCCTATCGGGTGTGTGGGTATTGGCGCGCTCTTTATTCCCCTCCCTGCAAGGGAGGGGCAAGGGGTGGGTTAGAAAAGGTCGGGCTCGATGCCCGGCCTTTTCTGTTTTGGGCTGACGTCTCGCTGGGCGTCCCCGGAAGACCGGGGCCGCAACCCACCCCCAACCCCTCCCTTGCAGGGAGGGGAGTAAAGGAGCGGTGCCTGCCTAGCCCGCCAATGCCCTGGCATGCGCCTGGATCACGGCACGGGTGGAGGCGTCGCTGTCGAACACGCCGTACCAGCCCTGTGGCTCGTGCGGCGGGTCGCCGAGCCAGGCGGTGTCGCCGGGGCGGAAGCGATGGTCGCCGTGCACCGGGCGGCCTTCGCCGTTCCAGGCCCAGAAGTTCGAGCCGGCGATGATGGCGGGATTGGCTTCGACCGCGTCGTAGATCAGCTTGTAATAGCCGTCCTTGAAACTGGTGGCGCTTTCGGGGTCGTAACCGCCGCCGTCGCGGGGATAGCCGAACTCCTCGATCACCAGCGGCTTGCCCATCTCGGTGGCGAGCGCGATGTGCTGGGCGATATATTCGCGCACTTTGGCGAAGCTGGCTTCGTTGGTGCCGGCGATGTCCTTTGCGTCCACCCAGCCCCAGTTGAGCGGCCAGATATGGGCGGTGACATAGTCGATCTCGGGAAAGGCGTGCGCCGCCTTGTAGACATCGGCGCGTTCGATCGAGCCCTTGAGCCCTTCGCTGCCGGTGGAGACAAGGTGCCTGGGCGAGAGTGACTTGATGAGCTTCGCGGTGCCCTGGATCCAGCCATTATAGGCCGCGAGGTTCGGCTCGGCGGACTTGGGGCTGCCGCCGGGGCGGGGTTCGTTGGCGAGCTGCCAGGCCATGATCGTCGGATCGCCGGCATGGCGCTTCACGGTAGCGCGGACATAGTCGTGGAACAGGGCTACGGCTTCGCTGTTCGCGTAGAACCCTGCGGTCATGTCCGGAAATTCCGGCCAGGGGTGCGCGGGGTCGTTCATGTTCAGATATTTGCCGCCGTTGACCCAGCTGAGATAGGTCATCATCCCGCCCGACCATTCCCAGAAATTGGTGAGGTAGAGCACCGCCCTCATGTCGCGCTTGCCCATCTCGGCAAGGGCATAGGCGAGGCCATCGACCAGTGCCGGGTTCCAAGCGCTGCCCTTGGTCCGGAAGGCGGGCTTCACCGAGTTCTTGAGCGGCGAATCCTCGGCCGAGGCAGCGATGCGGAGATTGCGGACGCCGATCGAGGCGAGGGCGTCGAGCTCGCGGCGGAGGCGATCGCGATTGCCCCAGGGCGCGTCGGCGCCGAGCCAGGCGGCGTACCACATGTTGCTGCCGGCGAAGCGGTAGGGCTTGCCGCCGAGGAGCAGGCCGGTGCCGTTGCGGGTGACGAAGGCCCCGGGCGCGTTCGCGGTGGCGGGAAGGGGGAGTGCGGCGGCGCCTAGTGCGGCGGCGGTGGTGCCCAGCACGGACCGGCGGGTAATCATGGTCTTCCTCCCCTGTTAGCGATCACATGATAGCCAGTGTGGCGCGGGGAGGAAGTGGGGTTGGACGGGGCGCGACCCTCGCAGGTGAGGGGGTGGAAGGGCCGCGCCGCCGTCCGCCCGTGTGACTGCGCCTGCACACGGGCTGGGAAAGAGTCAGTCGAACAGTTCCTCGAGGAACGACTTGCGGCGCTTGGGCGGGTATTTGCCGCCGCCATGGCCGTAGCCGCCACGATCGTCATAGCGGGGCCGCTCGTCGCGATATTGCGGCTGCGGCTGCGGCTGCGGCGCCTGGGGCTGGGCGGGCGCCGCCGAGACGGCGCTCCGCTCGATGATCTTGTCCAGCTCGCCGCGATCGAGCCACACGCCGCGGCAGCTGGGGCAATGGTCGATCTCGATCCCTGAGCGCTCGACCAGCACCAGCACGGTGCCGTCGACGGGGCAGGTGAAGCTGGCCATACCGGTTACTCCCGCTCGCCGGTGAGGTTGAGCAGCAGCTGGAACATGTTGATCAGGTTCAGATAGAGCGACAGCGCGCCCATGATCGCCATCTTGTCCGCGGCTTCGCTGCGACCGTAATAAGCATACTCGCTCTTCAAGCGCTGCGTGTCCCAGGCGGTGAGGCCGGCGAAGATCACGATGCCGATGACCGAGAACAGCGTCTGGAGCAGCGACGAGCCGAGGAATATGTTGACGATGCTCATCAGCACCACCGCGATCAGGCCGACCATCAGGAAAGTGCCCATGCCGGTCAGGTCACGCTTGGTGGTGTAGCCGAACAGGCTGAGCGCCAGGAACATGCCGGCCGCCGCGAAGAAGGCGGTGGCGATGCTCTCGCCGGTGAAGACCAGGAAGATGCTGGCCATCGACACGCCCATCACGCCGGCAAAGGCGAAGAAGGCGGTGCGGGCGCCGGCCACGCTCATCCGCTCGATGCGGAACTGGAAGAAGAAGATGAAGGCAAGGGGTGCGAACATCGCCACCCACTTGAGCGGCGTGCCGAAGATCAGCGCGACCAGCGCCGGCGTGCTCGCCACGGCGAGCGCGACGAGGCCGGTGATCGCCAGACCGATCCCCATGTTGCGATAGATGCCCAGCATGTGCTGGCGCAGTCCCTCGTCAAAGCGCGCGGCAGCGGCGCCGGTGCGGGGGATCTGGTAGAGAGGGTTCACGTGCGAAAACTCCAATCGAAGCTTGTTCGATCGAGCGGCACCCGGCTCAGGCTTGGTGGGGAGGGAAGGGGGAGTACCGTCCAAACCTGCACCGAGCGCGCTCGATGCGGTCCGACATCACGAGGGCTTTGAAAGCCCTCGCCAGAGGGGCCCGGTCCGCAAGGGATAATCTAGGGGGCGGTTATGGCCGCTTCAACGACGCGACGGTAACAAAGTGTTGCTGGATCGAATGGGCGCGCGAGCAGATGTCTTGCGATCGTCACCCCGGCCTTGAGCCGGGGTCCCGCTGCGCTACCCGCCATGCACGAAGAAGCGGGATCCCGGCTCAAGGCCGGGATGACG
>JAEXLC010000076.1 GCA_023445495.1 Pseudomonadota bacterium | reverse complement strand
CCGGCCGGCCGGTGACCGTTGTTCCCGGCCGGGCTGAAGGGAGCTGCCGGGTTCCGGCGTCTTCCGGCATCCGCCGGCACCCGGCCAATATCGTCGAGCCACGCCTCGGGCGCGCCCGCGCAAGGCGGGATCGGATGGATCGCGTCCACGCGGCGACCTGGCCGGTCGGTCACGGGCATCGTCGCATGCGGACAACCTCGATGGTTAATCAGTCCCCGGCGTCGATAGTTATGTGAAAGAACGAATATGGATGCATTGTTTTCGATATGTCTTCGAACAATGCATGAAAACATTAGTTTTCAGCGAATCGTTGCCAAGCGAATGCGAATCGGCAATATCGATAGTTGAATGCAAGATAGTTAATGCGGTCGCATTTGTCGGTCGTTGCCGGGGGGAACTATTGATGCGTAGCGCTCTGACGCGGTCAGCGGCTTTGTTGGCTGTCGCAATTTCTCTCCATTCAGCCTTAGATGTTGCATTTGCACAGCAAAATGTTCCCGGACGTAGTCAGGTAGATCAGCCTGCAAAGCCAGAAGAACCTGCGCGATCGACGGCGCGGCTGGAAAATGAAGGTGTTTTGACTCCGCCGCCGTGCGCGCTTGCTGATTCAAAGCTCGAAATCAATTTGGACTCGGTAGTCTTCAGGACGCCGGCCGACACTGCCGTCGCCACGGAGATTGACGCGCTTCTTTCCCGCGTCCGGTTTGCAACCGGCGTGCAGCCGATTTCCAATGTCTGCGGGATCCGGGATCAGGCAAATGAACTGCTCGCCCGCGCCGGCTATGTGGCGCTGGCGCAGATCGGCAGCCAGCAGCTGAGCCGGGAAACCGGCAGCCAGCTCAAGATCACGATCGTTTCCGCGAAGATCACCGCCATCCGCGTGATCGGCGACATCGGGCGCTACAGATCGGTGCTCAAGGATCGTTCGGATGCGCTCATGGCGCTCGATCCGGTCAACAAGCACGATGTCGAGCGGATCCTGCTCCTGGTCGACGATCTGCCGGGCATCAACGTGCACTTGGCGCTGCGGAGCGCCGAGAAGGCGCCGGGCGAAGTCATCGGCGAGCTGAGCGTCGAAACCCAGCAGGCGACGGTTCTGGCCAATATCCAGAATTACGGATCGAAGCAGCTTGGCCCGACCATCCTCTCGGCGCGGGGCGAGTTCTACGGCCTGACCGGCCTCGCCGATCGCACGTACGTCGGCTATTCCAATTCGACGGACTGGAAGGAGATCCACGTTCTCCAGGCCGGGCATGACTTTGCCCTCGGCTCCGATATCCGGCTGGGCGCGCGCGCAAGCTATGCGCTGTCGAATCCCGATATCGTCAACCTGGACCTGCGGTCGCGTTCGCTGATCGCGGGTCTGGAACTGACCATGCCGCTGGTGCGGTCGCTCGCCGGGCGGCTGAGCCTCACTTCCGGCTTCGAGCTGCTGAACCAGCGCACCCAGATCTATCAGAACGCAAGCAAGATCCCGTTCACGCAGGACAAGCTGCGGGTGCTGTTTGGCCGGCTCGACGGATCGCTCCGCCTGCTCGGGCGCAATGACCGGATGCTCGGGCGCCTGTCCGGCTCGCTGGAGGTCCGGCAGGGCACCGGCCTGTTCGGCGCCAGCAAGCGCGGGATCATCGCCGGCAATTTCGCGCCGAGCCGCTTCGACGGCGATCCGCAGGCGACCGTGGTCCGCGGCGAGTTTAGCGCGGAATATCGCCCGGTCAGCGCGCTGACCCTGGCGGTGTCGGCGCTGGGGCAGTGGGCGAGCAAGCCGCTGCTGAACCTCGAGGAGTTCTCGCTCGGCAGCCTGACCTATGGCCGCGGGTACGATCCCGGCGCGAACGGTGGCGACCGTGTCGCCGCCTTCCGGATCGAGCCGCGGCTTCGCTTGCCGTTCAAGGGGCCGGTCAGCGTCGAGCTGACGGCGTTTCATGATTCGGTCCGGCTCTGGAACCTCGACAATGGCTCGTCGGAGGACAACCGGCTGCTGCGGTCGGTCGGTGGCGGTGTCCGCATCGTTGATCCGGGCCGTTTCGCGCTCGAGCTCACCTATGCGCAGCCGCTCGACAAGGCGCTGACGTTCGACGCCAAGCGGCCGCCCGCGCGCTTTCTCATATCGTTCACGACGCAATTATTTCCCTGGGGGAGGCGCTGATGACCGTCACCGCGAAGCCGCTGGCCGTTCGCGTCTCGCGTGCGAAGGCCCGTCACCGGCTGCTCTTCACCACGGCGTTGCTCGGCGGCCTGCTCGCCAGCCCGCATGCCTGGAGCCAGGTCCTTCCGAATGTCGCGACGGATGGCGGCGCCGTCATCTCGATCGATCCCGGCGATGCGAACCGGATGATCGTCGATCTCAACGGTTCGAACCGCATCATCGAGTGGAACAGCTTCAATCTGGGGACCGCGTCCTCTTCCGCCGAATCGATCAACTTCCGGGACGGAATCGATGTGAGCACCGCGCGATCGGTGCTGAACCGCGTGAATGCGGGAAATCCGTCGTCGATCTATGGCCAGATCGACAGCACCGACAACATCACCGTCTGGCTGGTGAATCCCTCCGGCATCACCTTCGGCCCGACCGGTGGTTTCAGCGGGGGAAGCCTGGTCCTCAGCACGCTGGACTATATGGAGCCCGATTTCGTCGCGACGGCGGAGGGGAGCGCGCGTTTGTCGGGCAGCTCCGCCGCGTCCATCGCCCTCGTCGCCGGCTCGGGGGCGATCAACGCGCGAGGCTCGATTGTAGCAGTCGGACAGCGGATCGAGAGTGGCAAGGCGCTGACTTCCAGCGATGGCTCGGTGGCGCTCGTCGCCGCGACCGACGTGACCTTCCCCAGCGGCGTCGACAGCCCGCTTGGTTTCACGATCGCGGCGGGGACGACTGTCGGAACGGCCAAGATCGATGTGACCGGCAATATCAAGGGCGGCTCGATCCGCATCGCCGGTGCTTCGTCGTCCGGCATCGCGTCGCTGCTGAACGTCGATGCGAATGCCAGGCTCGAAGCCACCGCCATTGGCGGCAGCATCGTGATCGCGACGGCGAGCGATGCGGCGAACGGCATCGCGATCACTCCGGGTAGCGGAGCAGATGACATCATCCTCTCCGGCGAACTCGATGCCAGTGCCGCGGGCGATGTGACGATCACCGGAAGCGGCGGCGTCACAGTGGAAAACACGGTCAGCGCGGCCGGCAACTATGCGGTGACGGGAGAATCGATCGTCCTGGGCAAGACCGCGTCGAGCATCGGGCAGAGTGCGGCAGGCGCAGTCAATATCCTGGCCACCAATGGCACGATCGCCGGCTCGGGCACCCTCAGTCTCACCGCCAACAGCCTGGGAAGCAGCGGTCAGGCCCTGACGCTCGATGCCGGAACGAACGCCATTGCATTCGCCCCGGAAACGACGCTGACCGGCGGTACGGCGATCAGCCGCTCCGATATCGTGCTGCGCGGTTCTTCCATCGCGCTCGGCGATGTCACCGGGAACGCGTTGCACAGCATCGCGAATCCCACGAAATTGGTGACCACGGGATTGGTCACGCTGGGTGACGTGACGCTAGCCGGGTCGTTGGACGTCGAGACGGCGGCGGGCACGATCACGGTCGGCAAGGTGACTGTCAGCGGCGCCGGCGAGGGACTGGTGCTGAACGCGGGCGGAGCCGGCAGCGATATCCTTGCGAACGACATCCTGAGCGCGGATGGCGACGTGACCTTGATCGCGCAGGCGAATGTGCGGGCGTTGTCGCTGGTCTCCGCCACCGGCAATGTCAGCGTGACCGCAACCGATGGCGATGTGACGGGGCTGGCCGGTGGTACCGGCGGGATCCTGGGCGGCTATGGCCGCGCTGACCTGACGGCGAGTGCGGTTGGTAAGACGGTGACGGTGCGAGCGCTGTCGGGCAGCGCGCAGCTGGGCACGGTCCAGGCGGGTGTGTCCGGGACCACCATGGCCGGCGACCAGATCGACGTGCAGGCCGAGGCGGTGGACATCACCACTGCGACCGCGCGAAACGGCGGGCTGCTGGTCAAGGCGAGCAATGGTGCGCTGTACCTCGGCAGCGGCGACGCCGCGACCACCGCGATGCTCGACAAGCAGGGCATCACGGACGAGCTGCGGGTGACCGATCACCTGACCTCGGGCGATACCGCGACCATCACCAGCAAGACCAATGCCCGGTTGAAGACGATCACTTCGACCACCGGCAATGTCAGCGTGACCGCGACCGATGGCGATGTGACGGGGTTGGCCGGCGGTACCGGTGGGATCCTGGGCAGCTATGGTCGCGCCGATCTTACGGCGAGCGCGACCGACAAGACGGTGATCGTGCGGGCGCTGTCGGGTACCGCGCAGCTCGGCACGGTCCAGGCGGGCACGACCGGTACCACCATGGCCGGTGACCAGATCGACGTGCAGGCCGAGGCGGTGGACATCACCACTGCGACTGCGCGCAATGGCGGGCTGCTGCTGAGGGCGAGCAATGGCGCGCTGTACCTCGGCAGCGGCGACGCCGCGACTACCGCGATGCTCGACAAGCAGGGCATCACGGACGAGTTGCGGGTCGCCGATCACCTGACCTCGGGCGATACCGCGACCATCACCAGCAAGACCAATACCCGGTTGAAGACAGTTGCTTCGACCGCCGGCAACATCAGCGTGACCGCGACCGACGGCGATGTGACGGGCCTTGCCGGTGGCACCGGCGGGATCGTGGGCGGCTATGGCCGCGCGGGCCTGACGGCGAGTGCGGCTGGCAGGACGGTGACGGTGCGAGCTTTGTCAGGCAGCGCGCAGCTGGGTACGGTACAGGCAGGCGCGGGCGGCACCTCGACGGCCGGCGATCAGATCGACGTGCAGGCCTGGGCCGTGGATGTCGCGAGCGCTTGGGCACTCAACGGCGGGCTTCTGCTCAGGGCGGGTGGCGACGCCCTGTATCTGGGCGGTGGTGATGCCGCGACCACCGCAGTTCTCGACAAACAAGGCGCCGCCGATGAGCTGTGGGTGACCGATCACCTGACCTCGGGCGATGCGACAACTATCACCAGCCAGACGGATGCCCGTCTGAAGACGATCACCTCGACCGCCGGCACCATCAGCGTGACCGCGACCGATGGCGATGTGACCGGTCTTGCCGGCGATCCCGGCGGGATGCTGACGGGCTATGGCCGGGCAAACCTGGCCGCAAGCACGGCCGGCAAGACGGTGACGGTGCGGGCGCTGTCAGGCAGCGCGCAGCTGGGCACGGTCCAGG